>CANGLW010000004.1 GCA_947454955.1 Comamonadaceae bacterium
GATCACCTCAAAACCGTTGGTCAAGCGCACTTTGGCAACTTTACGCAGAGCGGAGTTAGGCTTCTTAGGCGTTGTGGTGTACACACGGGTGCACACACCGCGACGCTGCGGAGAATTTTGCATCGCAGGGCTCTTGGATTTGGTCGTTTCGACCTCGCGCCCCTGACGCACTAGTTGGTTAATGGTTGGCATTAAAACGTCCCTCAACGTTTGATTAAAACGAAAACGTGAATCCCTTCGGAAATTCCGAAAAGCCTTCTAGTGTACCCGCTTTTAGGTCAGCAGGGCGGCTTTAGGCGCAAAGCGGGCTCAAAAGCCTCTTTAAGAGCCTCTTTGTCAGAGGCAAATCACTTGATCCAGAGCCGTACCGCATCCCAGGCGCGGCCGATCACACCGGCCTGCGCAACCGGCTCCAGGGCCGTCAAAGGCACGTCGATGAGCGGCTGGTCAGCCAGCACCACCTTGAGCACCCCCACCTCTTGACCCTTGGTCAGGGGCGCGACCAGCGGATCCGGGCGCACCACCTGGGTGGTGATTTTGCCGCCAGAGCCCGCCGGAACCGCCACCACAATGGCTGCAGGCCGGCCGAGCTTGACGGTCGACTCGTTGCCCTTCCAAACCTTGGGCGTGACCACCGCCTGCCCGCCGTCAAACAGCTTGATGGCGTCAAACGCGGTGTAGCCCCAGTTCAGCAGCTTTTGCGACTCGTTGGCTCGCGCCTGCTCGCTGACCGTGCCCAGCACGATGCTGATCAATCGGCGCTGGCCCGCTGCGCCACCCGCGCCCAAGCCCGGGGCTTCACGCTTGGCTGTGGCAATCAGGCAGTAGCCCGCGGCCTCAGTGTGGCCGGTTTTGAGGCCATCCACACTCGGGTCACGGAACAGCAGAAGGTTGCGGTTGGTGTCGTTGGCCTTGGGCGTGCCCTCGTAACGGTATTTCTGCACCGCGTAATAAGGCACGTACTCGGGAAAGTCACGCATCAGGCGCGAGGCCAAGAGGCTCAGGTCACGCGCGGTGGTGGTGTGGCCCGCCTCGGTCAGGCCTTCAGGGTTTTTGTAGCCGGTGTTTTTCATGCCCAGCACCTTGGCCTGCTCGTTCATGAGCTGCACAAAGCGCTCCACGGTGCCACCCACGCCCTCGGCCAAGGCCACGGTCGCGTCATTGCCTGACTGAACAATCATGCCTTTGATGAGGTCTTCGACCGGCACCTTCATCTTGGGGTCGATGAACATGCGCGAGCCAGGCATGCGCCAAGCGCGCTCGCTTACTGGCAGGGTTTGCTTGAGGTCGATTTTTTTGAGCTTGAGCGCATCAAACACCAGGTAAGCGGTCATCAGCTTGGTCAGCGATGCAGGCTCCACCGGGCTGTCGATGTCTTTGGCCGCCAGGATCTGGTTGGCTGTGATGTCCATCAGCAAATACGAACGGGCCGCCACCTCGGGGGGTTGGGGCATGCCTTGCGCCCGGGCAGGCGAACTCACGAGTGAAAACACGGGCAAGACCAGGGCCAGCGCCAAAGCGCCAAAGATTTTTTTCATAGGGGTACTGATTCAATCCACGGTGGCGCTGAGATGGCGCACCACCAAACTTTTCAACAAAGGCAATTGTCCGTGAAAGAAGTGCCCACCTTGGGGCACGACCGTCACCGGCAGGTTCTGGGGACGCGCCCAGTCCATCACACCGCTCAAGGCCACGGTGTCGTCGTTCTCGCCATGCACCACCAGGGTTTTGGTGTGCAACTCTGCGGGCAGGGCTGCCACTTGGAAGCGGCTGGCCGCCGTGCCCACCATCACCACCTTGCCCACCTCGCGTGCAGGCCACAGTTGCATGAGAGCCTGGCTCATCACAAACGAACCAAAAGAAAACCCCGCCAGGGCCAAGGCGCCCTGGGGTGCGGTTTGCGCCACCACGGCCAGGAAGTCTTCGGTCTCGCCGCGGCCTTCGTCATGCACGCCCTGGGTCTGGCCCACGCCACGAAAGTTAAAACGCACCGTGCGCCAGCCGCATTGCACGAAGGCACGCGCCAGGGTCTGCACCACCTTGTTGTCCATGGTGCCGCCAAACAAAGGGTGCGGGTGCGCCACGATGGCCGTGCCCTGCAAGCTCGCACCATGTGCAGGCTCATCCAACAAGGCTTCGATCACGCCCACCGGGCCTTGCAGCAGCAGGCGTTGGGTTTGCGCGTTCATGTTCAGCGTCCCAGTTCGGGCGGGGTGAGCAAACGCTCCACCACCTGGCCGTTTTTGAGGTGCGAGTTGACGATCTCGTCGATGTCGCTCTGGTCCACATAGCTGTACCACACGCCCTCGGGGTAGACCACGGCCACGGGGCCGGCCGCGCAGCGGTCCAGGCATCCGGCTTTGTTCACTCGCACGCCACCGGCACCGGCCAGGCCCGCGGCCTTGACCGAGGCTTTGCAGTGGTCAAACGCGGCTTGTGCGTTGTGTTGGGCGCAGCAAGCATCGCCGTTGCTGCGTTCGTTCAAACAAAAGAAGATGTGGTGTTTGAAATAAGGGGTGGGGGCTGATGTGCTCATGCCCTGATTTTAGGTTTGCCCGCATGAGCGCGCGGCGTCGGGCTTAACGGCCCTCTTCATGCGCCCACAAACGGGCGGTGACCACCATCAAAGCGGCATAAGGCCACAACCAGCCCAGCCATTGGCCCACGCCATGAAAACGGATGAAGCGGCCCTGCTCCCAAGCCTGCAAGGTTTGTGCAAAGTACGCGCCTTCAGGGGCTTGGTTGATGATGCTCAAATCCGCCCCCAAGGCCAGCAGCATCAGGGCCGCACTCACCCGCGGCGGCACCTGGCGCACGATCAAAAGCGCACACACCGCCGCGCCCAGCCCCAGACCCAAGAGCACCTGCGGGGTGAACCAGGCCCAAGCATGGCTAGGCCCGTAACTCAGGGCGGCCGACAAGGCCGACCCGCCCAAGGCACACACCAAGACCCCCGCACTGAGCAACCAGCGCGGCACACGTTGCGGCACGATGGACAAGCCCAGCAGGCAAGGTGCCAGCAGCCCCAAGCTCACGCACAGCATCTCGGTGGCAGGCAGCAAAGGTTGCAACTCAGGCGCAGGCAACAGCGGGCCATCCCACCAGTTGATGTCTTCGATCCACTCAGAGAACTCCAACGCAAAACGCTCAAACACCTGCCCTAAACCCAGGGGCACCGCGGCCGGGTAGAGCAAGGCCAGGGGCCACAAGGCCATGAGGACCATGCCGCCAGTGGCATCGGGCAAAAACCACCGCGAGCGAAAACGGCTCCAGCGCGAGAGCAAACCCCAACGCTCCATGCCCGCGGCCAGCAGTGCCCCCAAGAGCGCGCCCAGCGCATTGAGCAAGCTGTCGAGTTGCGAGGGCACGCGCGCAGGCAGAAAACTTTGCAGGGCTTCCATGAGGCCCGACAAGACACAGGCCAAGCCCCAAGCCACCCACACCGGGTGACGCCATGCGCCGCCACGGCGCCCCCCCTGACGGCTGCGCATCAAAGCCAGGGCCAGCAAAAAGCCCAAAGGCATGTAACCCAAGACATTGGAGACCACGTCAAACCCGCTCCAGTAGCGTGGCCAGGGGGCGGTGACGAATTGGTGCAGGCTCACGCCCTGATCGCGCCAACCCTCAAAGGGGTAAAGGCTGGCGTAAATCACCAGACCCGCATAGACCCAGGCAAGTGGCCATGCGGCGGTTTTGTGCATGGTCAGAAGGGCTTGACCACCACCAGCACCACGGCAGCGAGCATCAGCAGCACAGGCGCTTCGTTGAACCAGCGGTACCAAACATGGCTTTTGGTGTTGCCCCCCGCGCTGAACACCCTGAGCAACTTGGCACACGCATGGTGGTAAGCCAAAGCCAGGGCGACCACCAAAAATTTGGCATGCATCCAGCCGTTGCCCGGGCCTTTACCGATGCCATACACACCCCAGAGCATCAAGCCTAAAACCAGCGCGGGCACGGCCAGGATGGAGGTGAAACGCAAGAGCTTGCGAGCCATGAGCAAGAGGCGCTCGCGCTCGGCCACCGACTCAGCCGGCACCATGGCCAGGTTCACGTAGATGCGGGGCAGGTAAAACAAACCGGCAAACCAGCTTGCCACGAACACGATGTGAAGGGCTTTGATCCAGAGCATGGGTGCAGTTTAGCGTCAGACGCAGGCCAAAAAAAACCCTGGACTTGCCAGGGTTTGAAGCCTTTTTTGCTGTCACACATCAAGGCCCCGCTCAGGGAGGAAAAGCGGGAGGCAGAAACCTGCCTGGCGCCAATATATCAAAAGGCAACGGGTTTTCACTTAAAAAGGGGGTGCAACCCACGGATTTTCAAAAATCTTGATCGCGATCAATCAAAATTCGAGGCACACAAAAAAGACGCGATTGCGGTTAAACCCTCTAGAGCATCGCGCCAAGACCCTTCAGAATCTGGAGCCATCATGACCCTCATCCAAGCCCCCTTCCCTATGGGTCGTCCGCGCCGTCTGCGCCGCGACGAGTTCACCCGTAACCTGGTGCGTGAAAACGCGCTGACCGTCAACGACCTGATTTACCCCGTGTTTGTGCACGAGGGCACCAACAAGCGCGAGGCTGTGGCCTCCATGCCTGGCGTGGAACGCCTGAGCCTGGACCTCTTGCTCGAAGTCGCCCAAGAGTGCGTGGACTTAGGCATCCCCGTCATGGCGCTTTTCCCTGTGATCGACGCCTCGCTCAAAACACCCGACGGCGTGGAAGCCACCAACCCCGATGGCCTGGTGCCGCGGGTGGTGCGCGCCCTGAAAAAGAACTTCCCGCAGCTCGGCGTGATGACCGATGTGGCCCTGGACCCCTACACCAGCCACGGCCAGGATGGCCTGCTCGATGAGACGGGCTACATCATGAACGAACCCACCGTGGCCATGCTGGTCAAACAAGCGGTGGTGCAGGCCGCAGCCGGCGTGGACATCGTCGCCCCCAGCGACATGATGGACGGGCGCATTGGCGCGATTCGCCAAGCGCTCGAGGCCAACGGCCACATACACACCCGCATCATGGCCTACAGCGCCAAGTACGCCAGCGCGTTTTACGGCCCCTTCCGCGACGCGGTGGGCTCAGCTGCCAACCTGGGCAAGAGCAACAAAAAGGTCTACCAGATGGACCCGGGCAACAGCAACGAAGCCCTGCGCGAGGTGGCGCTGGACATCGCTGAAGGCGCTGACATGGTCATGGTCAAACCCGGCATGCCTTACCTGGACATCGTGCGACGCGTGAAAGACGAATTTGCGGTGCCCACTTTTGCCTACCAAGTCAGTGGCGAGTACGCGATGCTCAAAGCCGCTGCGCAAAACGGCTGGCTCGACCACGACGCGGTGATGCTGGAAAGTCTGCTGGCTTTCAAACGCGCTGGGGCCGATGGCATCTTGACGTATTTCTCCATCGCTGCGGCTAAGTTGCTACGAAAATAAGAGCAACTTCTTCAAACGGGTAGGTGGCCAGTGCGGGTTTTCATCATCAATCACTCCCAGGTCAGCGAAAGCGCAGAGATGCCCGCGCAGTTGCCTGCGTCGGGTTTTGTGTGGGTGAGCTGTGCGCGCCAAGAGTTCGCGCAACGGCAAGCCGAGGTACAACACCAACTGCAAAGCCTGTGTGGTTTGAGCCTGGTGGACCTGCACATCTCTGACCTGCTCAACGCGCAACTGCCTTCGCATTACGACTTCACCTCGCAGTACGACCTGCTGGTGTTTCGGCGCCTGGCCACCAGCGCGAGCAAGTCTGGCGCCTCAGCCGTGCTGGAACGGATTGACACCAGCCCGGTGGGCTTTGCGCTGTTTGACCGCCTGTTGTTGAGCGTTCACCCCGACGACTGCGGGGTGCGCGATGCCTTCGCCACCAAATTGCTGGCCATGGCCTCGAGCGAATCGCGTGCCAATGGCGTGCGCTTGCCCGCCAGCCCCGCCGACTTGATGCTGCGCGTGGTCAACACGATTGTGGACGGCTACCTGGACCTGCGCCGCGAACTCTCAGCGCAACTCGAGCACTGGCAAAGCCAGTTGCTCAACCCGTATTCACGTTTCTCAAACTGGGGTGCCTTGCTGCAAGCCCGGCAAGGTTTGCACCAGCTCGACGAGGTGTGTGAAGACCAGCGCGCCGCGGTGCAAGACTGGATTGAAACCCTCAAGTCCTGGCCTGACCCACAAGGCAACGCCGAGCAACGCGACCGCGACTTGCTGCATGTGCGCAGCCGTGATGTGCTCGAGCATATCGAGCGGGTGGTTCACCATGTGCGCCGCCTGGAGCAAAGCGTGGAGACCGCGGTGCAGATGCACTACAACGCGCAAAGCAACCGCACCAACGACATCATGCGCACGCTCACCGTGCTCACCGCCATCTTCATGCCGCTGAATTTGATTGCCGCGATCTTCGGCATGAACTTCGAGGTGATTCCCCTGGTGCACAACGCCAAAGGATTTTGGTGGGCCATGGTGGCCATGGGCTTGATCGCCGGTGCTTTGGGTGTGCTGTTTTGGCGCAAACGTTATCTGGGGAACAAAGACGTTTGAGATCAATATGGTTTTTTAAGCCTCTAGGCCTTACCAGGCCTAACTGTTGAGCTACTTTTTCTGTAGCACTTCCAGCAAATCACCCATCAGCTCGAGCCTGAGCAAAGGGTTGTCCAAGGCCATCATCTGCTGCTTGGTGGCCAGGGGCATGGGCAACAATTCCGCACAGCGGTTGGACAACCAGCCCGCGTCATCCCAGTCTTGCGGCTTGGCTTGCGGCCAGCGATCGGCCACGCTGCGTAAGGCTTGTTGTACCGGCAGCAAGTCTGGCGGCACCGGCACCACAGGGTCAGGTTTGAGCAAGGTGGCCTGCCCCACCCACAGGCCGTGGGTGAGTTGCCGAGATTCGCTCAGGCTGAAACGCCGCCCCGCTTTGCAGCGGATGAAAATCAAACCGGGCTGCGGCCGTTCCAGTTCTTCAATGTGCGCCAGGGTGCCTACGCTGTGAAACTGCTCGGCGGCAAAGCCTTCGTCTTGGCTGGTGCGTTGACGCACCTCGCTGCCGCGCGTGAGGCCCACCACCCCGAAAGGCTGGCCGGTCTTCCACGCGCGGGTGACCATGTCGAGGTAACGCACCTCGAAGATCTGCAAAGCCAAATCCCCGCCCGGAAACAACACACTGCCCAAGGGGAACAAGGGCAAGTCGGTGATGAGATCCGGCTCGGGGGAGCTCATGCTTATCGGATCATCAGTGCAGGCTCATGCGGCTGAACTCAGCCGATGTGCTGCGCCAAAAAGGCCAGGGTGCGTTCACGTGCCAGTTGTGCTGCCGGCGCGTTGAACGAACCGCGTTGGTCGCAGTTAAAGCCGTGGTTGGCCGCGTACACATGCACCTGCACCGCGGGGTGCGCGGCTTTGAAGGCCTCCACGCCGTCCAGGGGGATCCAATGGTCCTGGTCGCCAAAGTGGGCCATCACCGGGCACTTCGCGCTTCGGGCCACTTCTTCAGGGGTGGTCACACCGCCGCCGTAATAAGGCACGGCCGCACTCACGCCACTCAGTAAACAGGCGCTGCGCCAGGTCAGCAAGCCGCCCCAGCAAAAACCCAGCACCGCCACTTTGCCGCCACTGTGCTGGGCAGCGTAGTTCACCGCGGCCTGGATGTCTTGCAGCACACCGGGTGCGGGCAAGGCTTCGACCGCGTTTTTCAGGCCAAAGCCGCTGCCCATGTCGGCCTCGGTGTAGCCCAGCTCCACGCCGGTTTGCACCCGCGCAAAGGTGGCTGGCGCCACAGCCAAGTAACCGGCGGCGGCGTAGCCGTCTGCCACCGAGCGGATGTGCGAGTTCACGCCAAAAATTTCTTGCAACACCACCACCGCGCCTTTGGCTTTGCCGACGGGTTGGGCCACATAAGCATCGAAAGTTTGGCCGTCAGCGGCCGTCAATGTCACGTTCATGCGCGTTCCTTCAACTTACGTTCCAGAAAATCGAGGCGGTCCTGGCCCCAGAAAATTTCACCCTCCACCACATAGCTCGGCGCGCCGAACACGCCCGCATCAATGGCCTTTTGGGTGTCGGCCTCATAGCGCTCGTGCACCGCTTGGCTGTACGACTGCTCCAAGCGCTGGGCACTCAAACCTTGCTCGGTCAACAACTCGGCGAGCACCTTGGCGTCAGCAATGTTGCGCTCTTGCGCCCAGCAGGCGCCCAACACCGCACCGGTGATGCGCAAAGCGGCTTGCTCGCCATCGTGCATGTCCACCGCGATGATGAGGCGGGCCGCATCGTCACCAGCGACAGGGAAGAATTTAGGCTGCACATGCAACGGTGCATTCAGGTACTCGCTGTAACGCTTGAGTTCGAGCAAGCGGTAAGCCTGGCGCTGGGGTGCGCGTTTGCCCAAAGGCAGGCCACCGGAAATGGGAAACACCTTGCCACCGAGGTCCACAGGCAGCACACGCACATTAACTTTGGCGGCGCTGGTGATGTCCACAAAGCGTTGATGGCCCAAATAGGCCCAAGGGCTTTGCGGTGCGAAGTAATAGTCGACGGTCATGTCTCTCCTTGTTGTTGTGGGGTGCGCCGCTGTGACAGCTGTTGCACAGCGGCTCATGTTATCTTGCGGCTGAGATTTTTGCAGGAGACACACATGGATCGAGTCCTCTTGGTGACGGGTGGCAGCCGAGGCATTGGTGCCGCCACCGCCCTCACCGCTGCCGCCCAGGGTTGGGCCGTCGCCGTGAACTACACCCACAACTCTTTGGCTGCTGACGAGGTGGTGCGCGACATTCGCAACGCAGGTGGCAACGCGATCACGGTGCAAGCCGATGTGGCCGATGAACCGCAGGTGCTGGCGATGTTCCAAAAAATCGACGCCAAGCTCGGGCGCATCACCGGCCTGGTCAACAGCGCAGGCGTGGTCGATGTGGCCGCGCGGGTCGACGAGATGAGCCTGGCACGCTGGCAGCGCATGTTTGCCATCAACGCGCAAGGCACGTTTTTGTGCGCGCGTGAAGCGGTGCGCCGCATGAGCACCAAGCATGGTGGGCAAGGCGGCGCGATTGTGAACATCAGCAGCGTGGCTTCCACCTTGGGTTCAGCCGGGCAGTATGTGGACTACGCGGCCAGCAAAGCCGCGGTGGATGTGTTCACCTTAGGTCTGGCGCGCGAAGTGGCCACCGAAGGCATCCGTGTCAACGGTGTGCGTCCAGGTCTGATTGACACCGAAATCCATGCGAGCGGCGGGCAACCCGACCGCGCGCACCGTCTGGCCGCGACCATCCCCATGCAACGCCCGGGCACCGCCCAAGAGATTGCCAACGCGGTGGTCTGGTTACTCAGCGATGCCTCGAGTTACGCCACCGGCGCCATGCTCGATGTGACCGGGGGCCGTTGATGATCACCACGTATTGGGAAGACTTGGTGCCTGGCAGTGTGCGGCAACTCGGCACCGTCACACCCACCCGCGAGGAGATCATTGAATTCGCCCAGAAATTCGACCCGCAGCCTTTCCACCTGACGGATGAGGGCGGCCAAGCCTCGCTGTTTGGCGGGCTGTGCGCCAGCGGCTGGCACACCTGCAGCATGGCCATGGGCTTGATGGTGCGCAACTTTTTGCTGACGTCCTCCAGCCTGGGCTCACCAGGTTTGGAAAACATCAAATGGCTCAAACCTGTGTACCCGGGCGACACCCTGCGTTTGGAACATGAAATTCTGGACAGCCGCCCCTCCAAAAGCAAACCCGATGTGGGACTGACCCGCACCATATGGCGCATGTATAACCAAGACGACGTCTTGGTGATGCACATGGAAGGCGCGTCTATGTTTCGCCGCCGCCACCCTGCCACCGACACCAGCCCCCTTACATCGTCTTCATCATGACTTCACTCACCCACCCCTCCGACTTTGCCAGTGACGAATTGCGCGTGACCGTTCGCGACCAGGTTATGTGGCTCACCATCGCGCGCGAAGCGCGCCGCAATGCGGTGAGCCACGCGGTGCTCGAAGCCATGGCCGGCGCCATCAACGCGGCGCAACACCACCGCGACTTGCGCGCCATCGTCATCACCGGCGCGGGCGACAAAGCCTTTTGCGCAGGTGCTGACCTGCAAGCCACCAACGTCTTCACCACCGACTACTCGGAACCCCAGGGCCATGTGGCCAAGGTGCTGCGTGCGGCCAAGGCCAGCAACCTGCCCCTGATCGCGCGGGTCAACGGTCACTGCCTGGCCGGTGGCATGGGCTTGCTCAGCATGTGCGACATGGCGGTGGCTGCACCCCACGCGCTGTTTGGTTTGCCCGAGGTGAAAGTGGGCGTGTTTCCCGCGCAGGTGCTCAGTGTCTTGCAGCACCTGATCCCGCGCCGCGTTTTGTCGGAGATGTGCATCACCGGCGAGCCCATCAGTGCGGCGCAAGCGCTGGAGATCGGCCTGGTGAACTATGTGGACGAGGCGCTGGATGCCAAGGTGGACTGGCTGCTTTCCCGCATCCTGGACAAATCACCTGCTGCGATTCGCCGGGGTCTGTACACCATGAAGCGCATCGAGGCCATGTCGTTTGAAGAGAGCATGGCCTTCACCGAAAGCCAAATTGCACTGTTCACTTTGACGGATGACGCCAAAGAAGGCCAAGCCGCTTTCAAAGAAAAACGCAGCCCCAACTGGCCAGGGCATTGATTTTCTTGCTATCAAAACCATACTAAGGCGCAAACCCCTCGGCAAGCGCTTGGCGTAAATGCGCCACTAGAGCCGCAACGGCGCGCGGCACATGCGGCGCGTAAGGGCGTATGGCGTAAATGTTTTGCGCAAACACGCCCACCGGTGTCCAGGCTGGCATCACCCGCACCAACTTGCCAGACTTGAGCGCAGCCTGTGCACTGAAGTCGGGCAACAAGGCAATACCGTCGCCCAACAAGGCGGCCTCACGCAGGGCCTCGCTGTTGTTGGCTGCAAGCGTGCCACTCACCGGCACGGTGGTGCGCTCTTGCCCCTTGTCTGAAGAAGGCTCGAAGGTCCAGGCTGGGGTGTCATGCGCGCGTGGGTAATGCAAACAGTTGTGCTGGGCCAGGTCCTGCGGACTTTGCGGCGCGCCATGGCGGCGCAGGTAAGCCCGGGTGGCCACCAGCACCGAATGGGTGGGGCACAGCGCCCAGGCCACATGGGTGTCGGGCGGGTGGTCGGTGTGGCGGATGGCCAAATCAAACCCTTCCTGGGTCAAGCTGCTCAAGCGGTCTGACATGTCCAGCTCAATGCGCACCTGCGGGTGGTCTTTGAGGAAGGCTGAGAGCAAAGGCAGCAACTGCTGGCGCGCCAAAGCCACCGGTGCCGTCACCCGCACCAGGCCACTGGGCTGGGCAGCCAGGTCTTGCACCTGGGCAAAGCTTTGGGCGATTTGCTCAAACGAGGCGCGGGTGTCGTCCACCAGTCGCTGGCCAGCCTCGGTCAGGCGCAGGCTGCGGGTGGTGCGCTGCACCAGGGTCAGGCGTGCGGCGCGCTCCAACTCGGCAATGCGCTGGCTCACGGCGGCCTTGCTCACGCCCAAGCGAGCGGCAGCGGCGGTGTAGCTGCCCTGCTGGGCCAACACGCTGAGCCAGTGCAGGTGCGTCCACAAGGCGTTGATTTTTTGCTCATCCATGGGTCTATTGTTCACTATTTTGAACAATCGATTCACTTTTGGGCTCTTGTCCCACCCCCGAAGGCTCCCTACACTGGCGCATCTTTTTTGCAAGGACACCCCATGACCACCACCATCGGCCACTACATCCAAGGCGCTGTGACCCACGGCACCAGCACCCGCCAACAAGCGGTTTACAACCCAGCCACTGGCCAAGTCACCGGCCAAGCCCTGCTGGCCAACACCGCTGATGTGGACGCCGCTGTGGCGTCGGCCAAGGCAGCGTTCCCAGCTTGGGCTGACACACCGCCCATCCGCCGCGCCCGCGTGATGTTCAAGTTCCTGGAGTTGCTCAACCAGCGCAAAGACGACCTGGCCCGCATCATCACCTCGGAGCACGGCAAAGTGTTCACCGACGCCCAGGGCGAAGTGGCCCGCGGCATTGATATTTTGGAATTTTCTTGCGGGATTCCGCAGTTGCTCAAAGGCGACTTCACCGACCAAGTCTCGACCGGCATGGACAACTGGACCCTGCGCCAGCCCCTGGGCGTGGTCACCGGCATCACCCCGTTCAACTTCCCCGTCATGGTGCCCATGTGGATGTTCCCTGTGGCCATTGCGGCGGGCAACACCTTCGTGCTCAAGCCCAGCCCCATCGACCCCACCGCCAGCCTGTTCATGGCCGATTTGCTCAAGCAAGCTGGCTTGCCCGATGGTGTGTTCAACGTGGTGCAAGGCGACAAAGAAGCGGTGGACGCGCTCTTGGTTCACCCCGATGTCAAGGCCGTGAGCTTTGTCGGCTCCACACCCATTGCCAACTACATTTATGAGACCGGCGCTCGCCACGGCAAACGTGTGCAAGCCCTGGGCGGCGCGAAGAACCACATGGTGGTCATGCCTGATGCCGACATCGACCAGTCGGTGGACGCTTTGATTGGCGCGGCTTACGGCTCGGCTGGCGAGCGTTGCATGGCCATCTCGGTGGCGGTGTTGGTGGGCGATGTGGCTGACCAAGTCATTGCCAAACTCATCGAGCGCACCAAGACTTTGAAAGTGCTCAACGGCACCAACCTGGCCGCTGAAATGGGCCCCATCGTCACGCAAGTGGCGCATGACCGTATCACCAACTACATCGATGTGGGCGTGAAAGAAGGCGCCAAGTTGTTGGTCGACGGCCGTGGCTTCAAAGGCTCGGCTGCTGGCGAAGGCTGTGACGCTGGCTTCTGGCTGGGCGGCACGCTGTTTGACCACGTGAGCACCGACATGCGCATCTACAAAGAAGAAATCTTTGGCCCCGTGCTGGCTTGCGTGCGCGTGCCTGACTTCGCCACCGCGGTGAAGATCATCAACGACCATGAGTTTGGCAACGGCGTGAGCTGCTTCACCCGCGACGGCAATGTGGCGCGCGAATTCGGTCGCCGCATTGAAGTGGGCATGGTCGGCATCAACGTGCCCATTCCTGTGCCCATGGCTTGGCACGGTTTCGGTGGCTGGAAGCGTTCGCTGTTTGGCGACATGCACGCCTACGGCGAAGAAGGTGTGCGTTTCTACACCAAGCAAAAGTCCATCATGCAGCGCTGGCCCGAGAGCATCGGCAAAGGCGCTGAGTTTGTGATGCCCACGGCCAAGTAAAGCGAACCATCGGCACCTTGGTGATGACTGAGGTGTCGATGCCATGCGCTTTTGAGATGCGGTTGCGAGCGCCTCTGGCACGCGAGGGTTCAAACCCAAAGCGGCGCCTCAGTCGCTGCGCGCCAGCAAGTTGCCGCCTTGGGCCTGAACCCTCACGTTGCTTGCTTGGTGCGTACGGCAAGAAATAATCGGGGACATTGTTCAGCGTCTTGTGCCCTAAGATGACGTTGCTCAAGGTCACTGATAAAACAGCTGGAAGATTGCGATGAACGACACGTTTGACTACATCATCATTGGCGCAGGCACTGCAGGGTGTCTACTGGCCAACCGCTTGAGTGCGGATGCCAGCAAGCGCGTGTTGCTCATCGAAGCCGGTCGCAAAGACGATTACCACTGGATTCATATCCCGGTGGGCTACTTGTATTGCATCGGCAACCCGCGCACCGATTGGCTCTACCAAACCGAAAAAGACGCGGGCTTGAATGGCCGGCAGCTGCGTTACCCGCGTGGCAAAACCCTCGGGGGTTGCTCGAGCATCAACGGCATGATTTACATGCGCGGCCAAGCCCGTGACTACAACCACTGGGCCGATCTGCTGGGCGACGAGAGCTGGCGCTGGGACAACAACCTGCCCTATTTCAAGCTGCACGAAGATCACTACAAAGGTGCCGATGACCTGCACGGCGCCAAAGGCACCCGCAGTGAACTGCTGATGCAAGGCGACGACATTTACCGCCAAGTGCTCAAACACAAAAACGCCGGCGGTGAGTGGCGCATTGAAAAGCAACGCCTGCGTTGGGACGTGCTCGATGCCTTTGCGCAAGCCGCGCAGCAAGCAGGCATTCCAGCATCTGAGGACTTCAACCGCGGCAACAACGAAGGTGTGGGTTACTTTGAAGTGAACCAGCGCAAAGGCTGGCGTTGGAACACAGCCAAAGCCTTTTTGCGCCCGGCCTGTTATGGCCGCCCCAACTTCGAGTTGTGGACCAAGGCCCAGGTCTCGCGCGTGGTGGTCACCACCCAGGCTGATGGCAGCAAACGCTGCACTGGTGTGGAGGTGTGGACCGGCCACGAACTCGTCACCGTGCAAGCCAGCGGCGAGGTGATTTTGAGTGCGGGTAGCATAGGCTCGCCACAAATTTTGCAGCTCTCGGGCATTGGCCCGGGTGCACTCTTGCAACAAAACGGCATTCCTGTGGTGCAAGACCTGCCAGGTGTTGGCGCGAACCTGCAAGACCACTTGCAAATCCGTTCGGTCTACAAAGTGCAGGGCGTCAAAACGCTCAACGTGTTGGCCAATTCGCTGTGGGGCAAGGCCATGATTGGCCTGGAGTACGCGTTCAAACAAAGCGGCCCCATGAGCATGGCGCCCTCGCAATTGGGGGCCTTCACCAAGAGCGACCCATCGCGCCCCTACGCCAACATTCAATACCACGTGCAGCCGCTCAGCCTGGATGCGTTTGGCGAACCGCTGCACAGCTTCCCGGCCTTCACCGCCAGCGTGTGCAACCTCAACCCCACCAGCCGCGGCACGGTGCATATCAAAACCAACCGTTTTGAAGACGCGCCGGCGATTGCCCCGAACTACCTCAGCACGCCGGAAGACCGCAAGGTGGCGGCCGACTCATTGCGGGTCACGCGCCAAATCGTGGCGCAACCGGCCATGGCCCAATACAAACCTGTGGAATTCAAACCTGGCGTGCAGTTCCAGACCGACGAAGAGCTCGCCAAGCTCGCGGGTGACATTGCCACCACCATCTTCCACCCGGTAGGCACCACCAAAATGGGCCGCGACGGTGACCCCATGGCCGTGCTCGATGCCCGCTTGCGTGTGCGTTGCACGGGCGGCGTGATTCAGGGTTTGCGCGTGGTCGATGCCGGGGCCATGCCCACCATCACCAGCGGCAACACCAACAGCCCCACGCTGATGATGGCTGAGAAGGCCGCGCACTGGATCATGGCCGACGCGGCCCGCAGCTAAAACCTTCTTGCAAGGTCAGCGCCCTTACACGGTCGAGGTTTTTATCGAATTTAGGGGAAAACCCCGAAGGTCAACCATGCCCTGGACACCTACACTCCTCCCACTGATGTGCGAGCCGCTTGGCTTCGTGACAGAGGAGCCGAGAGAGACCCAGACCCACAACAACATACGCGCATCCAATGCAGATGCGGCCTGAAGGCACCGTGTAAACGGTGCCTTTATTTTTTGCCCATGGAACTTGTTCTCGTCACCCTCGCCTCACTGCTTGCTGGCTGTGTCGACGCCATCGTCGGCGGTGGCGGCTTGGTGCTGGTGCCCGCCATGTTGGCAGCCTACCCGCAGGCCCACCCGGCCACTTTGTTTGGCACCAACAAGAGCGTGTCCATCTGGGGCACGGCCATGGCGGCCGCCCAATACAGCCGGCGTGTGCAGCTCAACTGGTCCATGCTGGGCCCGGCCATTGCCTTGAGTTTTGCGGGCTCCCTGTGCGGGGCCTGGGTGCTCACCCGCGTCTCGCCTGATTTCCTGCGCTTGGTCTTGCCTCTGGTGCTCATCGCGGTGTTTACCTACACCTTGGTGAAAAAAGACCTGGGACGCGAACATGCCCCACGCCTCTCCACCCAGCACGAACGCCTGGCCGCAGGCGTGGTGGGTTTAGGCATTGGTTTTTACGACGGGTTTTTCGGCCCGGGCACCGGCAGCTTTTTTGTGTTCTTGCTGGTGCGTTGGTTGGGCTATGACTTTCTCAACGCCTCAGCCAGCGCCAAGTTGCTCAACGTGGCCAGCAACGGTGCCGCGCTGGTCTTGCTCGCGCTCAAAGGCCATGTCTGGTGGCATGTGGCGCTGAGCCTGGCCGTGGCCAATGTGCTGGGCAGTTTGCTGGGCACCCGCCTGGCGCTCAAACACGGCGCAGGCTTTGTGCGCGTGGCCTTCTTGCTGGTGGTCAGCGCGCTGATTGTCAAAACCTCGTGTGACGCCTGGTTGCGCTGGCAAGCACTTTGAAACAGTCCATCGAGATTGCGCATCGGCGCGCAGTTTTGACTCTGGTCAAACCTTAGGCTACCACCGGCTGACACACTGAAGCCTCAGGTCGCCCTCTGCGACCACCGGAGGGGTTTTCATGCGTTCTGTTCGTGTTTGGCTCAACCCTGCAGTCCGGCAGCGCAGCGCTGGGGCTCAGCGTGGCATGGCGGTGGTGGAACTGGCTTTGGTGCTGCCCATCTTCTTGCTGGTGGTGTTCATGATTGCCGAGTTCGGCATCATTTTTTACAACAAAGCCGTCATCACCAATGCCAGCCGCGAAGCCGCGCGCGTGGGCATTGTGTTGCGTTCGCCCAAACCCACCACGGTCGAGATCCAAAGCAAGGCGGTGGACTACATGTCCAACTACCTGTTCTCGTTTGGCGCAGACACCAGCACCCGCCCGCCTGTCGGTTGCGCAGGCACCAGTTGCGCCTGCCCCACCAGCGCCACCGGCAGCCCCAACCCTTGTGTGGATGTGGTCGGTGGGCAAGCCGGTCTGTTCGGCACACCCTTGACGGTGACGGTGCGCTACACCTACCGCCCTTTGGGCATCAACCCACTCGTTCTGGCCAACGCCCTGCCCATCATGGGCGGGCCGCTGTCGCTGACCGCCACCACGGTGATGAACAATGAATAAGCCCCCAAGCGCCGCTCATCAGCGCGGTGGGATCTTGCTCATCTCCGCCGCGGTGCTCACCATGCTGCTGGGCTTTGCCGCTTTGGCCATCGACCTGGGCCGCTTGATGGTGGTGCGCAACGAATTGCAAAACGGTGCGGATGCCGCAGCCATGGCCGCGGTGCCTTGTCTTTACCGGCGTGCGGATTGTCTGAACACCAGCGCGACCACACCCGACTGGGACACCGCCACCAGCCGGGCCTTGGCCTTCATCAGCAAAAACAAGTCTGAAGATGTGAGCTTGAGCAATGCGACGGTGACCGCAGGCTATTGGAATATGAACGGCACACCGGCAACCCTGCAAGCCAAAACCATCACGCCAGGCCCTTACGACTACCCCGCCATTCAGGTGCAGGTGCGCCGCACCAATGGCCAAAATGGCGGCTCGGTGGTTTTGTCGCTGGCCAATATCATCGGCACACCAGGAGGCAGCGTGTGGGTCACCTCCACCGCCGTCATTTCGCACCCAGCTTCACTCAGCCCCTTCCCAATGGTGCTCTCCAAATGCCTGTACGACACCTATTGGGACTCCACCACCGGTTCACCCAAATTAGCCACACAAGTTAACCCACCGGGTTTTGATTTGCCGCAGATCATCGGTCAGCCCTATTTCTTCAAAGCCACTTCGTCTTACAAGGTGGGGATCTGTGAAGCTGGGCAATGGAGCTCGCTGCTGATCGACAGCAACAGCACATCCACCATCTCCAACCTCATCACTTCTGGTAGCCCGCAGTCGATTGCCATCGGCGATTCGTTATGGGTGCAGCCGGGCAGTAAAACCGCCCTTTACAGCGACGTGAGTAATTGCAGTGCCGCAGGAAATAAAAAATGTGAATATGCGATGGTGCCGATCATTCAAGACGTCAGCACCCACAGCCACCAACCTGTCGTGGCATTTGCCTGTGTACATGTTCTTGATGGCATAGGGGGTAGCGGTAAGTACGTGCTGTTTCAAATGAGCGCTGATTCGGTGAAATGCCAAAACAGCGGCTCGGGTGTGGGGCCGAATTACGGCATCAACACACCACCGCGCTTGGTGCAATGAATCTGATAGCAGCTTATTGAGGCTTGACGGGGGGCCAAGCCACTTCGGCAGCAGGTCGCTGCTTGCCTATCGGCGCGCCAGCCTGGCCCTTGCGGGCCGCAGCGATGTCTTGCTCGCTGGGGTACAGGCCAGAGACCCAGTAGTCAAACACACGCCGTGCAATCGGGGCAGCGTGCTCGGCACCAAAGCCCGCGTTTTCCACCACCGCCGCCACGGCAATTTGCGGGTCTTCAGCTGGCGCAAACGCCATGTACAAAGCGTGGTCGCGCTGGTGTTCTTCCATCTTGCGCGCGTCGTACTTGTCTTTCTGGCCGATCGTCACCGCCTGCGCTGTGCCGGTTTTGCCAGCGCTCACATAAGGCGCACCAGCAAACACGCGCGCCGACGTGCCCTCGGTAGTCACACCCACCAAGGCTTTGCGGATGACCTCGATGTTCTCTTTGGCATAGCCCAGGTCTTCAGGTGGCGCGTTGGGCACAGGCAGTTGTTGGCGTGTCATCGCGTCTTGCGTGGCCATGACCAACTGCGGTTTGTTTTTGATGCCGTTGTTGGCCAAGATGGCGGTGGCCTGCGCCAGCTGCAACATGGTGAAGGTGTTGTAACCCTGGCCGATGCCCAGCGAAATGGTTTCACCGGCATACCATTTCTTTTGCTCAGCCTTTTTGTAGGTTTTGCGCTTCCACTCGGTGCTGGGCAGCACGCCACGTACCTCGCCTTGGATGTCAATGCCGGTGGCCTGTCCAAAACCCAAGGGCTTCATGCTGTCGTGAATCAGGTCCACACCCATCTCGTTGGCCAGCGAGTAGTAATACACATTGCTGGACTTCACGATGCTGCGGTACATGTCCACCGCGCCCAAGCCGGTGTCGCCATGGCTGCGAAAGGTGTGGCCGCCAAAGGTCCAGGAGCCCGCATCGTTGATGACGGTGGACGCTGAACGCTTGCCGCTTTGCAAAGCCGCCAAAGCCATGAACGGTTTGTAGGTGGAGCCGGGTGGGTAGGTGCCACGCAAGGCGCGGTTGAGCAAAGGCTTGTCGATGGACTCGTTGAGCAGCTGCCAGTTGTCACTGTCGATGCCCTCCACAAACAAGTTGGGGTCGAAGGTGGGCTTGCTGACAAAGGCCAGCACTTGGCCGGTCTTGGGGTCGATGGCCACCAACGCGCCACGCCGATCACCAAACAAGGTCTCCACCAGGTTTTGCAACTTGATGTCGATGGTCAGCACCACGGTGTTGCCGGGGGTGGAGGGTTGGCTGTCGAGCTTGCGTACCGCGCGGCCACCGGCTGAGGTTTCCACCTCTTCCACACCGGTGATGCCGTGCAACTGTTTCTCAAAGCTTTGCTCCACACCGAGCTTGCCGATGTACTCGGTGCCGCGGTAGTTGGCCTGGTCGTCATCCTCCCAATCGTCGATGGCAGCTTTCTCGGCTTGGTTGATGCGGCCGATGTAACCCACCACATGGCTGGCCAATTCGCCCCAGGGGTATTGCCGGAACAAACGCGCTTTGATGTCCACCCCCGGAAAACGAAAACGCTGCGCGGCAAAGCGAGCCACCTCGGCATCGCTCAAGCGGGTGCGGATAGGAATGGACTGCAGGCTTTTGCTTTCTTCACGCAGCTTTTTGAAACGGCGTTTGTCGCGCGGCGCGATGTCGATGATCTGCGACAGCGCTTCGATGGTGTCTTCCACATTCCCGGCTTTGGCGGGGGTGATCTCCAGCGTGTAGGCCGAGTAATTGGTGGCCAACACAATGCCGTTGCGGTCCAGAATCAACCCGCGATTGGGCACCACCGGCACCACCGCAGTTCGGTTGTCTTCAGCCTGTTCCAGCAGGTCGTCGTGGCGCACCACTTGCAAGTACACCAAGCGCATGGCCAACAAACCAAAGCACACCAGCATGAGCACCATGAAGGTGATGATTCGGGTGCGAAAGCGATTCAGATCGGCTTCGACATGGCGCATCGCAGTCATGGCGGCACCTTAGAGCGGACGGGTTTTGTCGGGGTCAGGCGCGCGTCGTTGCGGCAGCAGCAGCAACACACTCACCACCGGCCACAGCAGGGCTTCGAGCACGGGCGCGAACACCAGCCCCCAGCCCGGCCAGCCGCCGTCCACCACCAGCCGAACAATGAGCGTGATGGCATGCGACATGACAAACAAAGGCAAGACCTGCAAGGCTTGTGTGGGCACAGTGAACCACAGCAAACGGCGGTGGATGGCAATGGCTGCAAACCCCAGCACGGTGTAGGCCAGTGCGTGTTGGCCCAACACACCGGCGGCATGCACGTCCATGATCAAACCAAACATGAAGGCCAGGCCCACGCCAATGCGCAGGGGTTGATGCACGCTCCAAAACACCAGCACGAGTGCCAGCACATCAGGTGCCCACGCTCCGCGGCCACTCACCCCCATGTTCACACCCATGTTGACGAGCAAGGCCAAGAGCAGCGTGGTCCAAATGAAAAACGGGTTGGCTGGCAACAGCAGTTGCTGGCCGGGGCGCATGATCATTTGCGACGCCCTTTCTTTTCTTCAACCGGCGCGCGCTCGGGCACATCGGTCAAGGGGTCGAGCACCACCACATGCAGCGCGGCGTTCACGCCGGCGACCGGCTCACAGTCAATGCGGGCAAAGGCAGAGTCAGAACGCCGATCCACCTTGACCACCTTGGCCACCGGCAAGCCCGGTGGGTACACGCCATCCACACCGCTGGTGGTGAGCAAGTCGCCCACCTCCACATCGGCATTGGCCGAGATGTAACGCAGCTCCAGGCTAGCCGCTGTCACCCCGGGGTTGCCAAAGGCCACCGCACGCAAACCCGTGCGGGCATTGAGCACAGGAATGGCTTGCTCGGGGTCGGTGATCAGGGTCACCTCGCTGGTGGTGGCATACACCCGCGTGACTTGGCCAAGCACGCCCGATTCATCCAGCACCGGCGAGCCACTGCGCAGCTTGTGTAAGAGCCCGCGGTCCAGAATGACTTTGCGTGAATACGGGTCGGCCGCGTCGTACAACACTTGGGCGGCCTGGCCTGGCGCGTTCAAACGGTCACGCAAACCCAAGAGTTCACGCAAGCGTGCGTTCTCCAGTTGCAGCTGCTCCACTTGGGCTGCGCGTTGGCCAAGATCGGTGAGTTTGCGGGTGAGGGTGTCGCGCGCATCTTGCGCAGACTTCACCGTGCTCATGTAACCACCCGCACTGCGCACAGCGTCGATGGGTTGCAGCAACAACCACTGCAAGGGTTGCAGCACCGCAGCCACCACCACGCGCAAAGGTTGGGTGATGGCAAAGCGGGTGTCGGCCACCATCAGCAAGAGCGCAATGGCGCTGTACACCATCAGTTTGGACAGGGCCGACGGGCCCTGACGGAAGAAGGGCGGCGGGGACCTGTCCAGCGTACCGAGCGGCATCGCCCCGGCTTATTCGCTGGTGAAGATCGAGCCCAAGCGGTCCATCTGCTCCAGGGCCATGCCGCAGCCACGCACCACGCAGGTCAGCGGGTCTTCGGCCACCAGCACCGGCAAGCCGGTTTCTTCGGACAGCAGGCGGTCCAAGTCGCGCAGCAAAGCGCCACCACCGGTGAGCATCATGCCGCGGTCGGCGATGTCCGCACCCAACTCGGGCGGGGTTTGCTCGAGCGCGTTTTTCACCGCCGACACAATGTTGTTGAGCGGGTCGGTCAGGGCTTCCAAAATCTCGTTGCTCGAGATGGTGAAGCTGCGGGGCACACCTTCAGACAGGTTGCGGCCACGCACTTCCATTTCTTTGACTTCGCTGCCCGGGAAGGCCGAGCCGATGTTTTTCTTGATGGCCTCAGCGGTGGGCTCGCCAATCAACATGCCGTAGTTGCGGCGGATGTAGTTGATGATGGCTTCGTCAAACTTGTCGCCGCCCACGCGCACCGAGCCTTTGTAGACCATGCCGCCCAGGGAGATCACGCCCACCTCGGTGGTGCCGCCACCAATGTCGACCACCATGGAGCCGCTGGCCTCAGCCACCGGCAGGCCAGCACCAATGGCTGCGGCCATGGGCTCTTCGATCAGGTACACATCGCTGGCACCAGCGCCCAGGGCCGATTCGCGAATGGCACGGCGCTCCACCTGAGTGGAGCCGCAGGGCACGCAAATGATGATGCGCGGGCTGGGCTTGAACACGCCACGCGGGTGCACCATCTTGATGAACTGCTTGAGCATCTGCTCAGTCACGGTGAAGTCGGCGATCACGCCGTCTTTCATCGGGCGAATGGCCTCGATGTTGCCGGGCACCTTGCCCAACATGGCCTTGGCCTCGCTGCCCACCGCTTGGATGGTCTTTTTACCCTGAGGGCCGCCCTCGTGGCGAATGGCCACCACGGACGGCTCGTCGAGCACGATGCCCTTGTCACGCACGTAAATGAGGGTATTGGCCGTGCCTAAGTCGATGGCCAGGTCGGTGGAAAAGTACCGACGGAATGCTGAAAACATGAAATGTCCTTCGTGAGAGCGGGGCTACAGCTGGTGCGGCGCTGGCCGCCATGCTCGGTCTTACTCTGTCAATCTGTGAAGCAAAAACCAAGGCTCGCGCCCAGGCCCTGCCCAAAGGCGAGATAATACCGCATCCCCTGTGAATCAGCCGGTTTTTCGCCCCGTCACGAGGCGCCTGACCAGCCCCACCCCTAGCTGCGGTTTACCCCACTCATGTCACTCAACCCTGCCGATATTTCGCGCATCGCCAACCTGGCCCGTCTGGAGCTCCAAGACGAGGAACAAGCGCGCATGCTGACGCAAATCAATGGATTTTTCGAGATTGTCCAGGCCATGCGCGCGGTGGACACCACCGGCCTGGAGCCCCTGGCCCACCCGATCGAGACCATCCAGCAAGTCGCCCTGCGCCTGCGTGAGGACGCCGCCAGCGAGCCCAACCAGCGTGAGGCCAACCAGCGCAGCGCCCCGGCCGTTGAGCGCGGCTTGTTCCTGGTGCCCAAGGTCATCGAATAAGGGCTGCCATGAACAAAGATTTGCACCAACTCTCGGTGGCCGAGCTGGCTACCCAATTGCGCGAGCGCAAGGTCTCGGCCGTCGAGACAGCCGAGCATTTTCTGAACCGCATTCATGCCCAAACCGCCCTGGGCGCGTTTGTGGATGTGAACGACGAGACCACCCTGGCCCAGGCCCGCGCAGCCGATGCCGCCCTGGCTGCGGGCACCGCTGGCCCGCTAGCCGGCGTGCCCATCGCGCACAAAGATATTTTTGTCACCCAAGATTTCGTCTCCACCGCCGGCTCGCGCATGTTGGCGGGTTACCGCTCGCCCTTTGACGCCACCGTGGTGAGCAAGCTGGGCACAGGCCGCAGCACCCCCCAAGGTTTTGAAGCTGGTGCGGGCATGGTCACGCTGGGCAAGGTGAGCTGTGACGAGTTCGCCATGGGTTCGGGCAACGAGAACACCGCCATTGCGCCCATCGGTCATGACAGCGTGGCGCCGGTGCGCAACCCCTGGGACGCCAGCCGCATTCCCGGTGGCTCATCGGGTGGCAGTGCGGCCGCGGTGGCCGCACGTTTGGCACCTGCTGCCACAGGCACCGACACCGGTGGCTCAATTCGCCAACCTGCGTCCTTTTGCGGCATCACCGGCATCAAGCCCACTTACGGGCGCATCTCGCGCTACGGCATGATTGCCTACGCCTCCAGCCTGGACCAGGCCGGCCCCATGGCCCGCAGTGCTGAAGACTGTGCTTACCTGCTCTCAGCCATGTGCGGGCCTGATGCCGACCGTGACTCAACATCGCTCGACACCCCGGCTGAAGACTTCACCCGCGCGCTCAACAACGATGTGGGTGGTGTGCGCATTGGCATTCCTCAAGAGTTTTTCAGCGCAGGCTTGGCACCCGATGTGCGTGCCGCGGTCGACAGCGCCTTGAACGAATGGGTCAAGCTCGGTGCCAAGCTCGTGCCCATCAGCTTGCCGCGTACCGAGTTGTCGATTCCCGTGTACTACATCATTGCGCCGGCTGAAGCCTCAAGCAACCTGAGCCGTTTTGACGGCGTGAAATTCGGCCACCGCGCGCAGGACTACACCGACCTGGTGGACATGTACAAAAAAACCCGCGCGCAAGGGTTTGGCGATGAGGTCAAGCGCCGCATCATGATCGGCACCTACGTGCTGAGCCATGGCTACTACGACGCCTACTACCTGCAAGCGCAAAAAATCCGCCGCATGATTGCCAACGACTTCCAAGAAGCCTTCAAGGTCTGCGATGTGATTGCCGGCCCGGTGGCCCCCACGGTGGCATGGAAGATTGGCGAGAAGTCCAGTGACCCGGTGGCCAACTACTTGGCCGACATCTACACCCTGCCTGCCTCATTGGCTGGCCTTCCCGGCATGAGCGTGCCGGCTGGCTTTGGCGCTGGCGGCATGCCAGTGGGCATCCAGCTCATCGGCAACTATTTCCAGGAATCGCTGTTGCTCAACATGGCCCACCGCCTGCAAGGCGTGAGCGATGTTCACCTGCAAACCGCCCCCTGACCAGGACACGAGATGACCACCAAACTTGTGCAGGGCTACGAAGTCGTGATCGGCTTTGAAACACACGCCCAACTCTCCACACAATCGAAAATTTTCAGCCGTGCGCCCACCGCATTTGGCGCTGAGCCCAACACCCAAGCCTGCGCGGTGGACCTGGCCCTGCCAGGCACCTTGCCGGTGATGAACCGTGGTGCCGTGGAGCGCGCCATTCAGTTCGGCTTAGCCATTGGTTCGCACATCGCGCCCAAGAGCATTTTTGCGCGTAAAAATTACTTCTACCCCGACCTGCCCAAGGGCTACCAGATCAGCCAGTTTGAGATCCCGGTGGTACAAGGTGGCGAGGTGAATTTCTTCTTGGGCGACGAGAAAAAAACCGTTCGCCTGGTGCGCGCGCACCTGGAAGAAGATGCGGGCAAGTCACTGCACGAAGACTTCATTGGGCAAAGTGGCATCGACCTGAACCGTGCCGGCACACCGCTGCTGGAAATCGTGACCGAGCCCGACATTCGCTCCAGCGAAGAGGCCGTGGCCTACGCCAAAGAGCTGCACAAAATTGTGACCTGGATTGGCATTTGCGACGGCAACATGCAAGAGGGTTCTTTCCGCTGCGATGCCAACGTGTCGGTGCGCAAACCCGGCGCGCCGCTGGGCACCCGCCGTGAGATCAAAAACCTCAACAGCTTCAAGTTCATGCAGCAGGCCATCGACTACGAGGTGCGCTGGCAGATCGAACAAATTGAAGACGGCCACGCGATCCAACAAGCCACCGTGCTGTTTGACCCTGACACCGGCGAGACGCGCTCCATGCGCACCAAAGAAGACGCTGCCGACTACCGTTATTTTCCTGACCCAGATTTACCACCGCTTCTGATTTCAGAGCAATGGGTTGAGGAAGTACGCGGCCAAATGACCGAATTGCCTCGAATCATGGCGGCACGCTTTGTGGCCGACTACGGCCTGCCTGAGTACGACGCCACCACCCTGACCCAAAGCAAAGCCATGGCCGCTTACTTTGAAGCGGCGGCCAAGCTGAGTGCACAGCCCAAGCTGGCCAGCAACTGGATCATGGGCGAAGTCTCGCGCCGCCTCAATGCGGGTGAGATGGACATCGCGCAAGCGCCTGTGTCTGCCGCGCAGCTCGGTGCAGTCATTCAGCGCATTGCCGACAACACCATCAGCAACAACGCCGCACGCCAGGTGTTTGAAGCCTTGTGGGACCAAGCCCCTGCCGCTGGTGAAGCACTCGCGCAGGTCGATGCCGTCATCGAGGCCAAAGGCCTCAAGCAGATGAACGACAGCGGCGCCTTAGAGGCCATCATCGACGAGGTGCTGGCCGCCAATCCTAAAAACGTTGAAGAGTTCAAGGCCGGCAACGCCAAGGCCCTCAACGGTTTGGTTGGCCCCATCATGAAGGCCAGCAAAGGCAAAGCCAACCCGGCGCAGGTCAACGAGCTGCTGAAGAAAAAGCTGGGCTAAGCCCCCTCAGACGCCGTAGCGGTCGCGGTAGGCTTGCACACGGCCCAGGTCGGTGGTCATGCCGCCTTGGGTGGCCAAGTAGTCCAACAGGTCGCTCAGTGAGGCGATGGCAGCGACCTGCAGACCGAGCTGCTCGCGCACATACTGCACCGCGCTGTAGGGCACGTCTTGGGTGCTGCCGTCGGCTTGCTTTTCGGTGGCCATCTCCTGGCGGTCCAGGGCGATGAGCACCGCGTGCGGTGTGGCACCTGCGGCTTGAATCAAGGCAATGGATTCACGCGCAGCGGTGCCCGCACTCATCACATCATCAACAATCAGCACACGGCCCTTCAAAGGCGCACCCACCAAAGAGCCGCCTTCACCATGGTCTTTGGCTTCCTTGCGGTTGTAGGCAAAGGGCACGTTTTTGCCCATGCGCGCCAGTTCAATTGACAACGCGGCACCCAAGGGAATGCCTTTGTAGGCAGGGCCAAAGACCATGTCGAACTCGATGCCGCTGGCCAAAATACGCTGGGCATAGAATTGTGCGAGCCGGCCCAACTTGGCGCCATCGTCAAACAAACCGGCATTGAAAAAATAGGGGCTCATGCGGCCTGCCTTGGTCTTGAATTCACCAAAGCGCAGCACGCCGCAGGCCACGGAAAACTCAACAAACTCTTGTGCAAGCGGGTCTTGCCTGACGACTGACATGGCACGTTCCTTTAAATTCTGCAGCCTCAACCTCAACGGCATCCGCTCGGCCACCAGCAAGGGCCTGCAGGCCTGGGTGGAAAAATTGCAACCTGATTGTATGGGGGTGCAAGAGGTCAAAGCCCAAGCGGTGGATGTGCAAGACAAGTTCGACACCTTGAGCGGCTTGCGCGGCCACTTTCACTTTGCCGAGAAAAAAGGTTACTCAGGCGTGGGCCTGTACACCCGCCATGAACCCAGCGATGTGATCGTGGGCTTGGGGTCTGCAGAATTCGACGCCGAGGGTCGCTATGTGGAGTTGCGGTTTGACACGCCCACACGCCAACTCTCGCTCATCAGTTGCTATTTCCCCAGCGGCTCATCGGGTGATGAACGGCAACAAGCCAAGTTCCGTTTTCTGGCGGAGATGGCCCCCCACATGGCGCGGCTCAAAGCGCAACGCGAATTCATTTTGGTGGGTGATGTGAACATCGCGCACCAGAACATCGACCTCAAAAACTGGAAGGGGAACCTGAAGAACTCCGGTTTCCTGCCCGAAGAGCGCGCCTGGATGAGCTCTCTCATTCACCCCGAGCAAGGCGGCTTGGTGGATGTGTACCGACACCTGCACCCCGAATTGACGGATGAGGCTTACACCTGGTGGAGCAACCGCGGGCAAGCCTATGCCAAGAACGTGGGCTGGCGCATCGACTACCACCTGGCCACCCCAGCACTGGGGCAGCTGGCACGGCGCGCTGAGATTTACAAAGACGAGAAGTTCAGCGACCACGCGCCGCTGACGGTGGACTACGATTTTTCGCTCTGAGCTCAGGCTCGGACCCCGCTTGGGGTTTTTGACGCATTAGGGACATCACGTGTTGTTGCCAGGGGGTGATGCCCCTAGCATTCAGTGATGACCCAGCACAGCCGCCCCACACCCCGTCAGGTTACCGACTGTTTTTCTGTGGACGACCTGCGCCGCCTGGCACAGCGTCGGCTGCCGCGTGCGGTGTTTGATTTTTTCGACGGTGGCGCCGAAGACGAACAAACCCTGCGCAACAACCGCAACGCCTTTGCGCGCTACCGCTTGGCACCCCATGTGCTGGCCGGTGTGGCCGATGTGTCCTTGCAGTCCAGCCTGATGGGCATAACCAGCGCCATGCCCCTGGCCATTGGCCCCACAGGTGCGGCCGGTTTTGGTTGGCGCCAGGCTGACCTGGCTCTGGCCAAAGCGGCGGCCCAACACGGCATCCCCTACACCCTCTCGAGCAGTGCCACCACCGCGATTGAAACCATCGCCGAGCAAGCGCCTGGACGTTTGTGGTTTCAAGCCTATGTGGTGACCAACCGCGAATTTTTCTGGCGCATGGTGGAGCGCGCCAAAGTCGCCGAGTACGAAGCCCTGGTGATCACCGTGGACCTGGCGGTGGGCGGCAAGCGTGAGCGGGATTTTCACAACCACTTCTCGGTGCCGTTTCGCTTCACACCGCGCAACTTCCTGGACTTTGCGTCACGCCCCGCATGGGCCATGGACATGCTGATCAACGGCATGCCGGTATTGGAAAACATGCGCGACTTTGACCGGGCCGCTGCCAGCCCCCAAGCCATTGCTTCGTCGGTGGGCCGTGGCCATGACGCGTCGTTTGATTGGGACCGCCTGGCCGAGGTGCGCGACCGCTGGCCGCGCAAGCTCATCGTCAAAGGCATCGCGCGCGCTGATGACGCTCAGCGCTTGGCCAGCATGGGCATTGATGCCATGGTGGTGTCCAACCACGGCGGGCGCCAGCTCGACGGGGCACTGGCCACCTTGGAGGCTTTGCCTGAGGTGTTGGAAGGAGCCGCAGGCCGCGTGCCGGTGTGGCTCGATGGCGGTGTGCGCCGCGGCGCAGATGTGGTCAAGGCCCTGGCCCTGGGCGCGCAAGGTGTGCTGCTGGGGCGCGCGACTTTATTTGGCGCAGTGGCGGGCGGCGACGCTGGTGCCATGCGCGCGCTGGATATTTTGCGTGACGAACTGATGCGCACCATGCAACTGTGCGGCGTGCGCTCGGTGGGTGCGATCAGCCCCGACCTGGTTCGCAAGATGGACTGAAACGTCAAGACAAGCAAAACACGGAGACAAGACATGAATCAAAAACGCATCACCTTGATAGCCCTGGCGCTGGGCCTGCTGGGTGCGCAAACGCTGGCACAAGCGCAGGACTACCCCAACCGCACCATCAAGTTGGTGGTGGCTTATGCAGCGGGTGGTCCGACCGATGTGATCGCGCGCATCGTCGCGCAAGAACTCACCCCCATGCTGGGCCAATCGGTGGTGGTGGAAAACCGCACCGGGGCCAACGGCAACATTGGCAATGAAAGCGTGGCTCAGGCGCCAGCCGATGGTTACACCATCTTGGTCAACACCTTGTCGCTCAATGTGAACCCGTTGCTCAACCCAGCGCGTGTGAAGTACAACCCCAGCAAAGATTTCACACCCATCAACCTGGCGGTGGTCTTACCGCAGTACCTGGTGGTGGGTAACGACTCGCCCATCAAAACCGTGGCTGATTTGGTGAACAAAGCCAAGGCCACGCCTGGCGCGGTGAACTACGGCTCGGCCGGTCACGGAGGCTCGGCGCATTTGTCAGCCGCCTTGCTCGCGCAACGTTCGGGCACGCAGATGACCAACGTGCCCTTTCGCGGCAACGGCCCGGCGCTGACCGAGGTGATGGCCGGCCGTGTGGATTTCATTTTTTACCCCATGATTGGCGTGGCCGACTTTGTGGCGCAAAACCGCTTACGCATCGTGGCAGTGACCACACCCAAGCGCCACCCCGACACGCCCAATGTGCCCACCATGGCCGAGTCGGGCTACCCTGGCTTTGAAGAATATGTGGGGCCCGTGGGTTTTGTGGCCCCGGCTGGCACACCCGCGGCCGTGGTGCAAAAACTCAACACCGCCATCAGCACCGTGCTGGCCAAACCAGCCATCAAACAAAAGCTCAGCGGCCTGGGCGCTGATGTGGTGAGCCTGGGGCCCAACGAGTACCGTACCTGGCTCACGCAAGACCATGACCGCTGGGCGCAGCTGATCAAGCAAGCGAACATCAAAGACGAGTGAGTGGCATGAAGCCTGAGGCCTTCATTCAGCGCAGCCCTGCCCTCAAACTCATGGTGCGTGAGGGGGTGCTGTCTGCACTGCCCGATGAACTCTCGCTGCTCGGCGTTCAGCGCCCCTTGGTGCTGAGCAGCCGCAGCACCCGGCAATCTGCACAGTACGCCGAACTCATGCAGGTCTTGAGCGGCTTGCCCGTGATGCAAGCCGAGCCTGTGCCAGCCCATTCATCAGTTGCGCTGGTGGAGCAACTGGTCGTTCAAGCCCGAAGCGCAGGCATCGACGGCTTGATTGCCCTGGGTGGGGGCAGCGTATCCGACACCGCCAAGGCGGTGGCCTTGTTGTTGGCCGAAGGTGGTCGACTGGCCGACCATGCCAGCCGCTTCACCCCACCGGCCACCTTGCACATCCCCGTGCTGCGGCAACCCAAACTGCCGGTGGTGGCCATCCCCACCACCGCATCAGGCGCGGAGGTCACGCCCAGCTTGGGCGTGCGCGATGACACCGGGCGCAAGCTCTTGTTCAGCGATGTGCAACTGGCCAGCCGCCTGGTGTTGATCGACCCGGTGGCCAATGTGCACGTGCCCTCTGCGCTCATGCTGTCGACCGGCATGAACGGCTTGGCGCATTGCATCGAAGGCTTGTATTCCATGGAGCGCGCGCCTTTGGCTCGCACCTTGGCTCTGGATGCCATTCCACGATTTTTCACAGCCCTGCCCGCCGTACAACGCGAACCCAACAACCCAAGCCACCGTCTGGACTTGATGTACGCCGCCCACCTCTCGGGCCTGGTGTTGGTGCATGCGCGCACCTGCTTGCACCACGCCATGTGTCACGCCATCGGCTCGGTGAGCGGGGTGGGTCATGGCGATGCCAACAGCGTCATGCTGCCGCATGTGCTGGCCTTCCATGCTGAGCAAACAGCAGACGCCTTGGCGCTGGCGGCACGCACCATCGATGCGGGTCACACGGCTACAGACTTCATTGCTGCGCTCCGAAATTTGCAGCACATCACCCAGGCACCATCCAGGCTGCGGGATATTGGCGTCCCTCATGCCGACCTCGACCGCATAGCCACCAAAACCATGGGTGAGCGCGGTTTGTATTTCAACCCCCGGCCTGTGCGCGATGTGGCCGAGATCCGCGCGCTGCTGGAAGCGGCTTACTGAGTTTTTGAAGGAGCATCACATGCCCATGCACATCATTCCCGGCACCGGCTCGCTGGGCGCGCGCGTCGAAGGTTTGGATTTATCGCAACCCTTGTCAGACGAAACCTTGGCTGAACTCATCCAAGCCTTGGGCCGACACGGGGTTCTCAAATACCCCAAACAAAAACTCACTGCCGCGCAGCTCAAAGCGTTTTCGGAACGCTTTGGCGAGCTTGAAGTGAACGTGGCCAATGCCTACCAAGAGCCCGGTATGCCTGAGGTGATGATCCTCTCCAACATCGTGGAAAACGGCAAACCCTTAGGCCTGGCCGATGCGGGCCAGGACTGGCACACCGACATGTCCTACAACCGCATGATTGCCTTCACCAACGTGCTCTACGGCGTGCAAATTCCGCATCGCGATGGCAAACCCTTGGGTAACACCGAGTTTTGCAACATGCACGCCGCTTACGAGGGCTTGCCCGAGATGTGGAAGCAACGCTTAGAGGGCATGACAGCCACGCATGACTTCAACAAATTTTGGGAGATGATGCGCCGCGAAAAAGGCAGCACCCGCCCGCCGCTCACCGAGGCACAACGCGCCGCCAAGCCTCCTGTCTCGCACCCTGTGTTCATGGTGCACCCCATCACCGGCAAGCGCGTGTTGTATGCCAATCCGGGCTATGCCATTCGCATCAATGAGATGAGCCAGGAAGAGAGCGATGACGCGCTGGCGTTCTTGTTTGCGCACCAACTCAAAGCTGAGTACCGCTATGCGAATTTGTGGGAAGTAGGTGATGTGCTGATGTGGGACAACATGGGCACCATCCATAACGCGGTGGCCGATTACTTACCCAGTGAACCGCGCTACATCAAACGCTGCCAAGTGGCGGCCACGCGCTTCTTCCATGCAGATGGCACACCGCGCGCCTCAAACCAGGCCTTGGTGAGCGCATGAAACTCTTGAGCTTTGATCAGGGCCAAAGCCCGCGGCGCTTGGGTGTTTTGCAAGGCGATCAGGTGGTGGACATTGACGACCTGGTGCGCCAAGCTGAGCTGAGCAGCGCGCAAGCGCAGGCATTGCAAAGCGCAGGTGTTGAGCCCTCAGCTGGTGGCTTGCTGCGTTACTTGCAACTGGGTTCAAGGCATGCGGCTTTGAACGCAGCCATACAGGCAAGGCTGCAAAGCCAGACACACCGTGTGGCCTTGTCGGCAGTGACCCTGCGCGCGCCTCTGAGCCGCCCGGGCAAGATCGTCGCGGTGGGCCGCAACTATGCAGACCACGCCAAAGAAACCGGTGTGGCACCTTTTGAAAAACCGCGCATCATTTTCAAAGTGCCTTCGTCCATCGCCGACCCTGGGGCCGCGATACCCAAGCCAGCGCATGTTCAAAAAATGGATTTTGAGGTGGAGTTGGCCGTGGTCATGGGCGCTTTTGCCAGCCACGTCACACATGACGATGCGCTGGGGGTGGTGGCAGGCTACACCGTGCTCAACGACTTGAGCGCGCGCGAGTTTCAGTTTGACATCTCGCCACCGCAAACCACCTTTGCCAAAAGCATCGATGGCTTTTGTCCGCTCGGGCCGTGGATGGTCACAGCCGATGAGATCTCAGACCCACAAGATCTGTGGGTACGTACTTGGCTCAACGGGCAGCAAATGCAAGAAGGTCATACCGCAGACATGCTGTTCACCGTGCGCGATTTGATTGCCTATGTGAGCCAATACATGACCCTGGAGCCTGGTGACATTCTGGCCACCGGCACACCGGCAGGCATCGGCGCATTTCGCCACCCCCCGGTGTGGCTGGAAAGCGGCGATGTGCTGCGCATGGAAGTGACCGGGGTGGGCGTGTTGGAAAACCGCATCGTGTAAACTCACAGCGACATGACCCTGACGCGCTGCCATGTACAACCCGCCGCACTTCGCCATCACCGACACCGCTGAGCTGCACCGCATCATCGAGAGTTACCCGCTAGGCACCTTGGTGTCGCACTTTGACGGGCTCGATGCCAACCACCTGCCGTTTGAATTTGACCCCAAGCGTGGCGAGTTCGGCACCCTCACGGCCCATGTGGCGCGCGCCAACCCGATATGCCAAGTCGCTGCACAGGGCGGTGATGTGATGGTGATTTTTCGTGGGGCTGAGGGTTACATCTCGCCCAACTGGTACCCCAGCAAACACGAGACCCACCGTCTGGTGCCGACCTGGAACTACGAGGTGGTGCACGCCCACGGAACAATCAAGCTGCTCGATGATGAGAGGTTTGTGCGCGGCGTGGTGGGTCGGCTCACCCGCGAACACGAAGCCACCGAAGCCAAGCCCTGGAAGATGGGCGACTCCGCACCCGAGTACATCAACGGCATGCTGGCTGCCATTGTGGGTTTGGAAATCACTGTCACCCGCTTGGAAGGCAAAGCCAAGCTGAGCCAGAACCGCGAACTGCGCGACCGCCAGGGGGCGGTCAAGGTGCTACAAGAAAAAGAGCGCGAGGCGCTTGCCAACGCCATGGCCAAACACGCCAAGTAAATCTGCCTCAATTTCAACTTAGTGCGTTGACGCACACACTTGTTCAATCTTGACAAAGCTCAAGCGTTAAACCGCAAAGCTTGACATAAGCTTCGAGGGACATGAACCCGAGAAGCAACACGCTGCTGTCCAACCTTCCACAGGCTGAGTACGAACGGCTGGTGGCGCGCATGTCGTTGGTGTCGCTCTCGCGAGGCCAAACCTTGTTGCGGGTTGGTGAATCGCAGGAACAGATTTACTTTCCTGTGGGCGCCGTCATCTCGGTGATGACCGACATGCCCCACGGTAAATCTGTAGAAATTTGCATGCTCGGCAAGGCTTGTGTGGTGTGCGTTGGCGTCATGGGCGAACCCAGCGCCTATCGTCTGGTTGTGAGAACCTCAGGCTTGGCTTACAAGATATCGGTTGCACATCTGCTCTTGGTGCGCGATGACTGCCCCGCCTATAACCAAGCCATCAATCAAGCGTTTCGGCTGATGATGCTCCACCTGGGACAAGCGGCATACTGCCTCAAAGAGCACCCCATGGAGCAACAGGTCATACGCTGGTTGCTGTTAACGCTGGACAACAGCATGGGCACGCAAATTGACATCACCCACCAGGAGCTCTCCAACATCCTGAATTTCAGGCGCGAAGGCGTGAGCCTGACCCTGCAAAAACTCAGCAAGTTGGGTTATGTGGATTGCCAGCGCGGGGTGATTGAAGTCATCGACCGCGCGGGCCTGGAAACAGCGTCTTGCGATTGCTACTGGACTGGACTGGCGCAAAGTCGACCGCTGTTCACCAAGCTGATCTCCAGCTCGCCTTGAATCAGTTCGGCGCCACCTGCAAGGTGTTCAAGCCGGCGTCATCGAAAGCACGACGCACGATGCCATGGGTCTTGGCCTTGTTCACAAAACGTGTGACCACCTCCAAGGCTGCGGGATGGTTTTTCTGCATCGCAATGGCCACGCCAGTCACCTGAAACGCACCGGGCAGAATGCGCGAGCCTGGTAACTCTTTTTGCAGCGGTGGCAAGGAGTCCTGGGTCAGCGCAAAGGCCTGCGCCTGACCCGCCTTCATCAGGCCCATGGCTTCATCGATCGATTTGGCCGCGATGATCTTGGCCGAGCTCGCACTGCGCGTGGCCGCACGAATGGTGGTGGAGCCCGCGATGCCCACCACGGTCACATCAGGGCGGTTCACTTCAGCAATCGTTTGAATGGTCGATGAAGCTGCGGCCAAAAACGTGCTTTCAATCACGAAGTAAGGCGGGCTGAAGTCCAGTCGCTTGCGCCGCTCGTCATCAGCGGGCATGAAGCCCACATCAATTTTTCCGGCCTCACAGGCTTCGGTCAGCTCTGCGGTGGTGGCTGTGACGAACAACTCAACAGGCACACCCAACTCTTGTGCCAAGGCTTTGCCGATATCCACCGCCACGCCGCGCGCTTCACCCGCGCTGTCTTTGGTGACAAAGATCGGTGTGGGTTTGGGTGCATATGCCACTCCTACGCGCAGCTTGCCAGTGGGTATGAGTTCTTTTTTCCAGTCGCCGTCTGCGGCCATGAGGGGTGCTCCTAAACAAAGCGTGGCTGAACAAATGAAGCGCTTGATCCATGACATCGTGAGTCTCCTGAGTTTGGCCCATCGTATCGGGCCACGCACAGACTGACAAGCACACACGCAGACGATACCCCATGAAAAAACCCTTTGCGCCGCGCGGCACAAAGGGTTTTGATGGGGCTAGAACGCGGGTCAGGCGTGCCAAGCCGTGTCGTGGTGCTGCACTTGACCGGTCAACTCGATGCTCGCCTCGCCATGCGCTTGCCATGCTGTGTGGTGAGCCGGCTGATACGACGCGGGCTCTTGCCATGTGTTGTGCTGATAAGCAGCATGGTCTTCATTTTGGTTGTGGCCTTGGTTGTGACTGTGGCCTTCGAACTTGTGTTTGAGTTGGCCCAGCTCCAGGGTGTCACCGCCCTTGTGGTAGGCACCTTCTTTCCAATCAGCGGCTTCATCTTTGTCAGCCTTGTCAAAGCCTTTGTGCTCTTTGCCGTGGTACTCCTGGTCTTGGAATTCTTTGCCCTGGTACTGGCCTTTGTCAGCCTCCCAAGGTTGGGGCTTGATGGCATGTGCGCCCACTTTGATGTCTTTGACCAAATCAAGCGAAGCACCCGCGATCACCTTCAAGGTTTCTTTGATGGGTGTGAGCACCTTCTCTTCAACCTGCGCTTTCACCTCGGCTTTAATGTCTGATTTGATGTCGACCTTCACGTCTGCCTTCACAACAGCTTTGATGTCCGTCTTCACGTCGGTCTTGAGGTCCGGCTTAACGAGGGTCACCACTTTGTCTTGTGCATAGGCTTTCACTTCAGCCTTGATGGGCGTGGTGATGATCTCTTTGAGCTTGACTTCAGCTTGTGCCTTCACATCCAAGATGGCTTTGACGGTTTCCTTGAGAACAGGTGTGTACGTCTTGTCTTGAGCAGGGGCGTGAGTCTTCTCTTGCACGGCCGCTTTCACCTCAACCTTGATGGGTGCTTTGACATCCACCTTGGAAGTGGTTTGGGCGTTGGCTTGACCTTTGAGGTTCAAGTTGGCCAACACAGGGGCCTTGATATTCAGGCCGAGGTTGGCCTTGAGGTTAGCGGAAGCAGACAGAGCAGAAAACAAAGAAGCTTGTGACATGATGAACTCCAACGATGTGATTGATTAACTTTTTTAAATTCATCCAAATGAACTTTGGATGACTGAATTCTGAAGATTCATCACATCGCTGCCATCGCACAAATGCACTTTTCTCATGGTCACAAGTGCAAGGTTGACATGGTGCTTTTCTGGTGCGTTTGAACTACGCCCTATCGGTACATCTGTACCAGCTTTGACAACGCCCCTCGAGGTTCACACCCCAACAGGCTGCTTATTCAGACGCAGGGGAACTCAATGGCGATGGCTTCACGCACCACGCTGGCAGCGTTGAAGCGATGCAGGTCGGGGCGTCGTTTGAGTTGGTCGAGCACCGCGTTGACCAAGTCAAGCGTGGCCGTGTTGGCCCCCACGCACACCTTGCTGTCTTTGACCAGCGAGAGTGCATCCACGACGCCCATGATGTAATGCCGACCCACCTCGCGAGCCTCAGGTTCGGAGGCAATCAAGCGCAGATAAAGGTCACCCGCTGTCAAAAAACGAATGCTGGTTTGAGCTTGCGCAGTCGCTATTAAATTCATAGCTAATGCAGCAATCAATGCGGTACGCAGAATTGCTTTCAAGGCTGCACTCACAGATCCAGGGCTGGGCGCATGGCGCGCAAATTGGCGTACTGCCAACGGCCCACCCAACAGGCAATTACCGCGGCCACAAACGCCACCAGTGTGGTGAGCATGAAGGGGGTTTGCCAGTCGCCTTCGTAGGCGTCAAACATGGCGGCCTTCATGCCTTTGACCACCCAGGTCATCGGCAGCCACGGGCTGATTTGCGCATACAAACTGCCACTGAGTTCCACCGGCAGCACCCCGCCTGAGGCCGACACCTGCAAGGCCAGCAAAATCATGGCCATGGCTTTGCCAGCATCGCCAAAGGCACGCGCCAAAGCAAACACCATGAACACAAACGCCAACGTAGCGCTGAGCAACATCAACGCAAAAGCCCCCGGGTGACGCACGGTGACGCCCAAGACAAACAGCAGCGTGGCCATGACCAACAGCGCCTGCACCACCGAGATGCCCGCAGGCAACAATGCCTTGCCCACAAATTGACTGACGGGCGAGAAGCCGCGCGTCATGTGCGGCAAGGTGCGCACACGGATCAAGAACACCGCGATACCAGCCCCCAGCCACAAGGACAAAGGAATGATGTTGGGTGCAAAGCCGCTGCCATGGTTGGGCACCTCGGCATCGACCTCAAGCACGGGCGAAACAGAATGCGCCAGCCCCTCAGCACTGCCTTCGATGGCTTGAACGCTGGCTGGCAGTTCGCTGAGCAACAGCTCGGTGCCTGCTGCCAAGTACTGCGAGCCTTCGCGCAGCTTTTGCAAACCCTCACTGAGTTTGACCGTGCCTTGCGACAACTCGGTGCTGCCACTGCGCACTTGCTCGAGCTGTTGGTCTTCTGGCAACTTGCTGATCATGGTGCGCAAATTGGCACGCAAGTCACGCACCCCAAACACCAAAGGGCGAATCGCAGCACTGAGTTGTGTGGCCCCCTGGCTGAGTTGCTGGTGTCCTTGCTGAGCTTGGCCCAGACCGGTGTCGAGTTGCATGATGCCGCTGGCGAGTTGCTCCAACCCCTCGGTCATGCGCGCGGGTGCAAACATGCTCGCGCCCGCTTCGGCTTTGTACCCCTCCACACCCTGCAACAGTTTTTGGCTGCCCGTGCGCAAATCCTTCAGGCCCTTGTCGAACTCTTGATGGCCAGCGGCCAGCGCATCGGCCGCCACACGCACCTGGCGCACATCATCGACTGGGGGCAAACCACTCTCGATGGCCTTGACACCTGAGCCCAATTGCTGGGTGCCATCGGCGAGTTTTTGCACCCCCTCACGCAAGCGCTGGGTGCCCAGTTTGACGTTGTTGCCGGCATTGGCAGCCTCGTCCACACCCCGCACCAAATCTTTGGCGCCCTGACGCAACTGCCCCACCCCATCGCGCAAGCGGTCCACGCTTTGTTGTGAACCCGCACTGGCACGCAACACCAAGGCCCAGCGTTGGGCGTTGAGCGCATCGTTCACCTCTTCACCCAAACCTTTGGCAAATTGCCCGGCCAGAACCGCGCTTTCGTAGTTGTTGCCCGCCGAGGTGTACACCGTGAGCTGCCCACCACCAGCACTCAAACCGGGGATGGCGTTGGCGCTGAAGTCCGGTGGGATCAACAAGGCAAAGGCCAACTTGCCTTGACGCACCTGGGCTCGCGCATCTTCGGCACGCGGCAGCTGGCGGTAACCAAACTGGTTTTTTTCCTGCAGCTTGTGGGTCACGTCCTGGCCAATGTTGAAGCTTTGGTCGCGGTAGGTGTAGCCGCTGTCCAGGTTCACAATGCCCACCGGCAAAGCGCCCGCCTGGGCCACCGGGTCCCAAATGCTGGAGAGGTAAATCAGCAGGTAAATCGACGGGATGATGGCCACCAACACCGCCGCACCGAGCAACCTGGGGTAGCGCCGGAAAAAACCAGCCTCCACCCGGGCGATGAAGCCGATCTGGTGCAGCAAGCGCTGGTTAAGTCGATGTCTGAGGGTGGTGCGGGGCATGGTGAGGGCTTGGGGTCAGTCTCTATTATGAAACCTGGCCAAGCTTGCTACAGTTCTTGGCAGGGCGGCCGTGGCGCAGCCCTTGCTTTTCAGGGGAGTGTATGGGCGTTGAGCAGGGTCGTGTGTTGCGCGCACCAGAAGGCTTTTTAGAGCCTGCACTGGTGGCACAGGTGCGCACCCAGGGCTTGGACGACACACGCCGCCACTTTCTTCGCCAAAGCCTCCTGGCCGCCTCCAGCGCGTTGGCAAGCACCCAAGCCTTGGCACAGACGGCTGACCCGCTGATCACCACGCCTAGCCTGGCCAGCACCACCTTGGGGCAAGGTGTGGCCAGCAGGCCCTATGGGCAACCCTCTCAACATGAGGGCAGCTTGCAGCGTCGCATCGCACAAGGGCTGACGAAAACACGCGAGACCTCGGTGTCGTTCACGCCACTGCAAAGTCTGTGGGGCATCATCACCCCCAACGGTTTGCACTACGAGCGCCACCACCACGGCTGGCATGACATCGACCCGCGCCAGCATCGCTTGATGCTGCACGGCCTGGTGAAGACGCCTAAGGTGTACACGCTCGATGACCTGATGCGCCTGCCCACGGTGTCGCGCATGCACTTCATTGAATGCGGCGCCAACACCGCCACCGAATGGGCACGCCCGGCCATGCCCACCGTGCAATACACCCACGGCATGCTGAGCTGCTGCGAGTTCACCGGTGTGCCCTTGTCGGTGCTGCTGGACGACTGCGGCTTTGACCGCGCACGCGCCACCACCGTGCTGGCTGAAGGGGGCGATGGCGTGTCGCTCACACGCACCATCGCCATGGAACGTGCGTTGGACGATGTGATCGTGGCCTGGGGCATGAACGGCGAGATGCTGCGGCCTGAAAACGGCTACCCGCTGCGCTTAGTGGTGCCGGGCGTTCAAGGTGTGTCGTGGGTGAAGTGGTTGCGCCGCCTCAAAGTGGGCGATGCACCTTTTGCCACACGCGACGAATCTGTCCATTACATCGACACCCTGCCCGATGGTTCGAGCCGGCAGTACACCTCCATCCAAGAATGCAAGTCGGTCATCACCTCGCCATCTGCTGGTCAACGCCTGCTGGGTGCGGGGCGCTACAACATCACCGGTTTGGCTTGGTCAGGGCGCGGGCACATCACGCGCGTGGATGTGTCGGCCGATGGCGGGCGCAACTGGTTGCCAGCGCGTTTAGAAGCCCCGGTGCTGAGCAAATGCCTCACCCGCTTCAATTTGGATTGGGTGTGGAACGGCCAGCCCTGTGTGCTGCAGTCGCGCGCCGTGGACAGCACGGGCCATGTGCAGCCGGGCATCGCAGCCCTGCGCGCTTTACGTGGCAGCGGCTCGGTGCATCACAACAACGCCATCCAGAGTTGGCAGATCGATGCCAGCGGCGAAGTGCTCAATGTGCAGTTAGGTTAATCAGCACATGCACCTGCACCTGCACCTGAACTTTTCCATGAAACCAATTGCTATTATTTCAATAGCTGCTTTGTCATGCTTGGCAAGCTCTGGCATGGCACAGAACACCTTAGGCCGTGCTGCCACACCTGCAGAAATAGCTGCGTGGAACATCGACGTGCGGCCTGACTTTGCAGGTCTACCCCCAGGTTCAGGCAGCGTGGCGCAGGGCTTGCAAGTGTGGGAAGGCAAGTGCGCACGCTGCCATGGCAGTTTTGGCGAGTCGGTGCAGTTCACCAACGCCTTGGCAGGTGGCACCACTGCACAAGACCTGACCACAGGCCGTGTTGCAGGTTTGGCCTGGCTCAACCCACAAACGCCTCCGTTGCCGGCCACCACCTTGATGAAGGTTGCCACGGTGTCCACGCTGTGGGACTACATCCGCCGGGCCATGCCCTATGACCAACCTAAAACACTGAGCGTGAACGAGGTGTATGCCTCGCTGGCCTACATGCTGAGCTTGGCCGATGTGGTGCCACAAGACTTTGTGCTGACCGAGCGCAACATCGCGCAGGTGAAGTTGCCCAACCGCTTGGGCATGCGCACCGACCATGGCCTGTGGCGTGTCGACGGCACGCCGGATGTGCAGGGCACGCTGTGCATGAACAACTGCGACACGCCCAGCGCTTTGAAAACGCTGCCGGCACGTGCCAAGTTTCAACAAGGCAATGTGGCTGAGCAGATGCGCAGTTACGGCCCTCTTCGTGGTGTGGACACACCCGCTCAACTGAAATGAGTGAGGCCACCGTTCAACGGCGCGAGTTGCTTTACCGTGCCTTAGCAACGTCGGTCAGCTTGGGGCTCTTGACACCTGCCGACGTGTTGGGGCGCGAACTCTATGCCTTTGAGAAAGATTGGAACGGCCGCATTTATGCTGCCAAGCGGGTGGACTACCTCATCCGCGCCATGGGTGATGAGGGTCATTACCAGGCCAGCAATTTGGTGAAGATCGAAGCGCCCATGCTGGTCGAAGATGGTGCGCTGGTTCCCGTGTCGGTGCAAAGCCAATTACCAGGCACCGACTACATCGCCCTGTTTTGTGAAGCCAACCCCTACCCGGTGTGCGTGGGCTTTCATGTGATGCCCGGCACCTTGCCAGCTTTCAGCACACGCATCAAAGTGGCGCAGTATTCACAAGTGATGGCCTTGGTGCGTACGCCACAGGGTTGGTTTTATGCCGACACCTATGTGGATGTCACCATTGGCGGGTGCCAGCGATGAGCTTCACACCTGAACCCATGCAGCTGCGCGCTGTGCTCAAGGGCGATGTGGTGGAGGTGCGCATCCTCATCAAGCACCCCATGCTCAGCAACCTGGTGTGGTTTCCCGATGCGCGTGTGAACCCCGCACACTTCATCAAAACCATCGAAGGCACCTGCAACGGCCGACGCGTTTTGTACATGCACATGAGCTTCTCGGTCTCACGCGATCCGTTCTTCTCGTTCAGCTTCAAAGGCGGCCAACGTGGGGACCAGATCGTCATACGTTGGGTCGATACCGAAGAGCTCACGCGCACCGACAGCACGCTGGTGATTTAATCCACGGCCTGCGGTCAAGATCAGCCAAGACCTATGCAGACCTTAGTCTTTAGGCAATAGCCTCAAGCCCTTTTTTCTGAATCACAGTCAACAACCTCAAAGCCGGACCGCCGGGCTTTTTGACGCCGCGCTCCCAATCGGAGATCAGGTTCTTTGAAACATTGAGGTAACGTGCGAACACGGGCTGGGAGATATGTTCACGCGCTCGTATGGCCTTGATCTCTGCTGGTGCAAGCACATGAATGGGCGTCAGGCAGGCGTCGTCAAATTCACGCATTGTTTGCTTGTCGATCGCACCGACATCATGCAGCGACTCCATCGTTTCGTGGATGGCGGCGAAAGCTTCACTGCGATATTTTTTTGCCATACATCACCTCTTCAAATTGACCGTTTTCAACCAACTGTCGAATCTGTCGGTCCGTCAACGCAAGGATTGACTTCGCGGCGGTCTTGAACTGTTCTTCTTCGTCTTCGCGTATGTTGCCAAGTTGATTTTTAGAAAAACCATAAACGAAGAACGCCTTATCGTCTTTCTTGTAAATCACAATGCTGCGATAACCCTTGGACTTACCGGCGCCGGGCCTGGCGATTCGCTGCTTGATCACACCACCACCCAGGTCAGCATCGATCAAACCCCGCTCTGCACGTTCCACAGCATCACGGAGCGCATCATCTGAAATCCTCTCTTTTCTTGCAAAGCGTGTGAACCACGCATTCTTGAAAACTTTCAAATTTACGCCCCTAACAATTAAATTAATATATCACACAAAGTGTGATGAATTAAAGCTTGAGGTTATGCACAGATTAGCAAGGTGAGGAGCACCTTAAGCTAGGCGCCTTGAATCCACTTCAAATCCAAGTTCTGACCAAACCCATGAAAGGCGTCAAGCCAACAACACGGGGGCTCAACCCAATGAAATATGGTCAAATTGAGCTTGTTGTGGAGATCGCATCAGAGCGACCCTCGTGCTGTTTCAAGAGGATGAAGCAACCTTTGTCTTTCTTGTATCAACTTTGTGCATTGCGCGTTTTTCCGAGCCTTTGAATTTATGCCGACAGCCACCACCAAAAGATCGCCCAAAGCAGCCATCAAGCAGGAAAAGCCACCGGTTAAACGTGTTGCCAAGAAGGCGGCCAAAAACACGACCACCACGGTCACCACCCGTCAGCGCACACCAGCACCCGCCTTGAGCGAGCCATCGCCTTTTGGTGCAGACATTGGCCGGCGCATTCGTAACCTGCGTCACATCAAGGGTTTGACCCTGAAAGATTTGGCAGACCGCACAGCTTGCTCCGAAAGCATGCTCTCCAAAGTTGAAAACGGGAAAGCGCAAGTGTCCTTGACCTTGCTGCACCGTGTGGTTCAGAGCTTGGACATCACCATCACCGCCCTGTTCAGTGAATCGCAAGCCGATCTGGGCGTGGTGACACAGGCCAAAGATCGCTCAACATTTCGCATCGACGCCAACGGCTCTCGGCTGGAGCGCTTGATCCCCCCCAATCAGGGACATCTGCTGGAAGGCAACTTGCACATCTTGGCGCCAGGTGGCGGGAGTGATGGCATCCTGATGCACGAAGGCGAAGAGGTCGGCTATGTGCTGAGCGGCACGCTTGAGTTGACCGTCAACGGCGTTCAGTATGTGCTGCACACCGGTGATTCATTTGTCTACCGGTCTGAACAGCCGCACAGCTATCGCAACCCCAGCAAGTCGACAACGCGCGTGCTGTGGGTCAGCACCCCACCCACGTTCTGAGGTGCTGAAGCTTGCCTAAGGTTGACTGGAAAGTCAGCGGGGCAAGCGCTGGATGCTTTGGGCTAGCGCCAAAAGCTGTCGATCGCTCAAGCGTCGGCTCACCAAAGACAAGCCCACCGCCTTGCCATCGAGCACCGCCAGCGGCATGGTGATTTGTGGCAAGCCAGCCATCGATGCAATGCACAACAAACTCAACGCGTTGGTGCGGTCCTGATCGCTGCTGGCTTGGCCCTTCTGAGGTGCCAGGTAAGACACCGTGGGCATGCAAATCACAGCACCGTCCAGATACGCGTGCACAAGCTCAGCGTTGCTCAACATGTTGACTCGCGCTTCGTTGGCCTGTGCGTCCTTGATGGCACCAGCCCACGCAAACCGCTCTTTGATGCCCGGGCCGAATGTTGGTTGCTGCGAGGAAATCCAGGCGCCATGTGCTGCCCAGGCCTCATGGCCTTGAACCAAGCGAAACGCGTCTTGCCATTCAATCAAGCGGCCTTGCGACAAGCTTTCATGCGTGAGGCCAGCAAACAAACTGGCGATGCGGTCGATGTGCGGTTTCAGAACTGCTTCAAACCCCGGATGCACACGTTGCCAGATGTCCTCGGGCAAGGCCAGCTTCAAACGGCTGAAGTCTGCACCACTGCGATCAGGTGGCAAGACGACCGAGCCCACTTGCATGACGTGCTCGAACGATGTGGACATCCAGCCGGGTGTGTCAAAGCTTGGTGAAAGTGGCACCACGCCTTGGGTTGACAGCACCCCATGCGAGGGTCGGAAACCCCACAGACCACAAAAGCTGGCCGGCAAGCGCACCGAACCTGCGGTGTCTGTGCCCACCGAAAAATCACACAAGCCAGCACCTGCAGCAGCGGCCGCGCCGGAACTCGATCCACCCGGAATGCAGTCAGGGTTGTGCGGGTTCACAGGGGTGCCATAGTGCGCGTTTTCACCCACCAAGCTGTAAGCCAACTCTTCGGTGATGGTTTTGCCCACCATGCTTGCACCCGCATTGAGCAACGTCTGGATCAGCTCGGCATGTTGCGTGGGGATGGCGTGAGACTGCCGCCAATCTGGATTGCCCGCACCGGTGGGATGACCTGCAATGTCAAACAGATCTTTGACCGACATGGTCAAGCCAGCCAAGGGGCCGTGTGCTTGACCCTGGATTGAAAACACTTCACCAGGCACAAACGCGTTACACGCCATATCGCTCATATCAGTTCTTACCTTAGCCGTTGAGGGGTCTAACCAAAAGCGTTTATGCCTTGATCTTGAAAAGTTTCATGGCGTTGCCGCCCTTGATCAACTGTCGTTCTTCAGCGCTCAAGTGGCGCACACTGTCGACCAACTTGACCGGATGGTCCTCGCCCATGTCGAAGGGGTAGTCCGTGCCCAGCATGACACGTTGCGCGCCATAGCGATCCACCAAGTTACCCAAAATTTGTGCGTCGTGGGTGATGGTGTCGAAGTAAATTTTTTCCAAGTAGCTTGAAGGTTTTTTCTTGATGATGGTGCGCGCGTCTTCACGCGCTTTCCAAGCATGGTCCATACGCGCCCAGTAACTGGCGATGTACCCACCCCCATGTGAAGCCAGAATTTTCAACTTGGGGTAACGCGCCAACACGCCGTCAAAAATCAGGTGCCCCAAAGCCAAGCTGGTTTCAAGGGGGTTGCCCATCACGTTGTTGAAGTAATGCTCCACAAAGCGTTCGCCTTGTGAAAAGCCCATGGGATGCAAAAACAAAACGATGCCCATGCTTTCGGCCTTGGCGAAAAACTTCTCCAACTTCAACTCGGGGTCGGTCAAATTTTTACCATTCACATTGGTGCAAATTTCAACGCCGCGCAAACCCAAGACATTCACGGCGTATTCCAGCTCTTGGATGGCCAGATCCACGTCTTGCAAGGGGATCGTGCCCATGCCCACAAAACGATCGGGGCGCTGTGCAACAACCGCTGCAATGCTTTCATTGATGTCACGCGAAATTTGGGCACCAAGTGCCGGCTCGGTGAAATAAAAATATTGAATGGGTGCTGGCGAGACCACCTGGATGTCAACGCCCATCTTGTCCATGTCCTTGAGCCTGACTTCCACCTGGTTGAATTTGGCGCCGCGCTCCTGAATTTGCTTCATGTTCACCTGGCGCGACAACTCGGTGGCGTAAACCGCCGTGGCATCGTGCTTGACCGGTTGCAAATGCGCGTACTTCGCACCCACTGCGGGGCTGAGGTAATGGCAATGCACATCCACCACCTTGTCAGCGGCAGCGCGCTTGACCACCTTGCCTGGTTCCGCATCAGAAGCAGCCCGTCGTTGGGAGGGCATCGCTTGACCCATGGCCTGCAAGGGCGATGAGAACAAGGCCGAAGCCCCCAAACTGGGGGCATGACGGTGCGCAGGGTTTTGGCAAGACGATGAGCAGGTGTAAAACATGGGCCAAGCAGCCTTTCAAATTAAAAATAAATCACACACCGGATCAACCCGGTGTTGGCGTGTCGCCCATCGGCACATGTGGCATCGATTTCAGCAAACGGTGAATGACGGCGCTGTCGCTGTCGCCATAACCCGCCTGATAGGCCAGGCTGTAGAGGGCACGCACTTGGTCAAAAACCGGTGAGGGGGCATCGGCATCGGCGATGAATTCAGAGATGATGCCCATGTCTTTTTGCCACAGGTGCATCGACATCATGGGCGAATAATCAGATGCGGCCATGCGAGGGCCGCGCACCTGCCACATCCTGGATTGCCCCGCGCTGTCGCCTATCGCTTCAAGCACCAGCTTCAAATTCAAATTTGATTTTTCCGCCAACACCAAAGCCTCAGCGGCTGCAGCGTTGTGGATGGCGACCAAGTAGTTGGCAATGAATTTGAGCTTCATGCCGTTACCAAACGCACCCAGGTAAAACTGACTTCTTGAGAAGCCTTCCAAAACCGGCTTAACTTTCTTGAAAGCGCCTGCTTGACCGCTGCCATAGACCACCAGGTCTTTGTTTTGGGCCTGCGACCCCGTGCCAGACAAAGGGCAATCCAACAGCACCATGCGGGCAGGACTCAAGATTCGCCTGGCCGCTTTTTTGTCTTTGATCGGCAGGGTGCTGGTTTCAATCACGGTGAGTTGTTGCGCCTCACTGTCAGCCAATGCTTGACAGACTTTCATCAACGCTGGGGTTGACGGTAGCGATGTGATCAACACATCGGCCTTGCCAGCAAGCGCTTGCACCGAACGGGCAACCGAGCCCTTGGCTGACTTGAATGATTGTTGCCGCTGGGGATCAATGTCGTAACCCACCACCTTGAAGCCCGCACGCATCAGGTTTTGGGCCATGGCCAGGCCCATCACACCCAAGCCAATCATGCCTACCGAGGTCATAGGCTCAAGTCGCCGTGTTCGCTTGCGATATGCACCATGCCGGCGCCGCTTGATGCCAAGCGGTGACGGTCTGGAATGCATGGCCTAAGCGCAGCAACTTGCCTTCGTCAAAAGCACGGCCCACCAACTGGAAGGCCGCAGGCATCTCGTTCACAAAGCCTGCGGGGACACTCAAAGAAGGCAAGCCCAAATAGTTGATGCCCCGGTTGCAATGGGTGATGGTGGCTATTTTTTTGGAGATGACGCCCCAGTCACCCTCGGTGGTTTCTTCGATGCTGGGCACCGGCACCGGGATGGTGGGCAGCAAGGCGCAATCAGCGTCACGCACCGTCATCTCGACCCACTTGCACGTCCAATCAGCCCGGGTGCTGATGGCCTCGTAGTAATCAATGCCGGTGAACTCCAGACCGGGCTTGAAACGCGCCAGGACTTGCTCGGCATAGTCTTGGGGCCGTTGCGCAATCCAATGTTTGTGGTGCGACGCGGCCTCAACCGTGATCACAACCGACATCAAGCGGTTGATCACCGCCATGTCTGGTGGCTCAGTCCGGATGATGGTGGCGCCCAAGTCTATGAACACGCGCTCGGCCTCATCCAGACAAGCCGCCACGCCTGTATCGAGGTGCTCGCGGTAGTAGCCGCCTGGCAGCGCGATTTTCATGCCGCGGATGTTGCCATCGAGCATGGCCTCAAAATCCGGAACAGCCTCTTGACTGCTGCAAGCATCCCATGGGTCGTGCCCAGCCGTCACGGCCAACATGCGCGCGCAATCGCGCGCACTTCTGGCCAGTGGCCCCACACAGTCGAGCGACTTGGACAATGGCATCACACCATAGGCGCTCACGCGTGACCAAGTGGGTTTCAAACCGGTGATGCCACACATCGCAGACGGGTGACGTATCGAGCCGCCGGTGTCTGTGCCTAAGGAGGCATAGGTCAAGCGCGCAGCCACAGCGGAGCCTGAACCACTCGACGACCCGCCAGGGCATGCATCGAGACGCCAAGGGTTGCGCACATGGCCGTAATGCAAATTGAAACCTGTGGGGCTCATGGCGAATTCAGCCATGTGCAACAGGCCCATATCCACAGCGCCGGCTTGGTCCAAGCGCGTCAAGGCTGTGGATGTCACCTCAGGGATGTAACCTTGGGTGATGATGGAGCCGTCATTCGATGGTCGACCGTTTCGGTAAAACAACTCTTTGTGCGCCATCGGCACACCGTGCAACACACCGAGCTTGTCGCCTTTGGCGCGTGCAACATCAGCCTGACGTGCGCTGGCCAAGGCAGCGTCTTCGTCGATGGCGGCCACGCAGTTGAGTTGCGGGCCGAACTTTTGCAAACGGTTCAGGGCCACCCGTGTGAGTTGCTCTGAAGTGACCTCGCCTCGCGCCACCGCATCAGCAGCTTCACACAAACCCAGGTTCGCAAGTTGGTCGGTCATGATGCAAATAACTTCAGCGAACGCCCAAGAAGCGCTGCATGGTTTCACGGTCGTTCATCAATTCACTGGCTTGGCAGTGGTGAACAATCTCACCGGTTTCCATCAGGTACACCTCGTTGGCCACCGACAGCGCGCTATAAAGATTTTGCTCCACCAGCAAAATACCCAAACCGGTTTTGCCCAGCTCAGCCACGATCTCTTCCAGGTGCTGAACCATGACGGGCGCCAGACCTTCTGTGGGCTCATCCATCAGCAACATCTCTGGGTCGGTCATCAAAGCGCGGGCCACCGCCAGCATTTGGCGCTCGCCGCCTGAGAGCTGTGTACCCAGGTTGTTCTTGCGCTCTTCCAAACGTGGGAACAGCTCGTAGATGCGCTTGACCGACCATTGGCTGGTCGAGTTTTTAGAAGCAAAAACCGTCAAGTGCTCAGTGACGGTGAGTGAGGCAAAAAGCCTGCGGCCCTGGGGCACAAATCCTATGCGTCGGGATGCAATGACGTGGGGGCTCAGGCCCACCAACTCCTGCCCGTCGTACTTCACGCTGCCTTGGCTGATGCGTGGTGGGTTCAAACCCATGATGGAGCGAATCAGGGTGGTTTTACCCATGCCGTTGCGCCCCAACAAAGCCACGACCTTGCCCTTGGGCACCTTCATGTTGACGCCACGCAGGATGTGGGCGTCGCCGTAGTAACTGTGGAGATCGTTGATTTCAAGCATGGCGTGGCTTTCCCAAATAAACCTCTTGCACTTTTTCATCCACACGAATCTCATCAGGCGTTCCACCTGTGAGAACCTGCCCGAAATGCAAACACGTGACGTAGTCCACCAGGCCCAAGGCCAGGTCCATGTCGTGTTCAATCAAGATGAGTGTGAGGTCCCTGGGCAAGGCGTTGATCACATCCGCCATCTTCACCCGCTCAGCGGGTGACAAGCCAGCCGCTGGCTCATCGAGCAAGAGCAGCTTGGGCTTTTGCACCAGCGCCATGGCCATTTCCAATTGCCGCTGCTCACCGTAAGACATGGTTTTGACTTCGGTGTTGCGTTGACCCACCAACTGCGCGTTTTCAAGCGCCTGCTCAATCGCTTCTCTTTCTGACGCGGTGGGCTGGCCACTGCCGAACAAAGCGAATTTGCGCGGCGACAGACCGCAGACCGCCAAGCGAATGTTCTCTTCTACCGAGAGCTGCGGAAAAAGGTTGGTGATCTGGAAGGTGCGTGACATTCCCAAGCCAGCACGCTGGTTGGTGCTCATGCGGGTCATGTCGACGCCATCAAAATGCACACTGCCGCTTGAAATTCCCACGACACCAGCGATCGCATTGAACAGCGTGGTTTTGCCAGCGCCATTCGGTCCAATGATCGCGCGACGCTGACCAGCAGGCACAGACAGATTGACACCATCGACGGCTCTCAATGCGCCAAAGGTGACACTGACGTTTTCAAGAGTAAGTATCGGGTTCGTCACAACATATCCCTAGGGGGCCCGGCAAGACGCATGAGCACATGCGTGCACCGGGCCGTTTGCTTGATAGATCGGCAGATCAGGACTTCTTGATGCCCTGGAAGTCGCGGCTGTAAGAGGGCTGCTTCATGTAGGTCTCAGGATCGTATTTGCCGAACTGCGACACCGATGGGAAAACCTGAATCGGCACATTCCAGTACTTGCCATCGGGGCGAGCCTTGGTTTCACGGATGAAAACGTCATACACAGGGTTGCCGTACTTATCCAACTTGACGGGACGACCCAGTGGCGAGTTGGTCAACTCGGTGGACTTCACCGCATTGAGGAAAGCGGCCTTGTCTTCGATCTTGCCGTTGATTTTCTTGATGGCCTCAGCAATCCACATGGCGCCCGAGTAATGCGAGAAGCCATAAATGGAAGGCAGTTTTTCGTAAGCTGCGGAGTACTCAGCCACGAATTTCTTGGTTGCGGCGTTGTCGGCACCTTCTGCGAAGTGGGCAGAAGAAATGATGCCATCGGCCTCAGAACCCAGGGTGCGGATCACCGATTGGTCGGTCAGGTTCATGGCGCCGTACATGGGCAACTTGCCTTGCAAACCAAAGCTCTGGTACTGCTTGATCATGCGGTTCGCATCCGCGCCGGTCTCCATCACAAACACCGCATCAGCGCCCGAGTTTTTGATTTGCGCCAAGTAGGGGCTGAAGTCAGCGGTATTGAGCGGATGCCAGAACTGCTGCAAAACCTGACCACCCAGTTCGGTGAAGGTTTGGCAGAAGCCGCCGCACTGCTCGTGACCAAAGGTGTAGTCCTGCGAGATCGTCACGATCTTGCGAACTTTTTTCACGTTGTAGGCGTATTCAGCCAAGGGGCGGGGCATCTGGCTGGCGGTGTAGCCGGCCACACGGATGATGTTGGGCACAGCCTTACGCTGGGTCAAATCATCAGCAGCCACCACGGGGATGAAATACGGTGTGCCGCTGGAACGTGCGAACTCGGCAATCGCCAAACCTGTGTTGGCCAGCACGCTGCCCATCAAGAAGTGCACATTGCGCTGCTCAACCAAACGACGGGCTTTTTGCAAAGCCATGTCAGGGTTGGAGCCATCGTCTTCCACCACGATTTCAACCTGGCGGCCTGCCAAGGTCAAACCGTTTTGCTTCCAGTACAACTCAAAGCCCTCTACCAACTCTTTACCGCCAGCGGCCAAGACGCCGGTGAGTGGCGAGAGCAGACCGATGCGAATCGGACCTGTTTGGGCTTGTGCGGTGTTGACCCAGGGCGCTGCACCAGCAGCAACGGTCAAACCAACGGACTTGATGAAATTTCTACGTTCCATGATGCACTCCTGATGAATAAAAAACAAAGGACAAACAACGACGACTCACTTACCTCTTCACACGTGACTTGATGAAATTGCGGGCAGCGCCGAGGAATCCGGTTGGGGCAAAAATCATCGTGAAGATGAACAAGAAACCCAACACCATCAACCAGCGCTCGGTGTACAAGCTGACAAAGTTCTCCAAAGAGATGACGATGATGGCGCCAATGATCGCGCCGAACAAGGTGCCCACACCGCCCACGATGGCCATCAAGAGGCCTTCGACCGACTGGGCCAAGGCCACGGTGGAGGGGCTGACAAAACTGTTGAAGAGCGCGTACAGCGAGCCAGCAATGCCAGCAAAAAAGCCTGAAACAACAAAGCCAATGAATAGGTGCAAGGGCACGTTGTAGCCCAAGGTGCGCATGCGCGACTCGCTGTCACGAATGCCTTTGAGGGTCAGACCGAATGGCGAATTGATGAAGCGCCACATCGCAGCCGTCACGACCACAAAGCATGCTGCCGTGAAGTAGTAGAGGCTTTTCTTGTCCTGCAACCAATCAGGTGCGACCGTGCCGCGAATGCCGTTTTCACCACCGGTGACCGAGGTCCAACGCAGGCAAACGCCCCAAACGATCATGCCCAGAGCCAGGGTCAGCAAAATGAAATAGACCCCCGAGGTGCGGATGGCCAGCGCGGCAAACACCATGGACAGCGCCACGGCCGCCAACACGCCCAGCGCGATGCCCGCCCACACCGAGCCACCTGAAACGGTGACGTGGTGGAGCACCACATAGGTGGCCAAACCAAAGATGGCGCCGTGGCACAAAGAGGTGCGCCCGGTGAAGCCCGCCATGACGTCCACCGCCATGGCCAACATAGCGAAGATGAGAATTTCAATCGCGATACTGGTTTTGTAGCCGGGCATGATCGTGGGCACGAGTGCCAAGACCACCAGGCCAAGAACCACCAACAGCAGTTGTTTGTTGATCTGCATTTATGCCACCTTACCGAAAAGACCCAGAGGTCTGAATGCCAGCAACAAAGCCATCGGCCCGAAGATCACGAAGTAGGCCAATTCTGGAAACCACACTTGACCGAAGGTGGAGAGCATGCCCACCAGCAAACTGCCCACAGCGGCACCAATCAAGCTGCCGCGACCACCGATGATCACCACCGCCAAACTGTAGACAAGGATTTCCGAGTCGGCGGTGGGGTACAAGGTCAGGAACGCACCGCCCATCACACCACCCAGGCCTGCCAAGGCCGCGCCCAGCATGAAGGTGTAGATGAACACGCGGCGAATATCGACACCCATGGCCGACACGGTTTCACTGTCGTCCACACCCGCGCGGATCAAGGCGCCCAAACGTGTTTTGTGGATGAGCAGGGTCAAGGCGATGAAAATCAACACGCCCACCAGCAAGACAAACAGACGGAAGGTTGGGTAAGACATGTCACCCAGCTCGATCGGTCCGTTGAGGAACTTGGGCACATTGATGCTGAAGGTGTCGCCCCCCCAAATCACCAAGGCCAAGTCATTGAGCACGAACGCCACGCCCAGGGTCAACAAGACCTGACGCAGCTCGACACCGCGCACGAACCTGAGCAAACCGAAATCGATGATGAAACCGATGAGCGCAATGCCGACCGCAGCACCGATGCCAGCCAGGAAAAAGTTGCCGGTGAGGTTGGCCACGCTCAAACCCAAGTACCCGCCAAACAGGTACAGGGCGCCGTGCGCCAAATTCACAATCCGCATGAGGCCGAAAATCAGCGTGAAGCCGCTGGCCACCACGAACAGCAAGGCCGCGAAGGTGGCTCCATTGAGGAGTTGAAATATCGTCATTGACACGGTAGATGCATCCTTTAGATTCTTACTTTCGTCACTCGAAACAAATCACGCCACCTCAAGCCTGCACATCACGCGGTCTCGGACTTGTACCAGTCCAAGATCTGTTCGCCTGTCCAGAACAAGACATCTTTGCGGGCACGAATCTCAGCCAACACTTGCTTGTAATATTTCAAGCGATGCGGCGCGCCCATGATGTAGGGGTGAACCACCAAGGCCATCACCCGCGCTGAATCGGCCGAGTCTTCATAAATTTGCTCGAACTGGTCGATGCCGCGCCGGTAGTACTCCGACGCTGTGTGGTGCTGAATCAGCATCATGGCCACGTCGTTGCACTCTTGCGTGTAGGGCACGTTCACAATGGGCTGATGCCGTGTTTTCAAAGTCACCGGCTGGTCATCGAGCACCCAGTCGCACACATAGTCATACCCGTTCTCAGACAAGAGGTCTGGGGTGTGCCAGGTTTCGGTCAGGCCAGGGCCTAACCAACCGCGAGGGCGCTTGCCAGTGAACGCCTGGATAGCTTCGGTCGTTTTGGCAATGTCTTCTTGCTCGTTCTCGACCTTCTGCATGTTTCTTTGGGTGTAGCCGTGGCCCATGAATTCCCAGCCACGATCAAGCGCAGCTTGAGAGATGGGCTCATAGGCCTTGATGGCGGAGCCATTGATGGCCAGCGCCGCCTTGATGTTGAGCTCATCGAGCACCTTCAACATCCGCCAAAAGCCCACACGGTTGCCGTATTCATGCCAGGCCCAGTTGGGAATGTCGGGCATGGGTGAGCCGCCTGCTGGCGGGGTCAACACGGTTCTGGGCATCGTTTGATCGATGTCCCATTCTTCGATGTTCACGATGGTCCACACCACCATGCGCGCACCACCGGGCAACTTCAAAGGTTTTCTGGTGTTGATGGGCGAGTACTGAATTCGCTCTAAGGGCTTCATGACATCAGCTCCCATGTCCAATCGTGATGACCAGATCGCTCAAGCCCGCCACCGAACCCCGCAGAACATCGCCGGGAACGACGGGCGCCACACCAGCCGGTGTGCCGGTGTAGATCAGGTCACCCTCCACCAAGTCGTACTGGTGCGACAGGTTACTGATGATTTCCGGCACATGCCAAATCATTTTTTCGATGACCGAATCCTGCTTGCTTTGTCCGTTGACCGACACCGCAATGCGACCCTGGTTGATGTGACCCACCTGGGCCACGGGATGCACATCACCACAAGGGGATGACGCATCAAAGCTCTTGCCGATTTCCCAGGGCAAGCCTTTCTTGCCTGATTCACGCTGCCGGTCGCGTCGGGTCATGTCAAAGCCAACCGCGTATCCAAAGATGTGATCCAGCGCCGCTTCCTTGCTGATGGCCCGGCCGCCCTTGCCGATCGCCACCACCAACTCCACTTCAAACTGAAAGTCGTTCGTTTGCGGTGGGTAAGGCACGGTCTGCCCGGTGAGCACGAGGGCATCACGGGGCTTCTGAAAGAAAAATGGCGGATCGCGCTCATCCGACTCCTTCATTTCCCGGATGTGCTCCAGATAGTTGCGGCCCACGCAATAAATCCTTCGCACCGGGAAGGCGCTGGCCGAACCGGCAACCGGCAAGGCCATCACTTCAGGCGTGGCAACGGCGTAGTGCGTCACTTGGCAGTCTTTCTGGCGGTTTGGTACCAGTCAAGAATTTGCTCGCCATTCCAGTGCATCACACCGGTGTGCTTGGCCATGTGCTTGTAGACCTCTTCGAGGTACTTGATGCGGAAAGGCTGACCCGAGATGTAGGGGTGGATGGCAATGGCCATCACGCGGGGACGGTCCGAGCCTTCTTGGTACAAACGATCGAAGGTGTCGATGCACTTTTGCGTCCAGTAAGAAGCCTCGTGGTGCTGAACCGCCATCATCGGGATGTCGTTGTTTTCAACGGTGTAAGGAATGGTCACGAGCGGGCCGTGTTCGGTTTGGATCTCGGTTGGCTCTTCGTCATAAACCCAGTCGCCGATGTATTTCACACCGGCTGCGGCCAAATGGTCGGGGGTTTCGTAGGTTTGGGTCAAGCCTGGGCCAAGCCAACCCACCGGACGCTTGCCGGTGAATTTCTCGATCACATCCAAGGATTTTTTGATCATGCCGGGCTGATCGGGCTCGAGGTGGATCGGGCCTTGCTGGTAGCTGTGGCCCATGAACTCCCAACCTGAATCCAGGCAGGCTTGTGCAACGCGGGGGTAGTCTTCACACACACGTGCGTTGATCGACAAGGTGGGCTTGATGCCCAGGCGTTCATAGAGCTCGTGGAAGCGCCAAAAGCCCACGCGCATGCCGTACTCGTGCCAGCTCCAGTTGGCCACGTCGGGCAGAAGAACCGCACCGGTCGGCGCAGGAATCACCTGACGCGCCATGGGTTTGCTGATGTCCCAAACCTCCAGGTTCACGATGGTCCACACAATGATCTTGCCGTCATTGGGCAGCTTCATTTTCGGACGGTCAACGATGGCGCTGTAAGGCACGCGTTCACGAGGGATCATGGTCATGGGGTTACTCCTTCATTTCTAAAGTTCAAGATGTCTTCAACGCTTCAAGCGCCATCACTTCAGCGCTGGTCATCACAAAGCCAAGCGCGGTTCGGATGCACAACAGGGCCGCGTCATGCAAGGCCGGGTCATCCATGGTGTCCACACAATCGCTGGGCACAATGACCGCGTAATCCTTGGAGCAAGCGGCCGCCACGGTGGAAAGCACGCAGCTGTTGGTGTTGACCCCGGTGATGATGAGGGTGTTGATGCCGTGGGCCTTGAGGGTGAAATCGAGATCGGTGCCGACAAAGCAGTCGTAGCGTTTTTTGGTGTCGACCACCCAGTCATTCGCACCCATGACCTGGGGCATCACGGTGCAACCCGGCGAGCCTTTTAAGTTGTGGCGCTCAACATTTTTTCGCGTGGCATGGGGGTCATCGGCACGGGTTCTCCAAAACGGGTTGGAGCGGATTTCCGGCACATCCCGGTAAGTCGTCACCATGTGGATGATGGGCCAACCCTGCTCGCGGCACCACGCAAACAACTTGGACGCATGGCCCAAGACACGGTCAGCTTGCGCCTGCGTCTTGACCGGCATGGTAGCCACGGAAAGGTCCATGTGCCCACGATGGAAATCGATGGCAATGACGGCTGCTTTGACTTGATCGACGCCGAAGTTCATACCCACCTCAGATCAAGGGGTTGTGGGAAGTGCTCAGCAATTTTTTCTGATCGATGCCAAACCGATCGGCCAGCCAATCGCCCAGGATTTCCTGGCCGATGGTTGGGTTGTCGTGCTGGCAATGCTCAGCACCTGTTTCCTCTTCGGACAACAAGCGCAAGGTCACATCCACACCTTTGGCTTTGCCGTAGTCATACACCTTCTTGGCTTGCGAGACGGTCAGCACATCGTGGCCGCCATGCATCACCAAGAACGGGCACTTCATGTGGTCGAGGTGACCCTCAAGGGTGAAGTCCTTGGCCTTCTCCATCGAGGCCTTCATGGTGGGTTTACCAAACACCCATTTGATGTGCTCAGCCAGGCCGTGATCTTCAGAGGCATTGCCCCACAAATCGGTGATGGCCCAGATCGCGCCGTGCGCAATGCAAGCCGCCAGACGAGGCTCGTAGCAGCCCGCACGTGCCGCGTAGTAGCCACCCAAACTCGAACCCGCCACAGCGATGCGCTTGGGATCAACATCGTCACGCTTCTCGAGCCAGTCGATGCACTTGCCAATCGGCACTTCGGTGTCCACACGGTTCACCACCTTGTGGCGGCGCAGCGTGCCACCTTGGCCAGGTCCGTCGATCATCAGCACAGAAATGCCACGTTGAACAGCACCACGGGCCTGCATGAACCACATTTCATCTTTGATGGAATCCAGGCCACCCATGCAGATCAAAACAGGCTGACGCTTCTCGGGGAACGGGGCGCGCACAAAGTAGCCACAGATGGTGACGCCGTTTTCATAAGGGATCTCGACCGCTTCACCCGCAGGGTTGAGGTGGGAGATGAACTTCTTGCTGCAAGCCTCCATCTTCTCGAAGGTGGGCAGGCGGCGTGGGTCTTCGGGCTTGAGGAAAAACTCGGCTTGGCGGTAGTAGTCGGCCGCGCGCAAATAGCAGTTCATGGCCGTCTTGATGTGGCCCACACGCTCTTCTTCGCAACCACGGTCCCAATTGCGATTGCCGATGTGCATCCACTCTTTGTGCCAGCTTTCCAGATCGCCAGGGATCATGCGGCTGGCCGCCTGAAACACCTCACTGACCGAACCGCCACCCTCTTGGGTTTCACCTAAGCCGCGGCGAAACTGATACGCCAACCATGGGTGCTCAGGCCAATGGTGCCAACCGTAGGGCTCATAGTGAGGCAGGCGGTTTTCGGTGATCTTTTCGATCAGGTTGTCTTCGGACATGCGGCAAGCTCCAGCTGATTTATTCCAGAAACATTCACAATTTTCAAGTGACTTGAATGATCATACGCAGCGCGTTGTGCGTGTCAACGGTTTTTCCTTAGTACAAACCACATGTCGCTTTACTTGACCGCCTTTTACAGGCCGCACCCACAAGCTGCATGCTGAGGTCGGCATGTTCTAAACTTTGACCTCAAGTCAGAACCAGCGTCATCACGCCCACCGCCATGCTTCACTACGAAACCGTTCCCGTCACACCCTTCCAGCAGAACTGCTCCATCGTTTGGTGCGATGAGACCATGACGGCTGCCATCATCGATCCCGGTGGTGACCTGGAGCTGTTGCTGTCTGAGGTGGCCCGCTTGGGCGTGAAGCTTGAGCAGATTTGGCTCACCCACGCACACATTGACCATGCGGGAGGCACGGCGGTGTTGGCGCAGCAGCTGGGCATTCCCATCATTGGCCCGCATGAGGGCGACCAGTTCTGGATTGACGGTTTGCCCGAGCAAAGCCATCGCTTTGGTTTTGCGCATGCCGATGCCTTCACCCCCACCCGCTGGCTGCATGATGGCGACACGGTGCAACTGGGGCAACATACTTTGCAAGTTCGCCACTGCCCGGGGCACACACCGGGCCATGTGGTGTTTTACTCGCCCGAGATCAAACGCGCGTTTGTGGGCGATGTGCTGTTTGCCGGCTCGATTGGCCGCACCGATTTTCCGCAGGGCGACCACGACACACTGATTGCCAGCATCACCCAACGTCTGTGGCCCATGGGGGACGACACGGTGTTCATCCCTGGTCATGGCCCTGAGAGCACCTTTGGGCGTGAGCGCAAAACCAACCCCTATGTGGGCGGCACCTGAGACCAAGGCCGTCAACTCATCCAGCTGACATGCGCGGCGACCACGCGCCAGCCCTCGGGCGTGCGCCACCAGGTTTGGCTTTGACGACCCAGCGAGGCTTTGCCTTCGCGCACGAACTCAATGTTGGTGGTGGCGAAGTCTTGCCCGAAGGTGGTGATGTGGGTGCGCAGCACGGTGCGCATGAGCGCGGTGCCGGGGCGTGAGGCGCGAAAGGCCTGAATTTCTTCGTAGCCGTAGAGGTTTTCAGTAGCGCCATAACGCAAGGTGTGCGGGCTGTTCCAAAACAGCTCATCGAGCACCGCCACGTCGTTGCTGATCAAAGCCTGTTCGTAACGGGCAAATACCGCGGCGACTTCAGTCAGCACCTCGGGCAGATTGATGGAGCTCATGACAAAGCTTTCGCAGGTTGTGTGTGGGCCAGGCCCGATTGCGCCAGTGTCCACGCGGCGCGAAACGCCAAGTCTTCACGCCAAGGCGCGGCAATGATTTGAACGCCCAAAGGCAGGCTCTCGTTCTTGGGCCACATGGGTGCGCACACCACCGGGCAACCAATGAGCGAGACCGGCTGCGTGAGTAAGCCCATGGCCGCGCGGCAGGGTTGGTTCTGGCCGTTGATCGTCAACCACTCGGTGCCAATGGGGGGCGCCACCACCGGCGTGGCCGGGGCCAGCAGCACATCCCAATCGGCAAACAAAGCGTTGATCTTGTCGCGGTACACGCGGCGGTAACGTTGCGCTTGCACATACCAGGTGGCGGGCTGCAGTGCACCTGCAAAAAAGCGATCGACCGACAAAGGCTCCATCTGCGCAGCTTGGTCGCGCAGATGTTGCAAATGTAAATTGCCGCCTTCCGAAGCGCTGATGATGAAAGCCGCCATACGGCCTAATGTGGCATCAGGCCACAGCACGTCTTGTTGTTTTGCTCCTAATACCGAAGCAGCTTGCTGCAGCACATCCATCGCCGCTTCTGAAGCGTTGTCTTTGAAGTAGCCGCCCAACACCCCGATGCGCAAGCCCTTGACGCCCTGCGTCATGTTCCCTGCTATGCCCTGCGTCATGCTGGGTGTCACCGGCTGAACAGATGTTGCGTGACAGCCCGGGTCATCGGCATCAGGGCCTTGCATGGCGTCGTAACTCCAGGCCAAACCCGAGAGGTCACTGGCCAAGGGGCCGAGGTGATCGATGCTGTTCACAAACGGGTAGGTGCCACGTCGGCTCAGGCGGCCGAAGGTGGGCTTCAAACCCCAGACACCACACAAGGAGGCCGGCACGCGGATAGAACCGTTGGTGTCCGAGCCCAGGGTGAGTGGCACCAAGTCAGCGGCCACAGCCACACCGCTGCCACCCGATGAACCACCGCTGATGCGGCTCAGGTCGTGCGGGTTATGGCAGGGGCCGACATGGCTGTTCTCGGTGGTGAAGCCGTAGGCAAACTCGTCCATGTTGAGCGCGCCAACCAGCACCGCACCGGCACTTTGCAAACGCGCCACCAGCACAGCGTCTTGCGAGGCCGGTGGCTGCTTGTCCAAGATGATGGAGCCCGCGCGGGTCACCAGGCCTTGAATGTCAAAGAGGTTTTTCACCGCGAAGGGCACACCTGCCAGCGGCCCCAGCAGAACGCCTTGGCTGCGTTGCTGATCCACAGACGCGGCCTGCTTCAACGCGCGCTCACGCAGCACATCGGTGAACGCGTTGAGCTTGGGGTTGAGCGCTTCAATGCGCGCCAAAGCCTGGGTGACCAGTGCGACCGAGGTGACCTCGCCGCTGGCCAATTTGGCAGATAACTCAGCCACCCCGGTCATGGCTTACCCCCGGGGTAAGGGGCTGGGCAATAAATCTCGGCCAGCTCATCCGCAGGGCTCAGCGGCACAGCTTGCAGTTGCGCGGCCATGGCGGCGGTGCGCTGCAAATGCTGCGAGATGCGCAGCACCTGCGCATCGTCGAGCGTGAGCTCCAATAAAGGCGCGGTCACCCGCACATAAGCTTGCACATCGTCCAAACTGATCACCGGCGCACCTCTCGCTGAAAAATTTCCAGGCTCTGTTTCTTCGCACTCACAAATGTGGGCTCCGACAAGGTGGCCACGGTGCGTGGCCGAGGATCAGTGTAGGGCAAGATTTCAGCCACCTTGGTGGGGCGCTTGGTGAGCAGCAAAATCTCATCGGCCAGGTACACAGCTTCTTCCAAATCGTGCGACACCAGCAGCATGGTGGTACCGGTTTGCATGAACACCTCTTGCAGCTTTTCGCGGATGAAGAGCGTCATCTCAAAGTCCAAGGCCGAGAAGGGTTCGTCCAAAAACAAAACCTCGGGCTTGGGGGCCAACGCACGCATGATGGACGCGGTTTGCTGCTGACCGCCCGACAACTCGTAGGGGTAGCGGTTGAGGTCAAACTTCACATCGAAAGACGCCACCAACTCGGCCATGCGGCGATCCACCTCGGCTTTGGATTTGCCTTCGAGTTTGAGCGGGTAGGCAATGTTGTCGATGGTGCGCATCCACGGGAACATGGCCTCGCGGTAGTTCTGGAACACGTAGCCAATCTTGGTGTCTTTGAGCGATTTGCCGTCAAACAAAATCTCGCCTGCATCGATGGGCACCAGTCCGGCGATCATGTTGATCAAGGTGCTTTTGCCACAACCGTTGGGGCCGAACACCGACACAATTTTGTGCTTCGGGATGTCCAGGTCAAAGTTTTCATACAGCGGCCAACCGGCGAAGTATTTCGTCAAGCCACGGATGGTGATGTGGGTGCCCGCAGGCCCGGGCTTGAAAGGGGTGGCAGGCACATCGGCCACCACCGGGGCGTTGAGAACGACGCTCATCGACCACTCCAATGCACAATACGGCGCTCAAGCACCAAGAACAAAATATTCAGCGCGTAACCCAAGGCGCCGGCTGAAAGGATGGAGGCGTACATGTCGCGCACATTCATCACCTGTTGCGAGTTGATGATGCGGTGGCCCAATCCGCTGTCCGAGCCGATGAACATCTCGGCCACGATCACGATCACCAAGGCCATGGACACCGCCGAACGCAAGCCCACAAACGAGGGCTGCAGGCTTTCCCAGACCAGCACGTCTTTGAAAATCTGCCAGTTGCTCGCGCCCATCACACGTGCGGCCATCACACGTTGTTTGCGCGCATTGAGCACGCCATAGGCGCTGTTGAACACCACGATCAAGAACGCACCGAATGCGGCAATGGCGACCTTGTTGACGTCAGACACGCCAAAGATCATCAAGAACAAAGGGATGAGCGCTGAGCTGGGTGTGGAGCGGAAGAAGTCAATCAAAAACTCCACGCTGCGGTAAGCACGCTCGTTGCTGCCCAGAAGCACACCCAAAGGCATGCCCACAGCGGCGGCAATCAAGAACGCTTGCAGCGTGCGCAGCACCGTCACGCCGAAGTCTTTGAGCATGGCGCCGCTCGAGAAGCCGTTGATCAAGGTGACCAAGGTGTCTGCGGGCGGGGGCAACAAGATGGCTTTGATCAAACCAAAGCGCACCACCAAATCCCAAATGATGAACAACACCACCGGCCCGGCAAAGGGCAGGAAGTTCAAAGCCATCGAGGGCTTGGGTGGTGCACTGGGTGCACCGCCCTGCGGCGGCGCCCAGGCTGCTGGGGGAGTCGACATGCCTTAGCCTTTGTAGATCATGGTGTCGACTTTCAGGCGCGAAGAGAACACGCCTTTCTCAGAGAACAGGTCGAAGAACTTCTGGAAGTGGCCGATGTCAGCGGGCGTGAATTCGCTGGCCATGGTGTAGGCCGCCAAGGGCACTTCGCTGGTGAGTGCGCCTTCAATGGCGGTGTAGCCCTTGAGGTACTGGCGCGCCTCGTTGGGTTTGCTGCGCACATAGGCCACGCCTTTGGCGTAAGCTGCGATGAACTTTTTGGTTTCTTCCGGGTACTTGGCAATGAAGCTTGAGGTGAGCGAGGCCGAGCCGCCGAACCACGGCGCCATGTTGTCCCCCAACACGTATTTGGAAATCACGCCGGCTTCAAGCACACGGGTGGTGCCGTTCAAGCGGCCAATGGTGCCGGTGGGCTCCAGGGTGTAGCAGCCTTCAATTTGGCCAGCCGCCAAAGCAGCCACGTGCTGACCGATGGGCAACTCCACCACGGTGCAGCCGGTGGCGCCGCCGCGCTCCAAAATGGTTTTGGCAAGGGTCAAATTTTGAATGCCGGGGCCGCAACCGATGCGCTTGCCCTTGAGGTCAGCCATGACCTTGGCGGTGCTGGTGACGGGCACCAACATCTCGTCCAACACGTTCTTCACATTGCTGGGGTTGGAGCAGAAAATTTTGAAGGTGCCAGGTGCGGCCAGTTCGCCAATGGCGATGTTGGCTGAGCCCGTGCCGTTGGCACTGCCGTCGGTGCGGTCGGCCAACATGGCTTCCATGATCTGCTGAGCGCCGGCGTAACGCTGCACTTCCACGTTCACGCCCGCCTCTTTGAAGTAACCCAATTCAATGGCGGCGTAAAAGGGCAAGCCGGCTGCAATCGGCCAGTAACCGATGCGAATTTTCGGGCCACTTTGGGCCAGCACTGCAGGTGCACCCAACACGCTTGTGGCCACGCCGACCGCGCCAGCTTTGAGCAGCTGGCGACGTGTGGCGCTGGTAGAGGTGAGGTCGGTGGTCGATATGGTTGGTTTTGAGGTCATCACGGGCTCCTAAAAAATCAAGGTTGAAGGTGGTTGATGTAGGCGCGCCAGCCGCCAAAGCGGCTGATGTCTTTGGCGCCCAAAGTGGCTTGCGCTTCGCACAAGAAACCTTGCACGCTTTGGCCGTCGTCGAGTTGCAAACTGCCGATACCCAAGGGCGCAGGAATGAGGGCCACAAAGGTGCCGAAATGAGCGGCAGACATTTCCCAAATTTCCAGCGCTACCGGCACGCCCTGGCCTTTGGCCACGCGCAACAAGCCAGGCTTGGGGGGTTGGGTGTTGCCCAGGGCGAACAACAAATAATCGGGCGCGGTGCGGGCCTCGCCCACAAAGCGTGCATGGCGTTCGGTGAGTTGTTGGTGCAGTGGCATGCCACGCAAATGCGCACCCACCACCGCCACACGCACCCAGGCTTGGGTGGTCAATCCTTCGATGGCTTCAGGCTCAGGCAAAGGCAAACCGGTGGCGCCTTGGGTCATGTCGCTGGCATGGTGAAAACGCTGGCCCAATTCAGCCAACTGCCAATCACTGCCGCAAGGGCCAATTAAGGTCACCCCAAATGGCAAGCCGTCGGGGCGGATGCTGCTGGGCACCGAGAGGGCCGCGTAGTCCAGCAGGTTCACAAAGTTGGTGTACGCGCCCAGGTTGCGGTTGAGCACAACCGGGTTGGCCTGCATGTCGGCGATGGTGTAGTGCGTGGGTGCGGTGGGCACCAGCATCACGTCCATCTCGCACCACATGGGCAGCACCTGCTGGGCCAGGGCTTTGAGCTCGGTTTGTGCTGCGTACACCTGCCCTGCCGTGTAGCTGCGACCTTTGGCAATGATGCTGCGCACAGGCTCGATGACCTGGTCTTCGTGCGCATCAAAAAATTCAGCAATGGCTGTGTAACGCTCGGCCACCAAAGCGCTTTCGTAAAGCAGCGCAGCAATTTTTTCCAGCGGCTCGTAGTCGATGGTGACGCGCTCGCCACCGAGCGCTTCGAGCTTTTCAATGGCCAAGTCAAACGCGGCCTGGCTGTGGCCGTCGCCATCGAAATACAAACGCGAAGGCACGCCGAATTTGAATGCGCGCGGCAAAGGCGAGGTGTGGAGTGGCAAGGGGCGCGAGTAAGGATCTTGCGCGTCATAGCCCATGGCTTGTGCCAACACCTTGGCAGCGGTAGCCACCGTGCGTGCAAAGATCGACACGCAGTCCACGCTTTGTGCGGCAGGCACCACGCCAAGCGCGCTGATGAGCCCTTTGCTGGGCTTGAGGCCCACGATGTTGTTGAGGCCCGCAGGCACACGGCCCGAGCCTGCGGTGTCGGTGCCCAGGGCAAAGTCCACCTCGCCACGCGCCACGGCCACGGCCGAGCCTGCGCTTGAGCCGCCTGACACATACGCCGGGTTGAACGCATTGGGCACCGCACCATAAGGTGAGCGCGTGCCGTTCAAACCACAGGCGAATTGGTCAAGGTTGGTTTTGCCTTGCAGGGCCGCACCGGCTTGGAGCAACCGCTGCACCACCGTGGCATGCGCCTTGGGTGTGTAGGCGAAAGCAGGGCAAGCTGCGGTGGTGGGCACACCTTGCACATCAATATTGTCTTTGACCACAAAGCGCAAACCACCCAGGGGCAGGCCATCGGGGCTGGTGGGCGAGACGCGCAGGGGCGCATCGAACCGCGTGATCCACGCTGCATCACATGCACCAACATCGGTTTGCGAACGCACCATTTTGAAACATCCTGTTCATGGGTCTTGTGCCCATACAGGGTGCATCGCAAGGTGTGTGCCAAGCCAAGACGCTGCCGCGCAGGCTTGGGGTGAAAAGTGTTTTAACGCGCGGCTTTGGCCCGCTCGTAAAGCGGCAACACCTTGTCGAGATTGCGCTCTATTTGGTCGATGCGCGTACGGCCTGAGGGGTGGGTGGACAACCACTGCGGTGGCGCGTCTTTGTTCGACGCGCTCATCTTTTCCCACAAGCTCACGCCAGCGCGCGGGTCAAAGCCAGCGCGAGCGGCGAGCTCCATACCCACCAGGTCAGCCTCGGTTTCGTCTTCGCGGCTGAACTCCAGGCTGAGCAAGTTGGCACCACCGCGGGCAATGCTGTCGGTGATGCGCGGGTCAATGCCAAAAATGCTGGCGGCCAGCACGCCACCGATGCGCGCAGCCCCCTGGGTGACGGTGGTTTTGCCCATGCGTTCACGCGCGTGCTCACGCAAAGCGTGCGCCACCTCGTGGCCCATGACCATGGCGACCTCGTCGTCGCTGAGCTGCAGTTGGTCCAAGATGCCGGTGTAAAACGCGATCTTGCCCCCAGGCATGCAAAACGCGTTGATCTGTTTAGAGCCAATCAGGTTGACTTCCCACTTCCAATTTTTGGCGCGTGGGTTCCATTCCAAAGCATGGGGAATGATCTTGTTGGCGATTTGGCGCAGCCGCACCACCTGCGGGTGGTTGGGTTGGCCCAGGGCGTTCTTCTTATCAGCCTGGGTGAGCAACTGCAGGTACTGCTGCTTGGCCTGTTGCTCCACATCATCCGCAGGCACCAGCTGGCTGAACTTGGACGCCTCGCCCACCTCCACGCCCTCGCGCGCCTGCACAACCGGCAGGGCAAGAGCACACATCAGGGCGGTAAGGCAGCAGCGTTTGAACATCCGAAAATCATAAGGCCAGCGCACCAAGTCTGCACAGCAAAAGGGTGTTGGGCGGAATGGTGCGTCATGGCACCTCATCACAGCTCATCGCCCGATTTATGATGCGGCATGCCTCAGAACTCGCCAGCAGCCAGCCCGCCAGCGCCCATGCCACCGCGGCCCACCTGGCTCCAGACGCTGAAGGTGTACCAGGAGAGCGCCACCCTGCGCATGTTGCTGCTGGGTTTCTCAGCGGGTCTGCCACTGCTGCTGGTCTTGGGCACCTTGAGCTTTCGACTGCGCGAAGCGGGCATCGACCGCACCACCATTGGTTACTTGAGTTGGGTGGGCCTGGCCTACGCCTTCAAATGGGCTTGGGCACCGTTGGTCGACCGCTTGCCCTTGCCCTTGCTGCAACGTTGGCTGGGTTGGCGGCGCAGTTGGTTGGTGCTCTCGCAAGTTGTGATTGCCGCAGGCCTGGCGGGCATGGGCCTGTGCGACCCGCGCGATGGTCTGGAGCCGCTGGTGTGGTGCGCACTGGTGGTGGCCTTTGGCTCGGCCACACAAGACATTGCGCTGGATGCGTTTCGCATTGAATCAGCCGGTGCCGAGCGTCAAGCCGCGCTGGCTGCGGCCTACCAAACCGGTTACCGCCTGGCCATGATTTGGGCGGGTGCTGGCGTGCTGTGGGTGGCCGCGCGTTTTGAAATGGGCAGCGGCGGCTACCAGCAAGCGGCCTGGCAAATGGCTTATTGGGTGATGGCCCTGAGCATGGCGCCAGGTTTGATCACCGTGCTGCTGAGCCCCGAACCCGCCAGACGAGAAGTCACACCCGCGCGCAACTTGGCCACGTGGCTGCGTGAGGCACTGGTCGCGCCCTTTGCCGATTTTGTGCAGCGCCACCGCTGGCAAGCCGCACTGATTCTGGGTTTGATTGCGGTCTACCGCATCAGCGATGTGGTCATGGGCATCATGGCCAACCCGTTTTATGTGGACATGGGTTACAGCAAAGACGAGGTGGCCGCGGTCACCAAGGTGTTTGGCGTCATCATGACCTTGGTGGGCGCCTTCATCGGCGGGGTGCTAGCCATGCGCCTGGGCGTGATGCGCGTGCTCATGCTCGGTGCGGTACTCAGTGCAGCCAGTAACTTGTTGTTTGCTTGGTTGGGCACACGCGGGCACGACCTGCACGCGCTGGTGTGGGTGATCTCGGCCGACAACTTGTCCAGCGGCATTGCGTCGGCTGCGTTCATTGCGTATTTGTCGAGCCTGACCAACATCCAGTACTCGGCCACGCAGTACGCGCTGTTCAGTTCCATGATGCTGCTTGCCCCCAAATGGCTGGCAGGGTTTTCAGGAAGGTTTGTGGACCTGTATGGCTACGAGCATTTCTTCATCGCCACCGCCTGCTTAGGCTTGCCTGTGCTGTTGTTGATTGCCTTGGCCAAGCGTTTCACCCATACTTGAGCTTCATGCCCAACAAAAAAACCGTTCTGTGCGTCGACGACAACGCAGCCAACCTGCGCTTGCTCGAAGGCATGTTCAAGATGCGTAGCCATCTGCAGGTGCTCAGCGCGGCCACCCCTGAAGAAGGCTTGGAGCTGGCCCTGGCGCATCACCCTGATTTGATTTTGCTCGACATCTCCATGCCGCGCCTGGACGGCTACGAGGTGCTCTCGCGTCTGCGGCAGCACGCCACACTGACGAACACGCCCATCGTGGCGGTCACGGCCAAAGCTCAATTGCTTGACCGCATGAAAGGTTTGGCCTTGGGTTTCAACGACTACGTGACCAAACCCATCGACGTTCAGAGCCTGCTGAACAAAGTCGATAGCCTTCTGTCACCCGACTGAGCCTTCTCGAGTCTCATTGACGCTTCTTGGGTTCTCTTAGACCCTGGATTCACCTAGGTGCCCCATATTCATGGGATGCGCCTCAGGGGGGTCGCTTTTACAGTCGATACCTGTCACACATCAAGGTGCTCAGGGTCAGAGTGGTTCACACCGCCATGCGCACAAGTTCCAACGACGTTCCTTCGGGAACACTTCACAAGCCACCTCAGCAATGGGGTGGCTTCTTTTTTTGTTCGTGCTGCTCTGAGGTGCTGCACGGTAGCGCCCATGCAGCGACAATGCGCCCATGAGCACCTTACACACCCGTTTCACGCGCGCATGGGGTTTGCGCACACCCATTGCACTAGCGCCCATGGCCATGGCCAGCGGTGGCACCCTGGCAGCAGCTTGCGCACACGCCGGTGCCTTGGGCCTGGTGGGTGGCGGCTATGGCGACCTGACCTGGACGCAACGCGAATTCCAGCTTGCTCTTGGTTTGATAGCGCCCAAAGACCGTGGACGCTTGGGTTTGGGCTTCATCACCTGGAAACTCGATGAGAACGCCAGTGCCTTGGACTGGGCACTGAGCTTGCCCGAAGGGGATCGGCCGCGTACCGTCATGCTGTCCTTTGGCGACCCGCGACCCTTTGCGTCGCGTATTGCGCAAAGTGGTGCGAAACTGATGTGCCAAGTGCAAGGGCTGGCGCAAATCGACCAGGCGTTAGAAGCCGGGGCCTCGGTCATCATCGCCCAAGGTGGTGAGGCAGGTGGGCATGGTGCCTCAGCGCTTGAGGGCCGCGCCACCTTCACCCTGGTGCCGGAAATTGCGGACCACCTCGCGCGACACGCGCCCGACACCTTGCTGCTCGCTGCCGGCGGGGTGACCGATGGTCGCGGCTTGGCCGCAGCGCTGACGCTCGGCGCTGATGGCGCGCTGGTGGGCTCGCGCTTGTGGGCCAGCCAGGAAAGCCTGGCCGCACCTGGCGCCATCACCGCAGCCCTGGCAGCGGGTGGCGATGACACCGCACGCAGCAGCGTGTTCGATGTGCTGCGCCGCATGAACTGGCCTGCACCCTACAACTTTCGCGCCCTGCGCAACACATTGCACCGGCAATGGGAACAGCGTGTGGACGAGTTACGCGCCAACCCCGATGACGCGCGTGCCGAGTTTGATGTGGCCTTGGCTGCAGGCGACTTCAGCCGTGCGCATGTGACGGTAGGCGAAGGCGTGGGGCTGATGCGTGATGCGCCAGCTGCTGCTGAGTTGGTGCAACGCATGACGCGCGAGGCACGCGCTGCACTCACACAAAAAGCGGCCCTACTTGGTCCGTGATTTTTGGGATGAGTGTCAACCCAGCGCGGCCAACACACGCTGCGGCGTGATGTCGTTCAAGCAACGCAGATGGCCCAGCGGGCACTCGCGCTCGAAGCATGGCGCGCAGTCCAGCGCAGGCTGGTAAGCTGGGTCGTTTTTCAACCAGATCACAGTGGCCGCATCACTCAGTGGCGGTGTGTGTTCGGGGCTGGACGAGCCAAACACCGCGACCTGCTTCACATGCAAAGCGGCAGCCACGTGCATCAGGCCAGTGTCGTTGCTCACCACCTGGCGCGCACCAGCAATCAGGGCCATGGCCTCGTCCAAGCTGGTGCTGCCCGCCAGGTTCAACAGTCGCGCGCCTTCAGGCACTTGAGCTGCGGATGCAATCTCGTTGCAAATCTCAGCCTCTTTGCCAGAACCGAGTAAAAGCGCCGCAGATACTGATGTTGCTGCTTCGTTATTTGTAGCGCCCAACAAACTCGACGCCAAAGCAGCAAAGTGCGATGTGGGCCAGCGTTTGGCCGGGCCGTACTCAGCGCCAGGTACCATCACCACGTACGACTGTGCTGCCAAGCCGAGCTTCTTGAACACCTGCGCGATGGCTGCTTGCGGCACCTGAAGCTTGGGCACGTCTTGCGCCACATCTGCCGCGCCACTGAGGTCCGAGTAAAACGCCACCATGGGCGGGCGGTTCTTGGGGTTTTTCAGGCGGTGCGTCAGCAAGCCCACGCGCGACTCACCGAGGTAACCCACGCGTTTGGGAATATCAGCCAGCCAAGGCAGCAAAGCGCTTTTGATGGAATTGGGCAGCACATACGCGCAGTCATACCGCCCTTGCATTTGCCGCGCGATGCTACGCCGCGCTTTGAACTGCAAGCCGCCGTGGGCAAAGGGGAATTCAATCACCTCGTCCACACAGGCCATGGCGCGGTACACCGGCGCCACCCAAGGCAAAGCACCCACCGTGAGTTTCTCGCCACGCGCATGCAAACGCCGCATCAGCGGCTCGGTCATGACGGCGTCACCGATCCACTGCGGGGCAATGACCAGGCTGGACGTCATGGTTCAGTTAATTGGGGTCTGACCCCAATTAATTTCAGTGGCCGGCGTGCACGTGTTCGCCGGCTTTGAGCTGGTACACCGTACCGCAGTACGGGCACTTGGCTTGGCCGGTGCGCGCCACGTCCAGGTAGACCTTGGGGTGGCTGTTCCACAGCTTCATGTCGGCCTTGGGGTTGGGGCAAAACACCCCGCCCTGGTGGTTGAGGTCCTGGCCCAGCAGTTCAACGGTTTGTTCACTCATGAAGCGCTCGCTCAAACCTTGGTCAACCAATGTGCGTACTTGGGGTTGCGACCGTTGACGATGTCGAAGAAGGCGGTCTGCACTTTTTCGGTGATTGGGCCGCGGCTACCCGAACCCAACTCAATGCGGTCGAGTTCGCGGATGGGCGTGACTTCAGCAGCCGTGCCGGTGAAGAAGGCCTCGTCGGCGATGTAGACCTCGTCGCGGGTGATGCGCTTTTGCACGATCTCCAGCCCCAAATCTTTAGCGATGTGGAACACCGTGTTGCGGGTGATGCCGTTCAAAGCGCCGGCCGACAAATCGGGCGTGTAGATCACGCCGTTTTTGATCACAAAAATATTCTCGCCCGCACCTTCAGACACAAAGCCCGAGGAGTCCAGCAACAAGGCCTCGTCGTAGCCGTCGTCGGTGGCTTCCATGTTGGCCAGAATGGAGTTGGTGTAGTTGCTCACCGCCTTGGCTTGCGTCATGGTGATGTTGACGTGGTGGCGGGTGTAGCTGCTGGTCTTCACGCGGATGCCGCGCTTCATGCCGTCTTCACCCAGGTACGCACCCCAGGCCCAAGCCGCCACCATCAAGTGGATGGTGTTGCCCTTGGGCGAGACGCCGAGTTTCTTGTCGCCAATCCAGGTCAGCGGGCGCAGATAGCCCGACTCCAAATTGTTCTCACGCACCACCGCGCACTGGGCGGCGTTGACCTCTTCTTTGCTGAAGGGGATCTGCATGCGCAAAATTTTGGCGCTGTTGAACAGTCGCTCGGTGTGCTCTTGCAAACGGAAGATGGCCGTGCCGTCGGCGGTTTTGTAAGCGCGCACGCCCTCAAACGCACCGCAACCGTAGTGCAGGGTGTGGCTCAGCACGTGGATCTTGGCGTCGCGCCAGTCCACCATCTGGCCGTCCATCCAGATTTTGCCGTCGCGGTCAGACATCGAGGGTGGTAGGGGGCTCATGAAGGGGTTCCTTGTGAAGTCAATCGGTAGATTTTACGTGCCCGAAGGGCCGGCAGGTTCGGTGGATGCGCCCAGTGCTGGCACAGCCTCCGGCTCATCCGTGGGGCGCTCCAGCGTCCAGCTCACCAGCTTGCCGCCCACGAGTTCGCAGGTCACGCTGGATTCAGACGCATCGCGCCAGCGAAAACGCTCGGGCTGGACGTCTTTGGGGGTGAGCAACTCGCCCAGCGAACGGGTCAGGGCGATGATGTGCATCAGCGGCACACCCGGGCGCAACTTGGCATTGAGCATGACCGCGCTGTCCACATGGCCGATGGGACGGTTGGTGGCGCGCTTCAAGACCTGCATCATGCGGGTGAAGTGCAGCAGCACCCACATGACCAGGGCACCGGCAGACAGGGCCACGCCAGGCCAGCCGAAATGGCGGTAAGCCAGCCCCACGGCGCACAGGACGGCCAGCGGAACCAGGATCCGCATCAAAGTGTGTTGAATTTGCATGCTTGTTTGTGTGAAGAACGCTCATTTTCCTTGATTCTTCGCAAGCCCTTGCCGCCAGAGTTTTTTAGAGTGGTTTCATCACCCTGAAAGGCAACGCATGAGCCACATCATCAAAACCCGCCGCGGCTACGTGGCCGACACCCCCCGCTGGTTCAAGCTCAGCTTGCTGGTGCTGGCCTCTTACCTATTGGGCTTGTTCACACCACGCTTGTTGACGGTAGGCATGCTGTCTTTGAGTTTGTTCACGCCCAACGGATGGGCGCAGTCGGTCACGCCAACCAGCCCACCTCAAGCGCTGACCCCGCAACAACGCTACAACGCCGACCTCAAGCTGTGTGCTGATGAACCCTCATCCACCGCCAGACTTCAATGCCGCAGAGACGCCAAAGCTGAGATGGACACGAGCAATGCCGCTCTTAAAAACATAGCAAAGCCTGTCTCACCAGCTGTGGCCTGCCCAGACTGCGGCCGGGTGAGTGCGGTGAGCATCACTGAAAAAGAGGGCGAAGGCAGCGCCTTGGGCATGATCGGCGGCGGTGTGGTGGGCGGGCTGATTGGCAACCAAATGGGCGGGGGCATCGGCAAGGACATTGCCACCGTGGCCGGCGCGGTAGGGGGTGCTTATGCAGGCAAAGAGATCGAGAAGCGCGCCAAATCCCACAAGGTGTGGAGCGTGAGCGTGCGCTTTGAAGGTGGTAACACCGCCAAGTTTGATTTTGCAGAAGACCCCGGCTATGCGGTGGGCGATGCGGTGCAGCGCAGCGGTAACTCGCTGGTGCGACGTTGATCTTTAGCCCAGGCCGCGCACGATGTCCATGGCCTGCTCCACCCGCTCCACCGCGTGGATGGTCAGGCCCTCAATGGCTTGCTTGGGTGCGTTGGCCTTGGGCACCACCGCCACGCTAAAGCCGAGCTTGGCCGCTTCACGCAAACGCTCTTGACCGCGGGGCGCAGGTCGCACCTCGCCAGCCAGCCCCACCTCGCCAAACGCAAAAAAACCTTTGGGCAGCGGCTTGCCACGCAAGCTGGAGGTGATCGCCAAGAGCACGGCCAAATCGGCTGCGGGCTCGCTGATGCGCACCCCACCTACCGCGTTCACAAACACGTCCTGGTCCATGCAAGCCACACCAGCGTGGCGATGCAAAACGGCCAAGAGCATGGCCAGGCGGTCGCGCTCCAGGCCCACGCTCAGGCGTCGTGGAGAAGGTCCGCCGCTGTCCACCAGCGCTTGAATTTCCACCAACAGCGGGCGCGTGCCCTCCAGGGTCACCATCACACAACTGCCGGGCACGGGCTCACTGTGTTGGCTCAAGAAGATGGCGCTGGGGTTAGACACACCCTTCAAGCCCCGCTCGGTCATGGCAAACACGCCAATCTCGTTGACCGCACCAAAACGGTTTTTGATGGCGCGCACCAAGCGGAACTGGCTGTGGGTGTCACCCTCGAAATACAGCACGGTGTCGACCATATGCTCCAGCACGCGCGGGCCGGCCAACGCGCCTTCTTTGGTCACATGGCCCACCAGCACAATGGTGGTGCCGCTGGCCTTGGCCGCGCGGGTGAGGTGCGCGGCACACTCACGCACCTGCGCCACCGAACCCGGTGCGCTGGTCAGCTCACCCGAGTACACGGTTTGAATCGAGTCGATGACCGCAATGGCCGGTTTGGTGGCCGCAAGCGTGGCCAAAATTTTGTCCAGCTCAATCTCAGCCAACACCTTCACCTGCGAGCGCTCCAGCCCCAGGCGGCGCGAGCGCAGCGCCACTTGCGCGCCACTTTCTTCACCGGTGACATACAGGGTGTGGCCGCCACCGCCTTGTCGCTCGCCTGAACCCTGGCCAAGACGTTCGCCCTGTCTTTCGATGGCATCCAAAGCCTGCAACAGCAAGGTGGATTTGCCGATGCCCGGGTCACCGCCAATCAGCACCACACCGCCTTCGACCATGCCGCCGCCCAGCACGCGGTCAAGCTCTTCCATGCCGGTGGGGGTGCGGGCCACTTCGGTGGCTTCGATGTCGGCCAGCACCGCCACTTCGGCAGTTTTGGCCAGGGCCGCAAAACGGTTTTTGCTGGGCGCGGCTGATTCCGCCACGCCTTCGACCAGCGTGTTCCAAGCATTGCAGTGCGGGCACTTGCCCAGCCAGCGTGGGGTGGTGCCACCGCACTCGCTGCAGGTGTAAACCGTTTTTTCTTTGGCCATGGCGGCATGATACTGGATAAATCCACAGCCCAACCACTGCTGACGCGCAGACGTCAGCCCGTCGAGCCCGCCTTGGTTAGCATGCAGGCATGAACGCACCCACCCAAGCCATCAGCCGTTCGGCTTTCATCACCCTGCTCTTGTTGGCCTGCCTGTTCGGGGCCAACCATGTGGCCGCGCGCTTTGCCTTCAACCACGGGGTGGATGTGGCCACTGCGGTCACCGTGCGCAGCCTGGCGACTTGCCTGGTGGTGGCCTTGGTGGTGTGGCACCAGGGTGTGGCCTGGAACCTCAACGGCCGCCAGCGCGTGGTGATGCTGGGCGTGAGCTGCTTGATTGGCATCCAAAGCCTGTGCCTGTATTCGGCCGTGGCGCGCTTGCCGGTGGCCCTGGCCCTGCTGGCCTTCAACACCTACCCGCTGTGGACCGCGATGTGGGACGCGGTGCTTTACCGCCGTGTGCCGGAGCGCAAAGTGCTGCTGGCCATGCCCGTGCTGTTGATCGGCCTGGCGCTGGCCTTGGATGTGGTGGGTGCTGCATCCGGCTTGAGTGCCGCCGAACAATGGGGGCGCATTGGCGCAGGTGTGGCGTTTGCGCTGACCGCCGGGGCGAGTTTTGGTATTGCCATGGTGCTCACCCAGCATGAAGCGGCGGACGTGGACGGACGGGTGCGCACGGTGATTTCCATGGGCTTGGTGGGCGTGCTGGCCGCCCTGGGCGCCTTGGCGCAAGGTGGCTTGCACCTGCCCGATGCGCCAGCGGGCTGGTGGGGCCTGGCGTGTTTGACGCTGTTTTACGGCACCGCGTTTTCCATCATGTTCACCCTCTTGCCCAAGCTCGGTGTGGTGGGCAGCTCGCCCATCATGAATGTGGAACCGGTGGCCGCTTTGGTGATGGCCTGGGCGCTGTTGGACCAACGCATTGCCGCCATGCAAGTGGCTGGCGCGCTCTTGGTGGTGGGCACGGTGATGGCGCTGGGTTTGCGAAAAAAATGACCCTGCAGGTCATGCTGGTGGTGCTGGGCTCGGCCCTGCTGCATGCGCTGTGGAACGCGCTGGTGCGCAGCGCGGCCGACAAGTTCAGCAGCACGGTGTGGATCGTGTGTGGCGCTGCGGTGTGGGCCTTGCCACTGCTTGGCACCGCACCGGTGCCTGATGTTGCCAGCTGGCCTTACCTCATCGCCTCCGTGTTGATCCACGGGGTGTACTTCACTTTGGTTGCCCTGGCCTACCGCGGCTCGGAACTGGGCGTGGCTTACCCGCTGATGCGCGGCAGTGCCCCCGCGCTCACCGCGCTCTTGGGCGTGTTGGTGCTGGGTGAGACCTTGAGCTTGGGCGCAGGCCTGGGTGTGGCGTTGGTGTGCGCGGGCGTGCTGGGCATGGGCATGGCCGCGTGGCGCGCGCAAGCCAGCGTGCCGACCTTCACTGTGCTGGTGGCTTTGCTCAACGCGGTGGTGATTGCCATCTACACCTTGGTGGACGGCGCGGGTGTGCGCCTGGCAGGCAACGCTTTGGGCTACACCCTGTATTTGTTCATCGGCACGGCGGTGTTGATGCTGCTGATGGCCGTTGCCAGACATCGTTACGCGTCTGTGGATGCAGGCTCAAGACCGATCATCACAACACGCGACGGTTTGAAATTGGCGGCTTGGGGCGGCGCAGGCACGCTGGGCGCTTATGGCTTGGTGTTGTGGGCGTTTGCGCAAGCACCGGTAGCCTTGGTGGCCGCACTGCGCGAAACCTCGATTGTGTTTGCGATGGTGATCGGTGCGGTGTTTTTGAAAGAGCGCCTCACGCCACCCAAACTCATCGCGGTAGCTTTGATCGCCGCGGGTGCGGTGTGTCTGAAGTTGGGTTAGCAGGACGTCACGCTGGCACCGCCACGCGGTCACGCGCACGGCGGATTTTTTCCAGGTTCAGACTCAGGCGCACCTTCTCAAAATTCACCGCCTGCGCAATGCCATGCGTGCGGCTGGCGTCATACGCGGTGAAGTGGCCATAAGGCATGCTGTTGCTGTCCGCAATCGGCACCACCCAGGGCGTGTTGGCCTGTGCGCCGCGGCGCACGCAGATCGCAGTATCGCCATTGGTCAGCCGCACATAACTGCCCGGCGGAAAAAACCCGATGGCCGAGGCCATGGCCGCGCTCACTTGCAAACTCAAGGCGCCCTCAGCAGCGTTGCTTGAGGCTGTCGCGTGATCAGCTGGGCTTTGGTGCGCCACCGCATCGAGGTACAGCGCACGCTCTGCTGTTTTCGGCACCAGCGAGCTTCGGGTCTGACGCGAAGCCATTTTGGCCACCAGCACATTGGCCAGGTGCAACACCAAGCGGGGCAACAGCTTGTCGGCCAAGGCTTGCGAGTTAGCAGGCTCGTGGTGCCAGCGCACCAGGTCGAGCACCAGTGGGTCATCCAAACCAAAGCCTTGCAAAATATCGTGACTGATTTGCGGGCGAGCCTGCACCTGCGCACGTTGTGCTGGCGTGAGGGGCGTGGTCTGCAGCGCCATCGCGTCTTGAATGCGACCGATGCCGATGTTCATGGTCAACGCGGCCATGCGCAGTGCACGACGCTGCGCTTGCGGCAAGCCTAATTTTTCAGCGGTGAGTTGCGTGATGACCAGGCAAAGCAAGGCATGCGTGGCGCAGTAACCCAGGCTGGGCGTGGCCAGGGCTTGGAAGAGGCTGAGCATGCTGTCGTCGGCATCCGTCTGCAGCCACTGCATGGCGCGCTCTTCCATCATGCGCAGGCGCGGCAGCGGGTCCATCGCCAGCCCGCCATGGAACAACAACACACGCAGCACCTCTTGCGCGTCCAACCAGCCGCCTTTGAGGAACTGCGTGGGCAGCTCGGCATAGTCTTGCGCCTCGATGGTGGCGGGCAATTGGTCAAGAAGCAGGTCGTGACTCAAAGAGCCATCTCGGAGCTGGCGCTGCACCGCACGCTCGTAGGCTCGCTGCCAGGCCCGCGCATCGGCCACGCTGATGCACGGCTTGTGCGCGCGCAGGCGCTGCAGGTGAGCCTCGTCCACCAGCAACTCACCCCGACGCAAGAGCAACTGACCCTGAGGGTTGCGAATATCCACTGGCACCGCAGCACCAGAGACGAGCAAATTCAGGGGGACAGGTACATGGTTCAATCCACAAGGTCCACAGGCACGCGCGCCGCCAGGGCGCACATCAACTCGTAACCAATCGAGCCAGCCGATTGGGCCACCTCATCTATCGGCAACAAGTGGCCTTGACTTGAAGACCCCCACAGCGTGACCTCGCTGCCCATACCGGCATCGGGCAGGTGGCTCAGGTCCACGGTGATGAGGTCCATGCTCACCCGCCCTACGATCTGGGCGCGTTGGCCGTCCACCAGCACCGGTGTGGGGCTCACGCTGCCGCTGCTGCGCAAATAACCGTCGGCATAACCGCAGGCCACCACGCCGATGCGCATGGGGCCAGGTGCGGTGAAGCGCGCGCCATAGCCCACGGTGTCGCCCGCTTGCAGTTGCTGCACACCCACCACCCGAGAGCGCAGGCTCATGGCGGGTTGCAGGCCCCAGTCTTGCGCGGTGTGCGCAGGAAAATCGGGCGATGCGCCGTACAACAACACGCCGGGGCGCATCCAATCCGAAGGCAGATTGCAGGTGCGCAAAAGCGCTGCGCTGTTGCTCAAAGAGCGTTCACCGGGCAGGTCGTGGGTGTGGGTTTCAAACACCTCAATTTGGCGGGCAATGCCGCCGTCTTCGTCGGCACACGCAAAGTGGGTGAAGTGCGAAATTTCTTCCACCTGAGGCAAGGCGCTCAAGCGGCTCCAGGCGGCGCGGTAACGCTGGGGCGCAAAACCCAGGCGGTTCATGCCGCTGTTCATTTTCAAAAACACGCGGTGGCCCACATGGGTTTTGTGGGTGGCCAGCATGTCAATTTGTTCTTCGCAGTGCACGGTGTGCCACAGCCCCAGGCGTGAACACAGCTCCAGGTCACGCTGCTCAAACACACCCTCAATCAACAAGATGGGACCACGCCAACCCAGGTCGCGCACACGCTGGGCTTCGTTCAAATCCAGCAGAGCAAAACCATCGGCGCCACGCAAACCTTCAAACACGCGCTCGATGCCGTGGCCATAGGCATTGGCCTTGACGACCGCCCACAGCTTGGCATCGGGCACCAGCGCGCGCGCCCGGGCCAGGTTATGGCGCAGGGCCTCGGTATGGATGGTGGCGCGGATGGGGCGGGACATGTCTTGAAATAACGCACAAGATGAAGGGACAAACCAGATTCTGACATCTGGGCGCGTGCTATAACCTGCCAACGACAGTTCTTTCAGGTTCAGCCTCCTTCATGCCCCCTTAGCCACCCGCCCACGGTGGCCGATCAGTGTCTCAATGAAACGCGGTTTTTACACCATCATGTCGGCGCAGTTTTTCAGCTCGCTGGCAGACAACGCCTTGTTTGTGGGTGCAGTGCAATTGCTACGCGGTGCCGGTGCACCCGAGTGGCAGCAGGCAGCGCTGGTGCCGATGTTCGCTTTGTTTTATGTGATTTTGGCGCCCTTCGTGGGCGCTTTTGCTGACGCCTACCCCAAGGGCAAGGTGATGCTGATGAGCAACACCATCAAGGTCATCGGCTGCCTGATGATGCTGTTTGGCTCGCACCCGCTCATGGCTTACGCGGTGGTGGGTTTGGGCGCGGCGGCTTATTCGCCGGCCAAGTACGGCATCTTGACCGAGCTCTTGCCAGCTTCTCAATTGGTCAAAGCCAATGGCTGGATTGAGGGCCTGACCATCGCCTCCATCATTCTGGGTGTTTTGCTTGGCGGTCAGTTGGTGGGGCCGATGATCTCCACCCACCTGCTGGCGATTGACTTCCCCCTCATCAGCACCAGCATCGACACCGCGCCTGAAGCGGCCATCAGCGTGTTGATTTTCATCTACATGCTCGCAGCCTGGTTCAACACCCGCATTCCCGCCACCGGCGTGGAGATGCGCCCCATGCCGCGCAACCTCTTGGCCCTGCTGCCCGATTTTTGGCGATGCAACACCGCCTTGTGGCGCGACAAACTCGGCCAAATTTCTTTGGCTACCACCACCTTGTTTTGGGGCGTGAGCGGCAATTTGCGTTACATCGTGTTGGCCTGGGCCGCAGCGGCTTTGGGCTACAGCGTCACCCAAGCCTCGTCGCTGGTGGGCGTGGTGGCCATTGGCACGGCAGTGGGTGCGGTGGTGGCGTCCATGCGCATGCGCCTGGAGCACGCCACGCGTGTGATGCCCCTGGGCATCGGCATGGGTGTGCTGGTGATCTTGCTCAACTTCATCGACAACGTGTGGGTGGCTGCCCCCTTCCTGGTGCTGCTGGGCGGGCTGGGCGGCTTTTTGGTGGTGCCCATGAACGCGCTGCTGCAGCACCGCGGCCACAACCTGATGGGGGCGGGCCGCTCCATTGCCGTGCAGAACTTCAACGAGCAAGCTTGCATTTTGGGTTTGGGTGGGCTTTACAGCTTGTCCACTGGCCTGGGGCTCTCGGCCTTTGGCGCCATCACCGGTTTTGGTTTGGTGGTGGCGGGCTTCATGTGGCTGATTCAACGCTGGCACCAGACCAACTGCGTCAAGCACGCGGTGGAGATTGACCGCCTCATGGACATCGCCCGCAACGACAACTTGCACGGCTGAGCGCCATGGCGCAAGCTCTGGCCGCACTGGCGCTGGTGCTCAACGCGCTGATCTGGGGTCTGTCGTGGTGGCCGTTTCGCGAAATGCAGTTGCTCGGCCTGCACCCGCTGTGGGCCACGGGGGTGCTGTACGCCATCGCACTCGCGGTGTTGCTGCTGTGGCGCCCCCAAGCCTTGCTGGCCTGCCGGCACCACCCCGAGTTGCTGTGGCTGGCCCTGGCTGCGGGCCTGACCAATGTGTGCTTCAACTGGGCTGTGACGCTGGGCGACGTGGTGCGCGTGGTGCTGCTTTTTTACCTCATGCCCGCCTGGGTGGTGCTGCTGGCCTGGCCCCTCTTGGGTGAGCGCCCCACCCCCGGCGCTTTGGCGCGTTTGGCCCTGGCGCTGGCTGGGGTGGTGGTGGTGCTCAAAACACCCGAAGCCCCATGGCCCTGGCCGCAACAAGGCACCGATTGGCTGGCCCTGGCAGGCGGCATGTGCTTTGCACTCACCAATATTTTGTTGCGGCGTTTTCAGCGCGCACCCGAAGGCACCCGCATGGTGGCCATGCTGATGGGGGGCAGTGGTATGGCCTTCATGGCCGCGTTGTTGGTTGGGTTTGTCGCGGTAGGTTTGACTGACGCTGGCATGGCCGCATCTGTTCAACCACCGCAGGACTGGGCTTGGCTGCCCTGGGCTGCTGGCACCGGCTTGGCGTTTTTGCTGGCCAACTTGGGTCTGCAATACGGTGCGGCGCGCTTGCGTGCGAACGCCACCTCGCTCATCATGTTGACGGAAGTGGTGTTTGCCACCACCAGCTCGGTGCTGCTGGGGGCCAGTTCCCTGGAGTTGCGCACGCTCTTGGGTGGCGCTTTGATTTTGGCTGCGGCCCTGTGGGCGGCTTTGGAGGGTTCCTCATGACCAGCGTTTTTGATTTTCAAGCCCAAACCATCGAAGGCGCAGATCTGCCCTTGCAAGACCTGCATGGCAAGGTGCTGCTCATCGTCAACACCGCCAGCGCCTGCGGCTTCACGCCGCAATTTGCGGGCTTGGAAGAACTGCACAAAACCTATGGCGAACGCGGCCTGGTGGTGATGGGTTTTCCGTGCAACCAATTCGGTAGCCAAGACCCAGGCAGCGCGCAAGAAATCCACACCTTTTGCCAGCGCAACTACGGCGTGAGCTTTCCCATGATGGCCAAGGTGGAGGTGAATGGCGCGGGCGCTCACCCGCTGTTTGCCTGGCTCAAACAAGTCGCCCCCGGGCTGTTGGGCACCGAGGGCATCAAGTGGAACTTCACCAAGTTTTTGGTGGGCAAAGACGGTCAGGTCATCAAACGTTATGCGCCCACCGACAAGCCTGCTGGCATGGCCAAAGACATCGAGGCAGCATTAGCCGCCTGAGCCCCAGAGCCAGCGTCTTACTTGTTCAAACGCGGCGCGCGGGCCAGCTCTTCAGCCAGCGCTTGCTTCCACCATTTGGCCTGCGCGGTCGTGCCGTGGCCCGCGGTCTCGGGGCTCGCGGGAATCAAAAACAAACGTGCGTTTTTGATGCGCGGCAGTTCACGCTCCATCACCCCCAGTGAAGGTGGGTTGCGTTCATCATCGGCCGAGTTGACCACCAGCACCCGCGCGCGGATGTTCTCCAAACCTTTGGAGGGGTCGTAGTCACCCGACGATTCCCACTGGTAGAGGTGGTCGTTCGCATCGCCAGCGTAGGGGCCATTCAAACGCGCGTTCAGCACCGCATCGGCCTTCTCGCGCGTGGGTGCTGCTTTGTACAAAGCTTGGTCGCCACCGAGCGTGGCAGTGGAATAAAACACGCTGGCAAATTGCCAGCTGCGAGGCTGCTTGGTGTAGTTGCCGCCCATCCACTCGGGGTCGTTGCGGATCGAGTCGATGATGAGGCGGCGCATCATCCAGTTGCGGCCTGACATGGCCACAGGCATGGAGGCCATGGGCACGGCCAGGTCGATCATGCCGGGCCAACGTTGCGCCCACATCCAGGTTTGCATGCCGCCCATGCTGTTGCCAATCACCACACGCAGGTGCTTGATGCCCAGGTGTTCGGTGACCAAGCGGTGCTGGCCGTTGACCATGTCATCGTAGTTGTAGCGCGGGAACTTGGCGCGCAAACCGTCAGAAGGTTTGGTGGATTTGCCGGTGCCAATCGCATCGGGCAGGATCACGTAGTACTTGCTGGCATCGAGCGGTTGGCCGGGGCCAAACAACTCGCCACCAAACGGCGCGCCCAGCATGCCCGCGCCACTGCCGGTGGTGCCGTGCAGGATCAACACCGCTTCGTTTTTGGGGTCGCCCAGGGTGGTGTAGTTGAGTTTGACGTCCATCACCTCACCCGTGCTGAACTTGAAACCCTTGACTTCAAAACTGCCTTCTTTGCGGCCCACAAAGTCTTGCGCTTGCGCCAAGCCGATGAACGCGCACAAAGCGCCCAACAATAACCACCAGGTTTTGAATCGAACCGTCATGTCAATCTCCAATCCACACACAGACTGCCATGCTAGCAAGGCCACGCGAGGTGGCTATGGGTATTGACCCGCAGTCATGCGCGCCAATCCAGCAAACTTTTGTCTTGAGCTGGAACTACGAAGATGTGTTGAGCGCCGCGTCCAACACTTCCACCCAGTGCTTGACCGGTGTGGCTGTGCCCGACTGCAGGTGGGTGATGCAACCGATGTTGGCCGACACGATCACCTCGGGCGTCATTTGCTGCAAGTGGCCGAGTTTGCGGTCGCGCAGCTGGTAAGCAATGTCCGGGTTGAGCACGCTGTAGGTGCCAGCCGAGCCGCAGCACAGGTGCGGTTCGTTGTTGGCCACCTTGACCGCAAAGCCCAAGTCACCCAAATGCTTTTCCACACCACCGCGCAGCTTTTGGCCGTGCTGCAAAGTGCAAGGCGGGTGAAACGCCACTTGCGCGACGTTCACGCTCACTTTGTCTTTCAGGGCGTTCACCAAATCAGGCAGCAACTCGCTCAGGTCTTGGGTGAGCTCGCTGATGCGCGCCGCTTTGGCTGCGTATTGCGGGTCGTCTTGCAAGATGTGGCCGTATTCTTTGACAGTCACACCACAGCCCGAGGCGTTCATCACAATCGCTTCAACTAGCTCGACCATCGGCCACCAAGCGTCGATGTTGGCGCGCATCTGGGCTTTGCCGCCGTCCTGGTCGTTGAGGTGAAATTTCACCGCGCCACAGCAACCCGCTTTGGGCGCAATCACAGCTTGAATGCCCGCGGCGTCCAACACGCGCGCTGTGGCTGAGTTGATGTTGGGCATCATGGCCGGCTGCACGCAGCCTTCGAGCATCAGCACCTTGCGGGCGTGTTCGCGTGTGGGCCAGCGGCCCGCGTTTTGCGGCGCGGGCACTTTGGCTTTCAAAGCATCGGGCAACAAGCCGCGCACCATCTGGCCCATCTTCATGGCCGGTTTGAACAGGGGCGAAGGCAGGCCTTCTTTGAGCGCCCAACGCAGCAGTTTTTCGCCAGCGGGGCGTTCCACTTTCGCGTCCACCAACTTGCGGCCGATGTCCACCAAATGCCCGTAGTCCACACCCGAGGGGCAGGTGCTTTCGCAGTTGCGGCAGGTCAGGCACCGGTCCAGGTGCTGCTGGGTTTTACGGGTGGGCGTTTGGCCTTCAAGCACCTGCTTCATCAGGTAAATGCGACCGCGCGGGCCGTCAAGCTCATCACCCAACAGCTGGTAGGTGGGGCAAGTGGCGGTGCAAAAACCGCAGTGCACGCACTTGCGCAAAATGGCTTCAGCGGCTTGGCCGTCGGCGGTGCCTTGGTATTCGGGGGCGAGGTTGGTTTGCATGAGGTTTCGCCGATCAGAGGTCCGGGTACAAACGGCCGCGGTTGAAAATGTTGGCGGGGTCGAACTGGCGTTTGAGTTCGCGGCTGATGCGGTCCAGCGGCGCTTTGAGCGCGTCAAACACTTGCGCATTGGCCGCGTGTTTGCCGGTTGGCTCAACAAATAGGGTGGCAGACCCGCCCACAGCTAGTGCTTTAGCTCTTATTTTTGTAGCGGATTCGGTGTTGCCAGCTGCCACGAACACCCAGCGTTGGCCGCCCAGCCATTCAATCAGGGTGTCGCCAATATCAAGTGGTGCGGTGGTTTGAGGCACCGAGAGGCGCCACAGCGCATCACCCCGGGCAAAGCCTTCGGCAAACCAGGGCAGCAACAGGTCGCGGGCCTTGGCCCAATCGGCGCGGGTTGGGGCGTCGTCCAGGCGGGTACCGCTCACTTCAGCGAGTAACTTTTGGCTGGCTGACTCCACCGCTGCCACCGCACCGCGCAAGCGCAGGTACAGCGTGGGTTGGCCGTTCTCCATCACCCACGAACTGGCGTTCAGGGGCAGGGGCTGACCGGCCCAGGCGTTGAGTTTTTGCAGCGCGCTGGCTTCGTCCAGCACAAAGCGCAACGTGGTTTCTGCAGGGGCCACCGGCAAGACCTTCAGGCTCACATCGGTCATCAAACCCAAGGTGCCCAAGCTGCCGGCCATCAGGCGCGAGACGTCATAGCCCGCCACGTTTTTCATGACCTGGCCGCCAAAGCTCAAATACTCGCCTTTGCCGTTGATGAGGTTGACACCCAAGATGTAGTCGCGCACCGCACCGGCGGTGGCGCGTGCCGGGCCAGACAAACCAGCGGCCACCATGCCACCAACCGTGCTGTTCTCAGAAAAGTGCGGGGGCTCGAAAGGCAGGCACTGGCCTTTCTCAGCCAGCGCGGCTTCCACCTCAGCCAAACGGGTGCCGGTGCGCACACGCACCACCAGTTCGCTGGGCTCGTAACTCATGATGCCGCCCAGCTCCCGGGTGCTGAGCAGCTCGCCGGTCAAGCCTTGGCCGTAAAAGTCTTTGCTGCCCCCGCCGCGCAGTCGCAGCGGCGTGCCGTTGGCCGCGGCAGCGCGGATGCGGTCGATGTAAGGCGCAATGTGGGTTGATTGGGCTGTGTCCATCCAGCTATGTTAATGGCTCAGAGCCGCCAGACTTGTGCAGGAACAGGTCGGACACCCTGAACCGCAGGAGATACGCCGTCACCGAGGAGACCCACGTAAAAAACCCGCCAGGGCTTGCGCCTTGGCGGGTATGAGGGGGAGACTTTCTCGAAAAAGACAGATCAGCGGTTGTAAGCGCTCTCGCCGTGCGAGGCGATGTCCAGACCTTCGCGCTCTTCTTCTTCAGTGACACGCAGACCGATGGTCATGTCCACAATCTTGAAGGCCACGAAGGAGACCACACCCGACCACACGATGGTGATGAGCACGGCTTTGAGCTGTGTCCACACCTGGCCGAAGACCGAGAAGTCAGCTGCGGTGATGGCAGTGGCCGTGACCCAGTCAGCCACGAAGCCGGGGCCGCCCAGGGAGGGCGAGTTGAACACGCCGGTCAACAGCGCACCCAAGATACCGCCCACGCCGTGCACGCCGAACACGTCCAAGGTGTCGTCAGCGCCCAGCATCTTCTTCAGACCGGTCACGCCCCACAGGCAGATGAAGCCAGCCAGCAAGCCGATGATCAACGCACCACCGATGCCGACGTTACCAGCGGCGGGGGTGATGGCCACCAAGCCAGCCACCGCGCCGGAAGCAGCGCCCAGCATCGAGGCTTTGCCACGGTGCATGGCTTCACCCAGGCACCAGGACAACACGGCTGCAGCGGTTGCCGCGAAGGTGTTCACGAAGGCCAGACCAGCGAAACCGTTGGCTTCCAGGGCAGAGCCGGCGTTGAAACCGAACCAACCCACCCACAGCAGGGAAGCACCCACCATGGTCAATGTCAGGCTGTGAGGGGCCATCGACTCTTTGCCGTAACCCAGACGCTTGCCAGTCATGTAAGCACCCACCAAGCCAGCCACAGCGGCGTTGATGTGCACCACAGTACCGCCAGCGAAGTCCAGCGCGCCCATTTGCCAGATGTAACCGGCTTTGCCGTTCATCGCGTCCACCACGTCAGCGGCGGTGTAGGCATCAGGACCCATCCAGAACCACACCATGTGGGCGATAGGCGCATAGCTGAAAGTGAACCACAGGGCCATGAACAACAGCACAGCCGAGAACTTCATGCGTTCTGCGAAAGCACCGACGATCAGCGCGCAAGTGATGCCAGCGAAAGTGGCTTGGAAGGCAGCAAACACGATCTCAGGAATCACCACACCTTTGGAGAAGGTGGCGGCGTTCGCAAAGGTGCCTGCAGCGTTGTCCCAAACACCGTTCATGAACAGGCGGTCAAAACCACCGATGAACGCGTTGCCTTCGGTGAACGCCAAGCTGTAGCCATACAGGAACCACAGCACGACGATCAGCGAGAAGGTCACCATGACTTGCATGAGCACCGACAGCATGTTCTTGCTGCGGACCAAACCGCCGTAGAACAAGGCCAGACCGGGCACGGTCATCAAGATCACCAACAGGGTGGAGACCATCATCCAGGCGGTGTCGCCTTTGTTGGGCACAGCAACAGGGGCTGCGTCAGCCGCTGCGGGCGCAGCAGGAGCAGCAGCGCCAGCGGCGGCGGCAGGCGCTTCAGCTTTGGCTGCAGGGGCCTTGGCTTCTGCTTTGGCTTCAGCGGCAGGCGCTGCCGCGGGGGCGGCTTGGGCAAATGCAGCCGTACCAGCGGTCAGCATTCCCCATCCGAGGGCGAGGGAGACAAGTAGTTTTTTCATGTCAATTTCTCTTGGGTTGTGGGGATGGGGATCAGAGCGCTTCTTTGCCGGTTTCACCGGTGCGGATGCGAACGACCTGCTCGAGGTTGTAGACGAAGATCTTGCCGTCACCGATCTTGCCGGTGCGGGCCGAGCCTTCAATGGCTTCGATGGTGCGGTCGACGAGCTCGTCAGCCACAGCCGCTTCGATCTTGACCTTGGGCAAAAAGTCCACCACATATTCCGCGCCGCGGTACAGCTCGGTATGGCCTTTTTGACGACCGAAGCCTTTGACTTCGGTCACGGTGATGCCTTGCACGCCGATCGCTGAGAGGCCTTCGCGGACCTCGTCAAGCTTGAACGGTTTGATGATGGCAGTGATGAGTTTCATAGTGACTCCTCGTGAGTGATGAGGGTGATCAGAAGCTGTATTTCAGGCCGATCACGGCTGCAGTCTTGCTGATGTACTTACCGTCGCCAGCAGGAGCAGCTTGGTTCTGATAGAAAGCACCGCCAGTAGTCGTCACTGCAGCAGCAGACAAGACCAAGCCATTGCCCATGTCTTTAGCCAAAGTCAAAGCGTAATCGGTGTAGTCAGCAGCGTTGTTCAAGTTAGGAATGGTTTGGCGACCAACGTGGGGTACCAGGCTATAACCATCGCCCAAATCAATCGTGGCGCTCAGGTCGTAATAACGGCTGCCATTGGTGTTAGCGTTACCCAGGAAGTCACCCATGCTCTGGTTCACTTTGAAAGTGGCCACGCCGTAGGTCAAACCAATGTAGACCTCGTTGGTGCTGGCGTTTGAGTAAACAGCAGGGTTTGCGTAACCTTGGGTACCAACAGCACCGGAGTCGTTGCCGGGATACTGGTAAGTAATGAAGCCGACATCAAAACCAACACCAGGCATGACTTCGCCTTTGTAGCCGCCGTACAAGTCCAGCTCATAGTCGCCTTTGGACGCACCATTGAACTGCTTCACCCATGACACATTGGAGGCCCAAGCGCCGACATAGAAGCCGCTCTTGTGGGCGTAGTCCACGCCGCCTTGCACAGCGCCGCCGTAGTTGGTCTGGGTGATACCGCGGAAGCTGTAGTTGCTCACCACGCCAATGTTGTAGCCCAGGGTGGACTCAGGCTCGGCAGGGGCTGTCTGAGCGAAAGCGCCAGAAGAGATCAGGGCCAGCACGGCCAGGGCGGTTTTGGATTTGAGGTTCATAACTACTCCATGTAAAAAAGGGAAAGAGACGGACTGATCTAGCAGTTACCGTGCCAGCATTGGGGTTTTTACCCATCCTCAGGGTAGACACCATCGACAACAGGGGTGGGTTCCGCTTGAATCATGGGCTGCGACAACCCAACAAGCCTAGGCTCACCTGGCTTGCACCAGCTTGGCGCACATCAACAAACGCACCAAAAGAGTGCTTTTTCAGGGAGAACACCACCATGAGCCTCGCTTTGGTGCAAAGTCGCTCGCTCGTCGGGCTCAAAGCCGCGCCGGTCACCGTCGAAGTCCACCTGGCAAACGGGCTGCCGGCCTTCAATTTGGTGGGCCTGGCCGATGTGGAAGTGAAGGAAGCGCGCGAGCGGGTGCGCTCAGCCATCCTCAACTCGGGTCTGAGCTTTCCGAACAACCAGCGCATCACCGTCAATCTGGCCCCGGCCGACCTGCCCAAAGACTCGGGTCGCTTTGACCTGCCCATCGCCTTGGGCATTCTGGCGGCGGACGGTCAGTTGGATGCCGCGAAGTTGGCAGCCTATGAATTTGCGGGGGAGTTGTCGCTCTCTGGCGAGTTGCGCGCGGTGCGTGGCGCCCTGGCTGCGGCCTTGGCCTTGCATGACCTCAGCAACACATCTGGCACCTCCAACTCGGGCGTTCGCTTGGTGCTGCCGCCGCAAAGCGCGCAAGAAGCCGCTCTGGTGCCCGAAGCCCGTGTCATCAGCGCCAAGCACTTGTTGGATGTGGTGGCGCAGCTCCTGCCCGAAGGACAAGCCGAAGCCCTGGGTGGCATGGGCAGCACCGTGCCCGGTGAGGGCTGGCAGGTGGTGCGCGCGCAAGCGCCGCAAAACGTTATGTCGTTGCCTGACCTGAACGAGGTACGCGGCCAAAGTGCAGCCAAACGAGCTTTGGAAATTGCAGCCGCTGGCGGCCACAGCCTTTTGATGAGTGGGCCGCCAGGCTCGGGCAAAACCATGTTGGCCCAGCGGTTTGCTGGCTTGCTGCCGCCCATGAACACGCACGAGGCACTGGAAAGCGCCGCCATTGCCAGCCTGGCCGGGCGCTTCAAATTGGAAGACTGGGGCCAACGCCCCACCCGCAGCCCGCACCACTCGGCCAGCGCGGTGGCGCTGGTAGGCGGCGGCTCACCACCCAGACCAGGCGAAATTTCTCTGGCCCACCATGGCGTGCTGTTTTTAGATGAGCTGCCGGAGTTTCCCCGCAGTGCTTTAGAGGCCTTGCGCGAACCTTTGGAAACCGGGCACATCACCATCTCACGCGCAGCGCAACGCTCAGAGTTTCCCGCGCAGTTCCAGTTGGTGGCCGCCATGAACCCCTGCCCCTGCGGTTATGCGGGGGCCAGCCACCGCGTGTGCAAATGTACGCCTGACCAGGTGGCGCGTTACCAGGCGCGCCTCAGCGGCCCGCTGCTTGACCGCATTGATTTGCATGTGAGCGTGAGCGCCCTGCCCGCACAAGAGCTACTGCAAACCACACGCCACGAAGAAAGTTCTGAAGCAGTCCGCACACGTGTGCAAGCCGCACGTCGCGTGGCCGAACAGCGTCAAGGTTGCAGCAACCAAAGTTTGAACGCCGGCATGTTGGACGCCCACATTCGCCTCGACGATGCCGCCCGCAGCTTTTTGAACCACGCCGCCACCCGCCTGGGCTGGTCAGGCCGCGGCACCCACCGCACCCTCAAAGTGGCCCGCACCCTGGCCGATCTGGCCAACAGCCCGCAGGTACTCACCGAACACGTGGCCGAGGCCCTGCAATACCGACCGGCGATGTGATTTGAGGTCCGACAAGCAGTCTCGCAACAGGAATTTTGTACATGATGGTAATATACAGATGATCGATTTTGCCAAGATCACAGGTTTTGAATGGGACGCTGGGAACGCCCGTAAAAGCGAGACCAAGCACGGGGTGTCGCAAGCTGAGGCAGAGCAGGTATTCTTCAATGTGCCCCTGCTCACCCTACATGACCCAGCGCACAGCCAGCAAGAGATACGAATCCACGCACTTGGCAGAACAGATGAAGGGCGCCAACTGCACATCACCTTCACGCTGCGCCAACAAGGGCAGTTGATCCGGGTGATTTCAGCACGCGACATGCATCGCAAGGAGCGAATGATTTATGAGCAAGCCAACTAAAAAAGCCGTCCCCACCTTCGCATCGGAAGCTCAAGAACGTGCGTACTGGGAATCGCATGACTCTAGCGAGCACGTGGACTGGTCCCAAGCGAAACGCGTGAGCTTGCCCAACCTCAAGCCCAGCACCAAAACCATTTCCTTGCGCTTGCCTCAACACCTGTTGGATGCGATCAAAGCTGCGGCCAACTCGCGTGATGTGCCTTATCAGTCACTCATCAAAGTGTGGCTGCAAGAAAAAGTGCACAGCCACTGAGGCGATCACACCCCCACCAACCGCTCACGCTGCGCGATGCCGCGGGAGAACATCCAGCCCAGGCCGGTCATGACCACCGCGCCCAGGGTGATCACCCAGGCTGAGCCGAGGATCCCGGTCAGGCTGGCGGCGGTGATCACGCCCACCGATTGGCCCATGAACAAACAGGCCGCAAAGGTCGACATGGCGGTGCCGCGCGCGGTGGGTGCCATTTGGCTGGCGTTGGTTTGCATGGTGTTGTGGAACATGAAAAACCCAAAGCCGGCCAACAAGCACGCCGGCAGGGCCAGCCACCACACCGGCGTCCAGGCCAGCACCAGAGCAAAAGCACCCATGATGGTTGCGCCCCAGGCGCTCAAGCCCGTTTCGCCCAAACGGGCGATGAGTTTTTTAGACCGCATGATGTAGCCCACACCACCCAAGCCAAACAGCGCGGCCACGCCGCCCGAGGCGCTGAGCGACAAGCCCAGTTCATGGTGCATGTGCGAGGCCCAAATGGCCATCATGCCAAAGCCGGCCGCACCTTCTATGAACGCGGTGATGAGCACCAAGCGCGACCAGGGTCCGCATGCGATTTGCCAGGCCTGACGAACAAAGCTGATCGGCGTTTCTTGCGTGACCGGCGCAGCAGCAGGAAAGCCCTGGCGACGCCAATCTCTGAACAGCAACCAAGCCACCACACCGAACTGCGCGGTCATGAGCGCAAAAGCCCAACGCCAGCCCATCGTGTCGGTGAACACACCGCCAAACAACTGCCCACCCACAATGCCCATGGTGCTGCCCAGGCTCAGGCGCGCCAGGGTTTCCTGGCGCTTCTCGTAAGGCACGTTGTCGCCCACCCACGCAATCGACATGGGAATGATGGCCGCCGCACCTAAGGCCACCAACACACGCGCCAACACCAGCACCGTGAGGTTGGGCGCAAAGGCCGAGAGCACACTGCCCACGCTGCACGCCAGAGTGGCCGCGGTGATGACTTTGAATTTACCCAGACGGTCACCGAGCGGGCCGTAGATGAGTTGCGCCAAGCCATAGGTGACAGCAAACATCGACACGGTTTGGGCCGACTCGGTGAGCGAAGCGCCAAACTCGCGCGAGAGCTCGGGCAGCATGGCGTCGCAAATGCGCTGAGCCACCATGCTCGAAAACGTGGCGCACGACAAAAAGAAAATCGACCGACGTACCAGCGCTGGCACGTTTGCCGTGGTCACGCGCGCCCACCTATCTCAAGCGTTACCCATAGCAAGGGTTGCGTCATAGATTGGGTGCGAGCAAACGCTCAAGGTCTTTTTCTGCCACCTGTCGGCGCTGGGCCATGTCCACCAACTGGTCATGCCCGATGCGGCCCACATTGAAGTAAGTGCTCTCGGGGTGCGCCATGTAAAAACCGCTCACACTGGCTGCAGGTGTCATGGCCAGGCTCTCGGTCAGGCCCATGCCGATGTCGGCGCACTGCAGCAGTTCAAACATCTCGCGCTTGAAGCTGTGGTCGGGACAAGCGGGGTAACCCGGCGCGGGGCGAATGCCGCGGTACTTCTCGGCAATCAGGTCTTCGGCGCTGAGCTGTTCATCGGCCGCGTAACCCCACAGGTCGGTGCGCACGCGGTGGTGCAAGCACTCGGCAAAGGCTTCGGCCAAGCGGTCGGCCAGGGCCTTGAGCATGATGGCGGAGTAGTCGTCATGGTCATCCATGAAGGCTTTTTCTTTTTTCTCTACGCCCAAACCTGCGGTGACGGCAAACACACCGATGTAATCGGGTTTGCCGCTCGAAACATTATTTGCTCCTGATTTAGGAGCAACAAAGTCTGCCAGGCAGCGGCTGGGGCGCATTTTTCCATCCACCGCTGTTTTTTCAGTTTGCTGGCGCAAGCCGTGCCAAGTCATGGCCACTTGGCTGCGGGTCTCGTCGGTGTAGAGCTCAATGTCATCACCCACCGCGTTGGCAGGCCAAAATCCCATGACCGCATTCGCAGTGAGCCAACGGCCTTCAATCAAACGCTGCAACATGCGCTTGCCGTCTGAGAACACACGCTGTGCTTCGTGGCCCACCACCTCGTCTTTGAGGATTTGCGGGAACGGTCCGGCCAAGTCCCAGGTCTGGAAGAACGGGCCCCAGTCGATGAACTTGGCCAACTCAGCCAGGTCAAAGTTTTTGAACACGCGTCGGCCGATGAACTTCGGTTTGGGTGGCGTGTAGTTGGCCCAAGAAATGGGCGTGGCATTCGCGCGCGCTTGGGCCAGCGGCCACAAGGGGGTTTGTTTTTTGTTGGCGTGCTGTTGGCGTACGCGCTCGTAGTCGGCGTTGAGTTCGTCGATGAACTTGGTGGCCTGATCTGACAACAAACCTTGGGCCACGCTCACGCTGCGCGAAGCATCGGGCACATACACCACCGGGCCTTCGTAATGCGGCGCAATTTTCACAGCAGTGTGCACGCGGCTGGTGGTGGCCCCGCCGATGAGCAGCGGGATTTTTTTGATGCGGAAATGCGCGTCTTTTTGCATCTCGGCGGCCACGTACTGCATCTCTTCCAGGCTGGGCGTGATCAAGCCGCTCAGGCCCACGATGTCTGCGCCCTCCACTTTGGCGCGCGCCAAAATTTCGTGGCAAGGCACCATCACGCCCATGTTGATGACCTCGAAGTTGTTGCACTGCAAGACCACGGTGACGATGTTTTTGCCGATGTCGTGCACATCGCCTTTGACAGTGGCAATCACAATCTTGCCCTTGGCGCGCACGTCTTGACCGGCCGCTTCTTGCTGGCGTTTTTCTTCTTCAATATAGGGGATCAAATGCGCCACGGCTTGCTTCATCACGCGCGCACTTTTCACCACTTGGGGCAAAAACATTTTGCCCGCGCCAAACAAATCGCCCACCACGTTCATGCCATCCATCAACGGGCCTTCAATCACGTGCAACGGGCGTCCGCCTTTGGCCAGTATGGCTTGGTAGGCCTCTTCGGTGTCCACGGTGATGAAGTCGGTGATGCCATGTACCAGCGCGTGGCTCAAACGTTCATTCACGTTGCCCGCGCGCCAGGCCAGCTTTTGCGTTTCGTCTTTGGCAGCGCCCTTGGCGTTCTCAGCAATTTCCACCAATCGCTCGCCCGCGTCCGCGCGGCGATTGAGCACCACGTCTTCCACCCGCTCGCGCAGCTCGGGCTCGATGTCGTCGTACACGCCCACCATGCCGGCATTCACAATGCCCATGTCCATGCCCGCGGCAATCGCGTGGTACAGAAACACGGTGTGAATCGCCTCGCGCACCGGGTCGTTGCCGCGGAATGAAAAGCTCACATTGCTCACACCGCCCGACACCTTGGCGCCAGGCAGGTGTTGCTTGATCCAGCGCGTGGCCTCGATGAAGTCCACCGCGTAGTTGTTGTGCTCTTCAATGCCGGTGGCAATGGCGAAGATGTTGGGGTCAAAAATGATGTCTTCGGGCGGGAAGTCCACCTCGTCGACCAGCACGCGGTAAGCGCGCTCGCAAATCTCGACCTTGCGCTGGTAAGTGTCAGCCTGGCCTTGTTCGTCAAAGGCCATCACCACCGCGGCGGCGCCATAGCGTTTGATGAGCTTGGCCTGGCGCTTGAACTCGTCCAGGCCTTCTTTCATGGAGATGGAGTTGACGATGCCCTTGCCTTGCACGCAACGCAAACCGGCCTCAATGACGCTCCATTTGCTGGAGTCAATCATGATCGGAACCCGCGAAATATCTGGCTCTGACGCTATCAAATTGAGAAAACGCACCATGGCGGCCTGGCTGTCGAGCATGGCCTCGTCCATGTTGATGTCGATGATCTGCGCGCCGTTTTCCACCTGCTGACGCGCTACGGCCAGGGCCTGCTCAAACTCACCATTGAGGATCATGCGGGCAAAGGCTTTGGAGCCGGTGACGTTGGTGCGCTCACCCACGTTCACAAACAAACTGCCCGCACCCAGCGTGACCGGCTCAAGGCCAGCGAGCATCATTGGGGGTACGGAATGTGGGGTCATGGTCTCACCTGTGGCTAGGTGAGCGTCGTTGAATCAATCTCAAGCCTGACCCTGTTGGGCTGCAACGCTCCTTGAGAGAGCATGATTTTAACCGAGCCACTCGCTCTCGTGTGAGCTTTGTTGCGCAGCCCGAAAGACGGGTCAGTTCGCACCCTTCATGTTCACCCCTGTGCCTTGTAAAAAGCCCAGGGGGTTGGTGAGCGACTCGGTTTCTTCGATCTTAGGTTTGCCGTTCCACTGCTTGTAAACCACGCGCTCGTTGACCACCACGATGAGCGCGCCGAACTTCCAGCCTTTGATCAGCGTTTTGCGCTTGAAGCCCAGCAGGTCCAACAGCACATTGCCCTGGCGCTCGTAGTCCACATGCGTGGGCTCCATCAGGTAGCCCACGCACTGGTCTTGCGCTTTCATGCAGTCCTCAATGCCCTGCGGAATGGCGATGTGGTCTTGCGCCCTTGACGGCAAGACCGCACGCACCACTTGCGAGTGGTTGAGGATTTGCAGGTTGGGTGTTTTGTCCGGGTCAAAGCCCAGCGCTTTGACTGAAGCCAAATCAGACTGGTAGGGCTCGATGCGGTCGTAGCTGGCCTTGACCTCCTCAAACCCGGCCCAGCGCCGGCTCACATCTTGTTCACCGGTGGGCAGCAAGAAGCTGCAACCCGTCAGAGCGCTGACGCAAGTCAGGGTCAGGGTGGTTTGGCGAAGTGTGGACAGCATGGCGGGCAAGTCGGCTTGAAACAGTCTAGCAAGGCAAAGCTGTTTCAGTGGCAAATATTGATGCCAAAACCTGCCCTATCCCCCAGTCACATCAAACAACACCGTGCCCGACCGAGGCCGGGCACTGAAGCAGTGGCCTGCTTACGCCTGGCGCAAGCCCGTCTGAGGCATGACAAGGTTCAAGGCCGGTGCGTGCAGGTTTTGCGCCACTACACCAGCCACCATGTCAGCGGTCACGGCGCTGAGCGTCCAGCCCAGGTGGCCGTGGCCGGTGTTGTAGAACACATTGGCTGCTTTGCCGCGACCTACGCGGGGCATCATGTTGGGCATCATGGGGCGCAGGCCGGCCCATGGCACCACCGAGCGGGTGCTCACTTTGGGAAAGCACTGGTTGACCCAGTCCACCAGCGGCTTGATGCGGTCCGCGCGGATGTCGCGGTTGATGCCGTTGAACTCAGCCGTGCCCGCCACGCGGAAACGGTCTACGCCCAAACGGCTGGTCACCAGCTTGGTTTCATCGTCCAGCAAGCTCACCTGTGGCGCGCCTTGCTGGCTCACCTCGTCGTTCAAATTCACGGTGATCGAGTAGCCCTTGACCGGGTACACGTTCACGCGGTCGCCCAACTGCGAGGCGAAATCGCGGCTGGCCGTGCCAGCGCACACCACCATCGCATCAAAGCTGTGTTGGGTCACGGCGCCGTCGTCTTGCGTGACGCTCACCAAAGCTTGTGTGCCGGTGCTCTTCACACCGCTCACGTTTTGGCCGTACAAAATTTTCACGCCCAGACGTTGTGCAGCCGCTGCCAGGCCGTTGGTGAATTTGTGAATATCGCCCGTGCTGTCGCTTTCGGTGAAGTAGCCACCGTAGTAGTCGCCAGCCAAGGTGGGCTCAATGGCGCGCATTTCTTCCAGGGTGACAGCGCGTCGCGGCAAGCCGCCTTGGGCCAACAACTTGGAGACACGGCCTGCATGTTCAAAGCCACTCTTTTGGCGGTAGATGTGCAGGATGCCTTCTTTTTTCAAATCGAAATCAATGCCTTCTTCTTGTGCCCAGGCAAACAGGTGTTTGCGCGCTTCAATGGCCAAGCGGGTGGTCTCGATGGTGTTGCGCTCGTACTGCGGAATGGACGCGATGAACTCGGCAAACCAGCTCAGTTTGTGCCAGCTTGGCTTGGGGTTGACCAGCAATGGCGCGTCGCTTTTGAGCATCCACTTCAAACCTTTGATGAAGGTGCTGGGGTGCGTCCACACCTCGGCGTTCGAGGCCGAGAGTTGGCCGCCGTTGGCAAAGCTGGTTTCCATGGCCGCGTAGCGCTGACGCTCGAACAAGGTGACGCTGTAACCGCGTTTGGCCAAGGCGTAAGCGGTGGTGACGCCGGTGATGCCGCCGCCGATGATGGCAAGAGTAGTCATGATGAGCTCCAAAACGTCAAGGGTTGAGGCCGTGATGACGACATGCCATCTCGGCGCCCCCTCTGTTTTGGACCTGAGAGATTCGCCCTAAGGCTTGCTCCTGCGGTGTACTGGCAGACGAGGCCAGCAGCTCTTCAGAGTTTGTGCATAACACCGGTCCTTTTGCCTGAGAGATTCCGGGGCGGTTGCTCCTTCGGCGCTGCGTGTGCAGACTCTCCCGATGTTTGCGTGATTGTAAAAGCTTCAGTGCTGATGCGCTCCTTGAGGCAAGTCAAATGTCAGCACGTCTTGCACCAGCGCGACCCAATAGGACGCACCGATGTCGATGATGTTGTCGTTGAAATCGTAGCCCGGGTTGTGCACCATGCAAGCGTGCGGCAGATGAGCTGCATCTTGTGTATTCACGTCACCATTCACGCCACTTTTCACGCCGTTCCCGATCAACAGATAGCTGCCGGGCACACGCTCGAGCATGAAGGCAAAGTCTTCACTGCCGGTGAGCGCTGGGCCATGCAGGTTCACGCCATCTTGACCACACACCTGCACACCCACGCGGCGTGCGATGGCGGTGGGCTCGTCATGGTTCACCAGCACGCAGTAACCAGGCCGCCAATCGATCTCGGCACGCACCCCAAAACTTTGTGCTTGTGCGTGCACCAGGTCTTTGATGCGCTGCTCCAGCAAGGAGCGCACGTGCTGGTCTAAAGCGCGCACGCTGAGTTCCAACTTGGCCAGCGCAGGTATCACGTTGTTGGCTTGGCCGGCGTTGAACGCGCCCACCGTGACCACCGCGGTATGCTGCGGGTCCACGTTGCGCGAAACCACGGTTTGCAGCGCCAACACCATGCTAGATGCCGCCACCACCGGGTCTGTGCCCAAGTGCGGCATGGCACCGTGCCCACCCACGCCATGCACACGGATGGTGACGTAGTCGCTCGAAGCCATCATGGCGCCATCGCGAAACACCAGCTGGCCAGCGGGCACGCCGGGCATGTTGTGCATGGCAAAAATCATGTCGCAGGGGTGTTGCTCAAACAGGCCGTCTTGCATCATGCGCAAGGCGCCACCACCACCTTCTTCGGCGGGCTGAAAAATCACATTCAGCGTGCCATGAAATTCCAACTGCGACAAGGTTTTCGCTGCAGCGAGCAGCATGGCGGTGTGGCCGTCATGTCCGCAAGCGTGCATCAAACCAGGCTTGGTGCTGGCCCAGGGCAGGCCGTTGGTTTCTTGAATGGGCAGCGCGTCCATGTCGGCGCGCAAGCCCAGGGTGCGTGTGCTGCTGCCCTTTTTAAGCGTGCCCACCACACCGGTGCCACCCAAGCCGCGATGCACTTGGTAGCCCCAACCCTCGAGCTTGTTGGCCACCAGGTCTGCGGTGCGGTGCTCTTCAAAGGCCAGCTCGGGGTGTTGGTGAATCTCGCGACGCAGCGCGATGAATTCACCCACACGCTCGGTCAGCGCTTCACGCAAATAGCTCATGTCACTGCGGCTGCAGGTTGATGGACTTGGCAATCGCGCGGAACTGCGCGGTGCCGTCGGCATACGCCTTGCCCACCTCAGCCAGGGACAAGGGCTTGGCCAGCAACTGGCTGTTGGCTTCCAGGCCGGTGCGCACGCCTGCATCGCTCAAGGTGTCGGTGATGGCTTTGTGGATGACTTGCACGATGGCCTCGGGCGTGTCTTTCTTCACAAAGTAACCGGTCCAGATGGTGAAGGTGAAATCTTTGAGGGCTTTGCTCTCGGTGATGGCGGGGAAATCTTTGACCATCGGCAGGCGTTCGCTGTTGAGCACGGCCAGCACTTTGAGCTTGCCGGTCTTGTGCATCTCTTCGTATTTTTTGCCGTAAGGCGCCAAGAAAATATCGACCTGGCTGCCCATCAAATCTTGCTCAGCGGGTGCCGCGCCTTTGTAGGGCACGTGGGTCATCTCGATGTGGGTGACTTTGGAGAGGTGTTCGCCCAGCAGGTGATAGAACGAGCCTGGCCCCACGCTGGCGTAGGTGATGGGCTTGCCTTCTTTGGCCATCTTGGCCGCATACGCCACAAACTCGTCCACCGTGTTGACCGGCAAATCTTTGCGCGCCAAAAAGCCGATTTGCGCGGTGGCAATCATCTGCACCAGGCGGAAGTCTTCGCTCTTGAACTTCACCGCGGCATTGGCCAGGGGCGAGAGGATGAGCTCGTTGGGCGAGCCCTGAAAAATCATCATGCCGTCGGCCGGAGCGCTGAGCACTTTTTGCGCGGCAATCGCGCCACTCACACCACCCAGGTTTTCAATGATGACGGGCTGGCCGAAGTTTTTAGCCAGTGTGGTGTTGACGGTGCGGGCAATCACGTCCGACAGACCGCCGGCGGGGTAGGGCACCATCAAGGTGACGGGGCGGGCGGGGTAAGTTTGGGCGTGGGCCGCGCCACACAGCAGCAGCGCGGCTGCCAGGGCTTGGAGGGTGCTTGCAATGCGCTTCATGACGGTCTCCTGTTGGGGTTTCTCTTGGGTTGTCTGATCTCTATGGCTTCATCGTAAGTACACTGGTTTTGTGCGTCCAATGCATTTTGCAGCATCAATGTATGCATTGAATGCATAATTAGGCTCACCATGACCCTGGTTCAGTTGCGGCACCTCATCGAATTGGCCAACACCGGCTCTTACAGCCTGGCGGCCACTCGCCTGTTTCTGACCCAACCGGCCTTGAGCCGCAGCATCGCTGCGCTGCAAGACGAGCTGGGCCAGCCCCTGTTTGACCGGGTGGGCCGCAAAGTAGAACTCACCGCTTTTGGGCGGCAGACCGTGCAGCGCGCGCGCGAACTGGTGGAAGCCGCACAAGACCTGGTGAAAAACGCCAAGCAAGTGGGCCGCGGTGAAACCGGGCAGGTGCGCTTGGGGCTAGGCTCGGGCGCAGGCGCCATGCTCATGACACCTTTGCTGCTGCACATGGCCCAGCAATACCCGCAAGCTCAGCTAGACATTGCGCGTGGCAACACCGATTTGCTGGTGCGCGCCCTGCGTGAGCGGCAGTTGGATGTGCTGGTGATTGACCTGCGATCCCTCAAACCCGCCAGTGACCTGAACGTGCTGCAAGTGGGCGAATTGCCCGGTGCGTTCATGTGCCGCAAAGGTCACCCGCTATCAAAAAAGAAGCAAGTGAGTTTGGAGATGGTGCGCAACTACCCGGTGGCCTCCACCCCGCTGAGCGACGAAGTGGCGCGTGTGTTGATTGACCGCTATGGCCCAGAGGCGCACCCCGAGCAACTCATCACCCTGCGCTGTGAAGAAATTTCCAGCCTGCTCGATGTGGCCCGCACCAGCGATGCGGTGGTGGTGGCGGTACGCGCCGTGGCCCCTGATTTGCAAGAACTGCGCATGCACCCGCCGCTCAATGCCACCGCGCGTTTTGCTTGGGTTACTTTGAAAAATCGCAGCGTGCCGCCGCTGTGCGATGCGCTGCAAAGCGAGGTGCGCAAGTTGTTGGCACCTGCTTGAGCGCGTCGGAATGACGCAAAATGCGCACATTCATAATCAGGAGACACCATGGCCACCTATCTCATCGTCGACGGCATCGTCCACAACCCTGAGGGCTACGAAGCCTACAAACTCAAGGCCCGCCCGGCAGTAGAAATGTATGGCGGCGAGTACCTGGCGCGTGGCGGTGAGTTGGACGTGAAAGAGAACGACCTGTGGACGCCCACCCGCGTCGTGCTGATTCGCTTCCCCGACATGGCCAGCGCCCAGCGCTTTTACAACTCGCCCGAGTACCAGGCGGTGCTGCCCATCAGCAAAGCCAACGCCAAGCGCACCGTGTTTTTTGTTGAAGGCATGTGAGCCAAGTCAAGGCTTGAGGAGCATCACCACGCCGGTGATGCCCATCAACACACAAAACAGCGCGCGCAAAAGCCGCTCTGGCAAACGGTGGGCCAAGGCCACACCCAGGGTCATGCTCAGCATGCCGCCCACGGCCAAAGGCAGGCCCACCGCCCAATCGACTTTACCGGCCTGCGCGTAGGTGGCCAGCGCCACCACGGCGCCCGGCGTCACGGTGGCCAGTGCCAGGCCCTGGGCCATGGTTTGCTTGGGTACGCCAAACCATTTGATGAGGGCGGGCGCCACCACCAAGCCGCCACCCACGGTGAACAAACCCGAGAACACGCCACTGACCAGCCCCAGCGCCGGCAACCAGGCTTTTGACAAGGTGATGCGCGGCGCAGCCACAGATGCCAAAGTGCGAGGCCGCAAACCCCAAGCCATGTAGACCGACAAGGCCAACAAGAAAGCAGCGAACATCAGGCGCATGGTGTGCATGTCCAGGTTGGCCGCCACCTTGGCCAGCACGTAAGTTGAGACGATGGAGCATGAACCCAACAAACAAGCCGAGCGGATGTCGATGGGGTTGTGTTGGCGGTAGCGCCAAAAACCCAGCAGCACATTGGGCGCAATCATCACCAGCGCGGTGCCCTGAGCCAAGGCCTGGTCCATGGCGAACAAACCCACCAGCGCGGGAATCGCCATCAGCCCGCCGCCAATGCCAAAAATACCCCCCAACCACCCCAGCAACAAGCCCAGGCCCAGTTCGCCCAGCAGCGTCATCCAAGTCATGGTGAAAGCTGCTGGCTCAGAAAGGTCTGATGCACCAGCGCTTGAACAATCGTCAAGCGGCGGCCGCGTAAAACGCACCGCGGCTCAAGGCGCGGGCGTGCAGCGGCTTGACCGCCTCGCCGATGGCGTGGATGTGCTCGGGCGTGGTGCCGCAGCAGCCACCCACGATGTTGACCAAGCCTTCGGCTGCAAACTCTTGCAGCAATCGGCTGGTGACCTCGGGCGTTTCATCAAAGCCGGTTTCGCTCATGGGGTTGGGCAGACCGGCATTGGGGTAGCAGCTGATGAAGGTGTCGCCCGCCACCCGCGCCAACTCCTGGATGTAGGGGCGCATCAAGGCCGCGCCCAAAGCGCAGTTCAAACCCACCGCCAGGGGTTGGGCGTGGCGCACGCTGTGCCAAAACGCCGTCACCGTTTGGCCGCTCAAAATCCGACCCGACGCATCGGTCACCGTGCCGCTGATGATGAGCGGCAAGCGCTCACCGCTGGCTTCAAAGTATTCGTCAATCGCGAACAGCGCGGCCTTGGCGTTGAGGGTGTCAAAAATCGTTTCGACCAGCAGCACATCAGAGCCGCCTTCCACCAGGGCCTGCACTTGTTCGTAGTAGGCCGCGCGCAGTTCTTCGAAGTTGATGTTGCGCGCGCCGGGGTCGTTCACATCGGGGCTGATGCTGGCGGTCTTGGGCGTGGGGCCGAGCGCGCCCACCACAAAGCGGGGTTTGTCAGGCGTGCTGAATTTGTCGCAAGCCTCGCGCGCAATGCGGGCCGACTGCAGGTTCATCTCGCGCGCCAGGTGTGCCATCTCGTAATCGGCCTGGGCGATGGTGGTGGCGCCAAAGGTGTTGGTCTCGATCATGTCGGCACCCGCGGCCAGGTAGCCTTCGTGGATGTCGCGAATCACATCGGGGCGGGTGATGCTGAGCAGCTCGTTGTTGCCCTTCACGTCTTTGGGCACGTCGGCAAAACGGGCCGCTTGCGCCGTGCCTTCGCCGCGGTACTGCGCCTCGCTCAATTTGAAGCGCTGGATCATGGTGCCCATGGCCCCGTCCAGAATGGCGATGCGCTGTTGCAGGATGCCTGGCAAGGCCTGGGCGCGGGTGTAGGTCACGGGTTTCATGCCTCTATTGTAAAAACCGTGACAATCAAGGTGTGAAGTTTATGTTTTCGGCCTTACCAGGCGATGAATTTCCAGCCTTTTTGATGGCTCCAGGCCACACCCCGACTGACTGAGCAGCTCTTTTTTTGATAGCACTTCTTCCATCCATCCTGCGTGAGGTTTTTGGCTTTGACGCCTTTCGCGGCCCGCAGGCCCAGATCATCGAGCACGTGTTTGGCGGCGGCGACGCCCTGGTGCTCATGCCCACCGGCGGGGGCAAAAGCCTGTGCTACCAGGTGCCCGCCATTGCGCGCCAGCGCGCAGGCCACGGCACTGCGCTGGTCATCTCGCCGCTCATTGCCCTCATGCACGACCAGGTGGGCGCCTTGCACGAGGCCGGGGTGGAAGCAGCTTTTCTCAACTCCACCCTGAGCAATGAAGACGCCAGCGCGGTCGAAAAACGCCTGCTCAAGGGCGAGCTCACTTTGCTCTACGCCGCGCCGGAGCGGGTCACCACGCCACGCTTTTTGGCGCTGCTCGATTCACTGTTTGAACGCGGCGCACTCTCGCTGTTTGCCATTGATGAAGCGCATTGCGTGAGCCAGTGGGGCCACGACTTCCGCCCCGAGTACCGCGCGCTCACCGTGCTGCACGAACGCTACCCCGGTGTGCCACGCGTGGCCTTGACCGCCACCGCTGATGCGCTCACTCGCGCCGACATTGTGGAGCGCTTGCAGCTTGAAGACGCGCAGCAATTCGTCAGCAGCTTTGACCGCCCCAACATCCGCTACACCATTGTCGAGAAAAAAGACGCGCTCACACAAATGGTGCGCTTCATCGAGCGCGAGCACGCTCTCGATGCCGGCATTGTGTATTGCCAATCGCGCAAGAAAGTCGAAGACGTGGCGCAAAAGCTGGTGCAAGCTGGCATCGCCGCGCTGCCTTATCACGCCGGGCTTGACCCGGAAGTGCGCCAGCGCCACCAAGACCGGTTTTTGCGCGAAGACGGTCTGGTGATGGTGGCCACCATCGCTTTTGGCATGGGCATCGACAAGCCCGATGTGCGCTTTGTGGCGCACCTGGACATGCCCAAAAACATTGAAGGCTATTACCAAGAGACCGGCCGCGCCGGGCGCGATGGGCAAGACGCCAACGCCTGGATGGCCTACGGCTTGCAAGACGTGGTGAACCAGCGCCGCATGATTGACGAGAGCCCGGCCGACGACACCTTCAAACAAGTCATGCGCGGCAAGCTCGAGGCTTTGCTGTCATTGGCTGAGAGCACCGATTGCCGCCGTGTGCGTTTGCTGTCTTACTTTGGTGAAACCTATATGGGGCCTGCGGGCTCACACACCTTTTGTGGCAACTGCGACAACTGCCTGCAGCCCCCCGCGCTGTGGGACGGCACCGAGGCCGCGCGCAAGCTGCTGAGCTGCATCTACCGCATCCAGCAAATGAGCGGCCTGAGTTTTGGTGCCGGGCATGTCATGGACATTTTGCGCGGCAAGGTGACCGACAAGGTCACCCAGCACGGGCACGCCACCTTGAGCACCTTTGGCATCGCGGCCGATTTGTCCGAGACCCAGTTGCGTGGTGTGCTGCGCCAACTCATCGCGCTGGGCGCTTTGTCGGTGGATGAGTTCAGCACCTTGCAGTTGACCGAAGCCTCGCGCGCGGTGCTCAAGGGCGAGGTGCCCATCCAGTTGCGCTTCTCGGTGGCCGAGCCGGCAGACAAGCGGCGTAGCGGTGTGAAAACCTCTGCCCACCCCGACCTGGACGCGCCCGCCCAAGCACGCCTGGCCGCCCTCAAAGCCTGGCGTGCCGAGGTGGCGCGCGAGCACAACTTGCCTGCCTATGTGATTTTTCATGACGCCACCCTGGCCGCCATTGCCAGCCAAGCGCCCACCAGCCTGGACGCGCTGCAGGGCATCAGCGGCATTGGCCTGAAAAAGCTCGAAGCTTATGGGCAGGATGTGCTGCGGGTGGTGGGGCTCAAGGCGGCCGAAGCGCCCTTGGACGCCTGACCACCCAGGCGAAAAAAAGCCCCGACCAGCGGGGCTTGATGTCGAAATGAGGGGGTTTCAGTGCGTGCGGTGAAAGCTCGCCTCGTAGGCCATGGCCGCACCGGTCATGGTGTTTTGCAGGCGCTCAATGGCACGACGGTGACGGGCTGAGGCACCAGCACTCAATTGGCTGGTGTGACGCTGCATCAGCGCATCGAGCTTTTGGCGGCAGGGGTCGAGCACACCGGCCATGTGCAGCGCAATGTAAGCCACGTGGTCCGCATGGGTGGTGCGGAACTCATCGGCCCATTGCTTGAACATTTGCCACTTGTAAGTGCCACGTTCGGGGGCTTGAATGACTTCTTTAGCTGCTGTGATCATGGTGTCTCAACTTCTGTCAGCCGGGAGAATTCCCTGCAGGTCTAGCCATCACGTTCGGGCTGACGCTTTGGTTGACGCGGATCAGCGGTTTTTTGAAAAATCAGGCTCGCCAAGCCCTGTTTTGAGGGTTTACCCCGTGTTTTCGGGGCTAAGTTCGCCTCTTTGGGTGGTCATTACCCCTTGCCTAAAAAGCCACGATGCCGGCCTTTTCAACGCCTGGAAACGACGGAATGGTCTGAAACCGGACCTGACAAAGGCCCCAAGGGCGGGTAAAATGCCGCCAGTTTTGCAAATTTAGGAAAAATAATGTCTCACCATCACGCCTCCCACAAGCCCGAACCCGCTGACGCGATCGAGGCGATTGTTCCGAGCATCCCCGTGGTCATCCCGGTGGTGGGCGCCATCCTGATCTTCCTGTTGGCGTTCATCGCCGTGGTCATGGCCTGATCAGGTCGCTTCGGGTGAGGTCTGGCACGCGCTTGGCCCTCAAGAAACCCGAAACCTAACCGTAACTTTTTCTCCCCAACCCTGACTTGTCAGGGTTTTGTCGTCGATTCAGGATTTGTCCGTTTTTTGAGCTTCACGCCTTAAATTCACATGTAACCGCGCTGTAACTTGCGGGCCCGATTTCAACATCACTAGGAGTTTTCTCATGAGTTCAACCCCCACTGCGCTCAACGCGCCAAGTTACATCAAGCACCCCAAGCTGCTGGCCTGGGTGGCAGACATGGTGGCCCTGTGTAAGCCCGCCCGCGTGGAATGGTGCGACGGCAGCGACGCCGAGTACCAGCGCCTGTGCCAGTTGCTGGTGGACGCCGGCACCTTTGTGAAGCTCAACCCCGCCAAGCGCGCCAACAGCTTTTTGGCCTGCTCTGACCCGAGCGACGTGGCCCGCGTGGAAGACCGCACCTTCATCTGCTCGCAGACCAAAGAAGGCGCTGGCCCCACCAACAACTGGGTCGACCCCCAAGAAATGCGCACCCTGATGCAAACCGGCTCGGCGGGCAAGCCCGCCTTGTTTGACGGTTGCATGGCCGGGCGCACCATGTATGTGGTGCCCTTCTCCATGGGCCCCCTGGGCAGCCCGATTGCCCACATCGGCATTGAGCTTTCCGACAGCGCCTACGTGGCCGTGAACATGAAGCTCATGACCCGCATGGGCAAAGCCGTGTACGACGTGCTGGGCACCGATGGCGAGTTTGTGCCTTGCATGCACACCGTGGGCGCGCCCCTCAAAGCTGGCGACAAAGACAGCAAGTGGCCTTGCAACCAAACCAAATACATCGTGCACTACCCCGAGACCCGCGAAATCTGGTCTTACGGTTCGGGCTACGGCGGCAACGCGCTGCTGGGCAAGAAGTGCTTTGCGCTGCGCATCGCCTCCAACATGGGCCGCGACCAGGGCTGGTTGGCCGAGCACATGCTGATTTTGGGCGTGACCAACCCCCAAGGCAAAAAATACCACGTGGCTGCGGCCTTCCCCAGCGCTTGCGGCAAGACCAACTTCGCCATGCTGGTGCCACCCACCGGCTTTGAAGGCTGGAAAGTCACCACCATCGGTGACGACATCGCCTGGATCAAACCGGGTGCTGACGGCCGCATGTACGCCATCAACCCCGAGGCCGGTTACTTCGGCGTGGCGCCTGGCACCAACACGCTGACCAACCCGAACTGCATGGCCAGCCTGGACAAAGACGTGATCTTCACCAACGTGGCCCTGACCGACGACGGCGACGTGTGGTGGGAAGGCATGTGCGAGGCCCCTGCCCACGCCATCGACTGGCAAGGCAAAGACTGGACCCCTCAGCTGGCCAAGGAAACCGGCGCCAAAGCCGCTCACCCCAACGCCCGCTTCACTGTGGCAGCCACCAACAACCCCGCGCTGGACCCCGAGTGGGACAACCCCGCTGGTGTGGCGATTGACGCCTTCATCTTCGGCGGCCGTCGCTCCACCACCGTGCCTTTGGTGACCGAGGCCCGCAACTGGGTCGAAGGCGTGTACATGGCTGCCACCATGGGTTCGGAAACCACCGCGGCCATCATTGGCCAACAAGGTGTGGTGCGCCGCGACCCGTTTGCCATGCTGCCCTTCACCGGCTACCACATGGGCGACTACTTCCAGCACTGGCTCAACCTGGGCGAGAAGGTGGCCAACACCGCTGCCGCCCCGCTGCCCAAGATCTTCACCACCAACTGGTTCCGCAAGGGCGAAGACGGCAAGTTTGTCTGGCCTGGCTATGGCGAGAACATGCGCGTGCTGAAGTGGATGATCGACCGTATCGAGCAAAACGCCACCGGCGCTGAGCATTTCTTCGGCGTGAGCCCCACTTACAGCGAATTCAACTGGACCGGTCTGAACTTCAGCACCGAAGAATTCAAGCAAGTGACCCACATCGACAAAGACGCTTGGATGAAAGAACTGGCCCTGCACGACGACCTGTTCGCCCAGCTCGACAAAAACCTGCCCAAAGCCCTGGCCGAGACCCGCGCCCGCATTGAGCAGCTGCTGACCGCTTAAAACTTTTCAGTCACCCTGAGAAGTCGGCCCGGGCGCCACAAGTGCCCGGGCTTTTTCATGTCCGGCGTTTGCTTGGTTGAGGACATCACAGACGAAAAAAAACCGCCCCAACATGACGTTGTGAGCGGTTTTATTTTTGCTACAGAAACTGTAGCTAGATATTCAGTCGCGGCTAGCTGCCACGATGTCTTTCATCACACGTGCGTCTTTCTGGGCAATGGCCCACAGACGGGCATCGGCGCGGCGCTGGGCCACGCGGGCTGACCAGGCATCCAAGCGGGTCACCAACAAGCCGGCCAAGCGGCGAGCAGCGGGGGCCAGGAAAGCCATGGCGGTGAAGGCCATCACCCACATCAACACCCAGGCGGCCAGCAAATGGCCGTCGGCCCAGGTGTCAATCAGCTGGTCAGCCACCACCAGCAAAGCCGCCACCATGGCGGTCAGCAGCATGCCAGCCAGGCTGCGCGAGGTGCTCAGGCTGCGTTTGAACGAAGCCGCGTGGGCCACGGTCGATTCAAAACGGGCCACACCGGGGTGGCTCTTGGGCATGTCAACGTGTACGAATTCAGTCATGGTGTTCTTCCTGCTGGATAGTGTCTATCTCAGATGGGGTAATCCTAGGGTTTTCCCGTGTGTTGTTCAACTTTATATTGGTGATACAAGTTATTCACAATGGTGATATATTGGGTTCCCTGCCATGGCCGAGCTCAATTTCCGCACCCTGGACCTCAACCTCTTGCGCGTTTTCAACGAGGTGATGACCGAGCGCAGCCTCACCCGCGCGGCGGTCAAGCTCTCCCTCACCCAGCCCGCGGTCAGCAACGCGCTGCGCCGCCTGCGTGAGGCGCTGGACGACGACCTGCTGCGCCGCAGCGGCCAAGGCCTGGTACCCACCGCGCGTGCCCTGGCCCTGTGGCCCACGGTGCAAGACGCGCTGCGGCAGCTGCAAGACACCCTCTCGCCCGGGGCGTTCGAGCCAGCGCAGGCCAGCACTACGTTTGTGATGGCCATGGCTGATGCCACCGCGGCCGAGCTGATCCCCGGCCTCATCAAAGTGATGGACCAGCAAGCACCCGGCGTGTCGGTGCGGGTGGTGCCGCTGACTACGCGCGACCCGCGCCGCCTGCTCGAACAAGACCAGGCCGGCCTGGCGATTGGCTATTTCCCGGCACTGCTGGCCAGTTTGGTGGCCCAGGCCCAGGCCGGTGAAACCCCCGCCTTTCACCACCAGCGCCTGTACGACAGCCAGTATGTGTGCGTGATGCGCCGCGGCCACCCGCTGGCCGATGCCCCGCTCACGCTGGACGCGTTTTGCGCCGCGCGCCATTTGCTGGTGAGTTTTTCCGGCCGGCCTTATGGCTTCATCGACGAAGCCCTGGCCGGCTTGGGCCGCCAGCGTCAGGTGGTGCTCACCGTGAACCAATTTTTCACTGCAGGCCGGGTGGTGGCCACCTCCGATTTGCTCACCGTGCTGCCGCGCCATTTCTTGAGCGTGACCGGCATTGCCGACAGCCTGGTGGTGCACGAGTTGCCCTTCAAAGTGCCGCCCATCCACGTGGACATGCTGTGGCACCGCCGCCTGGAACACCAAAGCCAGCACCAGTGGCTGCGGCAGATCATGCAGCAGTTACCGCAACAACGCTTGTCAGCGCAAGTCACATGAAGATCCAACTGCTCTCTGACCTGCATCTGGAGACGCACCCGCAGTTTGTGCCGCAGCACGCCAGCGGCGCCGATGTGCTGGTGCTGGCAGGTGACATCGGCTCATACCAAAGCGGCAGCAGTTTGAGCGGCGATGATTTTGGCCTGAGTCGTTTTGCCAACTGGCCCGTGCCGGTGGTGTTTGTGCCGGGCAACCACGAGTACGACGCGCTGGACTTTGACGAGGCCCATGCGCGACTGCAAGCCATTTGCGCGCGCTATGGTTTTCATTGGTTGGAGCGCGGCGTATTGACCCACACCGATTTGGATTTACGTGTACCGCCCGTGCGCTTCATCGGCACCACGCTGTGGACCGACTTTGATGCCTTGATTCCTGCAACGGCCACCCCCACTGCAGCGCTGCGCGCCCGCGAGAAAGCCTTTCGCGCCGCCAACTTTTACTTGCGTAAAACCACCACCACGCGCCACGGCCAGCCCTTCTTGGCCGAGCAGGTGCGCGAGCAAAGCTTGCTGTGCCAAGCCTGGTTGCGCAACGCGTTGGCCCAGCCCTTTGAAGGCCATACCGTGGTGGTGACGCACTTCGCACCCAGTTTGCAAAGCGCTGACCCGCGCTACGGCATGACGCCAGGCACCGCAGGCTTTTGCAACAACTTGGATGACTTGCTGCCGCAAGCGCAACTGTGGCTGCACGGGCATTTGCATTGCCCGCAAAACTACGTGGTCGGTGGATGCCGCGTGGTGGCCAACCCGCTGGGCTATGCGCGCAAAAACGAACAGCTGCATTTCCAAGCCAACAGTGCTATCACTTTGTGAGCGTGGTGTGATGGCCGTGCCTTCTGAGTCGATAAAAGCTTGACGCGCGTCAAACCGCGCCGGCCCCAGGCGCCTAGAGTCGGTCTTGCAAAGGAGACCGCTCATGAAAATTTTGCTGGCCATTGATGGCAGTGCCTACACCAAGAAAATGGTGGCCTACCTGGTCACCCACGCTGACATGTTCAGCGCAGCCAACACCTACACCTTGTTCCATGCGCAGCCGCAATTACCCGGGCGCGCACGCGCAGCCGTGGGTGCGAGCGTGGTCAAGCAATACCAGTCTGAAGAAGCCGAGAAGGTGCTCGGGCCTGTGTCGAAATTTTTGGTGCGCCACGGCCTGGATCCGAAAAGCGAATGGCATGTGGGCCACGCGGCCGATGAGATTGCCCGCGCCGCACAACGCGGCGACTACGACCTCGTCATCATGGGCTCACACGGTCACACCGCGCTGGCCAATTTGGTGATGGGCTCGGTGGCCACCAAGGTGCTGGCCTCGTGCGATGTGCCGGTGCTGCTGGTGCGTTAATCGTCGCTTAATTCGTGCGTTAATTTTTCGGCCGCTTGTCCACCACACGACGGGCTTTGCCGGTTTGGGTGCGCTCAATCGCACCGGGTGCCAGCACCTGCACACGGGTGCTGATGCCCACCAAGGTCTTGATGCGGCCCTGCAAATGCTGGGCAATACCGGCCACCTCGTCCGCGCTCAGGTTGGCGTGCTGGGGCTGCAGCTCACTCAAGACCTCCACCTCGTCGAGCTTGCCTTCGCGGCTCACCACCACTTGGTAAAGCGGCGTGAGTTGGCCTTGCTTGAGCACGATCTCTTCGATTTGCGTGGGGAACACATTCACACCACGGATGATGAGCATGTCGTCGGATCGACCCACAATTTTGCCCATGCGCCGAAACGCGCGTGCGGTGGGCGGCAGCAAACGCGTGAGGTCGCGCGTGCGGTAGCGAATGATGGGAAACGCCTCTTTGGTGAGTGAGGTGAACACCAACTCGCCCTCTTCCCCATCGGGCAGGACCTCGCCGGTGACCGGGTCGATGATCTCGGGGTAGAAGTGGTCTTCCCAAATCACCGGGCCGTCTTTGGTCTCCACGCATTCGCTGGCCACGCCCGGTCCCATCACTTCCGACAGGCCGTAAATGTCCACCGCATCAATGCCCGCTTGCGCTTCGATCTCGGCGCGCATGGCCTCGGTCCACGGCTCGGCACCGAAGATGCCGATCTCCAACGACGTGTCGCGCGGGTCGATGCCCTGGCGCACGAACTCTTCCATCACCACCTGCATGTACGAGGGCGTGACCATGATGATGCGCGGCTTGAAGTCGGTGATGAGTTGCACCTGCTTCTCAGTCTGCCCGCCCGACATCGGAATCACCGTACAGCCCAAACGCTCAGCACCGTAATGCGCACCCAAGCCACCGGTGAACAAACCATAACCGTAGGCCACATGCACCAAGTCACCTGCGCGGCCACCGGCGGCGCGTATGGAGCGCGCCACCAAATCAGCCCAGTGGTTGATGTCGTTGAGGGTGTAGCCCACCACCGTGGGTTTGCCGGTGGTGCCAGAAGATGCGTGCACCCGCGCCAGCTGCGTGCGCGGCACGGCGAACATGCCAAAGGGGTAGTTGTTGCGCAGGTCTTGCTTGACGGTGAAGGGGAACTTGCTCAAGTCCGACAGCGTTTTGAAATCACTCGGGTGCACGCCCGCAGCGTCAAAGGCTTGGCGGTAATGCGCCACGTTGGCGTACACATGCTCAAGCGTGTGGCGCAGGCGCTGGGTTTGCAGCGCGGTGATCTCGTCGCGGCTGGCGGTTTCAATCGGGTCTAGGCCCGTGGGGGTGCTGTGCATCTTGTCTCCTGGGGTCGTGCGGTCTCGTTGATCGCGTGGGGCCTCTTCGTGCCCTGAGTTTCATCGGCCTTTGAACACCGGCGCGCGCTTCTCGCCAAAGGCTTTCACGCCTTCAGCGTAATCATCGGTCGCGCCCAACTCGCGTTGCAAATCGCGCTCTAAATTAAGTTGCGTGTCCAGGTCGTTGTGCGCGGCAGCGTCAATGGCTTGCTTGATGCGCGCAAAACCTTGCGTGGGGCCACTTGCCAATTGCGCAGCCAAAGCTTGGGTGTGCGCTTCCAGGGCTTCGGGGGCCACGGCCTCCCAAATCAAGCCCCATTGCACAGCTTGCTCGGCGGTCAAGGTGCTGCCCAACATGGCCAGGCCCATCGCGCGCGCGCGGCCCACCAACTGCGGCAAATACCAGGTGCCACCGGCATCGGGCACCAGGCCGAGCTTGGCAAAAGGCTGGATGAATTTGGCAGCAGTAGAGGCCACCACGATGTCGCACGACAAAGCGATGTTGGCGCCCGCACCAGCGGCCACACCATTGACCGCGCAGACCACCGGTTTGGGCATGGCGCGCAAGCGACGCACCAAGGGGCCGTAGTATTTTTCTAAAGACTCACCCAGATCCGGGCGCGTGCCACTGGGGGCCACCGCACGGTCGCCCAGGTCTTGGCCTGCGCAAAAGCCGCGGCCTGCACCGGTGAGCAAGACCGCGCGCACATCGGTGTTGTCACGCGCTTCGTCCAGCGCGCGGTGCAACTCCAGATGCATGGCCACGGTGAAGCTGTTGAGCTTGTCGGGGCGGTTGAGGGTGATGCGGGCTACGCCGTCGCGCACCTCCACCAGCAAGTTTTCAAAGGGCTGACTCACGTTGTCTCCTCAATGTTGTTCGGCGTCGTAATTGATCACCAGCTTATCGCTGACCGGGTAGCTCTGGCAACCCAGCACAAACCCACGCGCGACCTCGTAGTCTTCCAGCGCGTAGTTGATGTCCATGTCCACCTCGCCCTGGGTGACCTTGCAGCGGCAGGTGGAACACACCCCGCCCTTGCACGAGTAAGGCAACTCAATGCCCTGGGCCAGCGCAGCGTCCACCAGGTTTTTATCTTTGGGCATGTGGAACACGCGCTGGGCGCCATCCATCACCACCGTGACTTCGCAGCCCGCATCGGTCGTTGCCACAACGCGGGGTGCGCGGTCATTCGTGTTCGCAGTGCCAAACAATTCCACCTTGATGCGCTCTTTGGCAATGCCTGCGTCTTGCATGGCTTGTGAGGCCGCGAGCATCATGCTTTGCGGGCCGCAAATGAAAGCGACATCCACCGTGCTGGCATCGACCCAGTGCTTCATGATTTGCGAAATTTTCTCGCCGTCAATGCGGCCGTTGAAGAGCGGCACATCTTGCGTTTCGCGGCTCATCACCCACACGATGTTCAATCGCGTGAGGAAACGGTCTTTGAGGTTTTCGAGTTCTTCTTTGAACATCACGCTGCCCGAGGCGCGGTTGCCATAGATGAGCGTGACGCGGCTGTGGGGCTCGGCAAGCAGCGTGCTCTCCACAATCGACAACACCGGTGTGATGCCACTGCCCGCAGCCACGCACAAGACATGGCGTGCGGACTCAGGCGCCAAGGGCATGGTGAAGTGGCCTTGCGGGGGCATGACCTCCAAGCTGCTGCCGGGCTGCAGGTTGTCGAGCGCCCAATTGGAAAATACGCCGCCATTCACCCGCTTGATGGCCACGCGCAATGGACCTCCTTGCTGCTGGCTTTGGGCGGATGCGCAAATCGAGTACGAGCGACGAAGCTCAGAGCTATCAATTTGAGAGCGCAGAGTGAGGTACTGACCGGGCACAAAATGAAATGTCTCTTGCAAGTCAGCGGGCACCGCGAAAGTGATGGCGGCTGAGTCGCGGGTCAGGGGCGTGACCGATTGCACGGTCAGGGCATGGAAATGGTGCACGTCAGTCCTCAGTGCGGTTTGAAGTAATCGAAGGGTTCGAGGCAACTGTTGCAGCGGTACAGCGCCTTGCAAGCGGTCGACCCGAATTGCGAGATGAGCCGGGTGTGGGCCGAGTTGCACAGCGGGCAGGCCACCGCTGCGCCAGGCTTTTGCAAATGCACCACCGTGTCATGGCTCAAATGTGCGGGCGGCGCAATGCCATAAGCGCGCAGGGCCTCGCGGCCACGCTGGCTCATCCAGTCACTCGTCCAAGGCGGGGCAATTTGGGTGCGTATCTTGGCTTGCAAGCCGTGTTGTTGCAAGGCTTGGGTGATGTCATTTGCTATGACTTCAGTAGCAGGACAGCCGCTGTAAGTGGGGGTCACCACCACTTCTACCTCAACACCTTGCACAGAGACCTCGCGCACAATGCCCAAATCCACCACCGAGACCACCGGCACCTCGGGGTCCATGACGGCATCGAGCCATTGCCACACCTCGGCTTTGGTTGCGGTAGTCATCGCCAAGGCTTCACAGCAAGGTGGTGAGGTTCACCACTGCGCGCCAGGGTAGGTTCGCTGCAGGAACTGCATGTCAGCCAGCATGTAGCCCAGGTGCTCGGTGTGCACGCCACGCTTGCCACCTTTTTGGTGACCCTCAAACGTGGGCATGGTCAAAGTGGCTGCGCTCAAGACCTCGCTCACCAACGCCAACCATGGCGCTTGCAGGCTGCTGGCCAGGGGCGCGGTGCCTTGCTCGGCACAGGCCTGGTCCACCGCGTCGTCCATGAACCACTCTTGCGCGTAGGGCCACAGCAGGTCGAGTGCAGCTTGCATGCGGGTGTGGCTCTCGGCGGTGCCGTCGCCCAAAGCGCGCACCAAATGGCTGCTGCGCTCGAGGTGGTAGCGCACTTCTTTGGCTGACTTTTGCGCGATCTCGGCCACGCGTGCATCCGCACTGCGGCTCAAAGCGCCCAGCAACAAATGGTGCCAAGCGTCAAACAAAAACTGGCGCATCACGGTGTTGCCGTAGTGGCCGTTGGGTTGCTCCACCAACAACAGGTTGCGGAACTGGTGCGCATCGCGCCCATAAGCCAGGGCGTCTTCATCACGCCCCCGGCCTTCAACTTCACCAGCGTAGGTGAGCCACAAGCGGGCTTGACCCAGCAGGTCCAGCGCGGTGTTGGTCAGGGCCAGGTCTTCTTCCAGCGCGGGGCCGTGGCCGCACCACTCGCTCAAGCGGTGCGACAAGATCAAGGCGTTGTCGCCCAAGCGCAGCAGGTAGTCAAGGTTCATGGCATTACATGTTCTTCACGCCCTCGGGCGTGGGGAAAAACGTGGGGTGGCGGTAGACCTTGCTTTGCGCGGGGTCGAACAGCGCGTCTTTGTCAGCCGGGTCGCTGGCCACGATGTCGGCGGCGCGCACCACCCAAATGCTCACGCCTTCGTTGCGGCGGGTGTAGACGTCGCGCGCGTGTTGCACGGCTGCAGTGGCGTCGGCCGCGTGCAAGCTGCCCACGTGTTTGTGCGAGAGGCCGTGTTGGCTGCGGATGAAAACTTCCCATAAGGGCGAGGATGCCGTGGTCGTGGTGTTGCTCATGGTGTCCCTTTGAATTTACGCAGCCTGCTGGGTGTGCGCTGCCGCTTGTTTGTCGGCGTGGGCACTCAGCGCCTCACGCACCCACGCGCCTTCGTCCCAGGCTTTTTTGCGGGCGGCCAAGCGCTCGGCGTTGCAAGGGCCTTTGCCGTTGACCACGTTGAAAAACTCCACCCAATCGATCTGGCCGAAGTCGTAATGGCCGCGCGCCTCGTTCCACTTCAAATCGAGGTCGGGCAACTCAAGCCCCAGAAATTCGATTTGCGGCACGGTCTGGTCGATGAAGCGCTGGCGCAACTCGTCGTTCGAATGGCGCTTGATTTTCCAAGCCATGCTTTGCGCGCTGTTGGCTGATTTGTCATCGGCCGGGCCGTGCATGGCCAGCGACGGCCACCACCAGCGGTTGAGCGCGTCTTGCGCCATGGCCTTTTGCTCGGGCGTGCCGCGTGCCAAGGTGGTCATGATCTCAAAGCCCTGGCGTTGGTGGAAGGACTCTTCTTTGCACACCCGCACCATGGCGCGTGCATACGGGCCATAGGAGCAGCGGCACAGCGGGATTTGGTTGACGATGGCCGAGCCATCCACCAGCCAGCCGATGGCCCCAATATCGGCCCAGCTCAGCGTGGGGTAGTTGAAGATGCTGGAGTACTTGGCTTTGCCGGCCAGCAGGTCCTGGTAGAGGTCGTCACGCGCCACGCCCAGGGTTTCGGCCGCGCTGTAGAGGTACAGGCCATGGCCCGCCTCGTCTTGGATTTTCGCCATCAAAATGGCTTTGCGCTTGAGGGTGGGCGCGCGGGTGAGCCAGTTGGCCTCGGGCAGCATGCCCACGTACTCGGAGTGCGCGTGCTGCGAAATTTGACGCACCAGGGTCTTGCGGTAAGCCGCAGGCATCCAGTCGCGCGGCTCGATCTTGATGCCCGCGTCCACACGCTCTTGAAACGCGCGCTCTTGCGGCTCCATGGCTTCGAGCTTTTTCACCGACGTGCTGCCGGTTTCCACCATTTGTGCGTACATCTTGTCCCCAAAGTTTGCGCTGGATCATGGCCAACTTGAAGCCATCATCGTATTGATACAAAATGTATCCAACAACTGAATTCTTTGTATCACTTTGTCCGGTCTGCACATCACCAACCCTGCCCTGCTGGCCCTTAAAAAGGGCCTGGTATTGCGCGCCAACTCGCTGCTGATGACCATGGTGGGCGACGCCCTGGCCCCGCGTAAACAAGCGGTGTGGTTGGGCAGCCTGATTGAGATGGCCGGCTTGTTTGAGGTGTCCTCGCGCCTGGTGCGCACCAGCGCGTTTCGGCTCACCGCGGATGACTGGTTTGAAGTGGAGCGGGTCGGGCGGCGCAGTTACTACCGTTTGTCTGCGGCCGGTTTGGCGCGGGTGCTGCATGCCGACAAGCGCATTTACGAGTTTGAGCTGCCACCGTGGGACGGGCTGTGGACGCTGGTGATGTTGGATGGGCGTCTGCGTGCGAGCCTGCGCCAAGACCTCAAGCGTGAACTCAAGTGGCAAAGCTTTGGGCAACTCTCGCCCACCATGTTTGCGCACCCGCAGGTGGACCGCAAATCGCTGGCCGACATCTTGAAACAAACCCGCACCCAAGACCAGGTGGCGGTGCTGCAAGCGCAAAGCCTGGGTGGCACAGCGGCCTTGCAGTCCATCATGGCGCAGACCTTCAAGCTGCCGCAAGTCGCGCAGATGTGGGCGCAGTTCATCAAGCGTTTTGCGCCCCTGCGCGCCGCAGGCCTCAAGCCCCATGAAGCGTTTTATGTGCGCACACTCTTGATTCACGAGTACCGCCGCGTGCTCTTGCGCGACCCGAATTTACCCGCCGAATTTTTACCGCCCGCTTGGCCTGGCTTGCAGGGCCGCGCCTTGTGCAAAGCGCTGTACCGTGACTTGTTGGCGGGCAGTGAACGCTATGTGATGGACCAGCTCCAAACCAGCGCAGGGCCGCTGAAGAAAACGCCGCGTGCGATCGAGCGGCGGGTGGTGTGAGGCAGGCCGTGCCTAGAATGCAGCGAATCACAAAAACCAAAAGAGGACGACCATGAGCAACACCTACGCTGACCCCCAAGCCCTGGCGCACGCTGTGGGGCAAGCCATGTTTGCGGTGGACACCGCCAGCAAAGACACCATGGGCATGACCCTGGTGTCGTGCACACCGGGGCGCGCGGTGATGCGCATGCCCGTGCAACAACTGCACCTCAACGGCCATCAAATTTGCCACGGTGGTTTCATCTTCACCCTGGCCGATTCCACCTTTGCGTTTGCGTGCAACAGCTACAACCTCAACACCGTGGCCTCGGGCTGCAGCATCGAGTTTTTGCGCCCCGGCAAAGCGGGCGATGTGCTGACCGCCACCGCACAAGAGCAGGTGCGCAGCGGGCGCCATGGTATTTACGACATCGAGGTGCGCAACCAGCGTGACGAAGTGGTGGCCATGTTTCGCGGCAAAAGCGCGCAAATTCAAGGCACCGTGCTGCCCGACTAAGGCTGACGCACGCCCTACGGCCGCGCAAGGTCTTGTGCCTGCGGGGATAATCCACAGATGACAGCCCCCGCATCTCCCCTGGCCCGAGCCCCGAGTTTTGACACCGCCGCATTTCGCGGTGCTTTGGGCATGTTCGCCACGGGTGTGACCATCGTCACCGCGCGCGCGGAAGATGGCAGCTTGGTGGGCCTGACAGCCAGCTCCTTCAACTCGGTCTCGCTCACCCCGCCGCTGGTGCTGTGGAGCTTGTCGCAAAAAGCCTCGAGCATGGCCACCATGCGCACAGCCTCGCACTACGCCATCAATATTTTGTCAGCCGAGCAGCAGGGCTTGGCCTTGACTTTCGCGTCCAAAGACGCGGACCGTTGGGCGGGTGTGTCGTTTGAATTGGGGCGCAGTGGCGCGCCACTCTTGCATGGCGCGGTGGCCAGTTTTGAATGCTTCAACCGCAGCCGCTACACCGAAGGCGACCACGTGATTTTTGTGGGCGAGGTTGAACATTGCCAGCACCAAAGTGGCGCTGCACCTTTGCTGTACCACGGCGGCAAGTTCTACACCGAACACCCGCTCTGACCTTGGCCTTGATGGCTCAAAACCTCAAGGTGAATGACTGACGTCATCAGACGGCGTCATCACACGCCACGCTTCCTGCTCTCAATTGTCTAGCGTGATGGGCTGTAAGCACGCGGCTCAAAGCTGAATACCACTTTGCTTTGCGGATCGATGGTCACGCGCGTCCACCCCATGAAGGGTGAGCCGTAAGTCTCCACCCGCGTGAAGTTCAGCACAGTTTTTCCTTGCGCGTCTTTGAGGGGTTGGTTGATTTTTTCCAAATGCGTGTCGCCATGCACCAGCACCACCGGCTTGGCAAAACGCTGCGTCTCGTCGCGCAACTGCGTCAAAAATTCACGGTAGCCCTCTGGCCCTTTGCCTTGGTTGAAGGCTTCGATCTCGGGGTTGCCCTGGATGATGAGCATGAGACCGGCGAGGTTCTGCGCACGCGCCAGCTCAAAGGCCTGCGCCACCCAGGCGCGCGTGACGGGCAAGCGTGCGAGGTACTCGGCAGACGGGCCACTGCCGCGCTTGGTGCCATCAAAGTTGTTGTCAGAGCCTGGCAGGTTCAAGCCCACAAACAACACACCACCCTGCACCCAACGCACGTTCTCGCGGTAGGCGGCCCAGGTGGGCTCTTGGCTGGCTTGATCGCTTTGGCGCTCGAGTTTGAAGGTGCGTTGGCCCAAAGATTCAGGGCTGGCAAAGAACATCTCGCGCAATTTACCCAGGCGCTCCACCGGGTCAAACGGGCCGTTGTTGGGGCGGTGGCAATCGGTCCAGTCGTTGTCACCAGGCACGTAAATCAGCGGGTGCGCTGAAGTTTGAAAATAGTTCAAGGCCTCATTGAATGCGGCATCGCTGCACAGGCTAGAGCCACTTTTGAAATCGCCATCGTGCACCACAAATGCCAGCGACTCGCGGTTCATCTCGGCCATCAAACCAGGCAGGGCTTGCTTTTCAAAGCTGCTGTAACCGGTGTCGCCAAACAAGCCGATCTGAAAGGCTTGTGGACTTGCTGGTGTGGTGCTGCAAGCGCTGATGGCGGTCAGTGCAGTCAAGCACAGTGCCAACAGCACAGGTTTGAAAGAGGCGATGCGCCTCCATGCGGTCTTCACGTTGTGGCGGTTTGTCATGCCCAACATCTTGCCTGCAGCGCGTGAACGCTGTGTGACCTTGCTGTGAAAGTGCACATCAGTCACACAGCATCACACCACGCCACGGTCTTGCAACTTCGCAATCGCTTGCGCGTCCAGCCCCAACTCGGACAGCACCTCATGGGTGTGCTCGCCCAATGCGGGTGGGGCGCGGCGCAACACCGGTGGTGTGTCCGTCAAACGCAGCGGGCTGGCCACACTGCCAATCGACGCGATGCCAGTTTGCGCAGCCACCTCATCACTGCGCGCTTGCGTGATGGCATGCCCGCGCGCTTGAACCTGCGCATCAGCAAAGGCCTGGCCAATGTCGTTGATGGGGCCGCAAGGCACAGCCTTGTCGTCGAGCAAATCCACCCACTCGCCGGTGGTACGTGTTCGAGTGACATCGCTCATCAGCGGCACCAAAATCTCGCGGTGCTGCACACGCTGCGGGTTGCCCATGAAGCGCGGGTCTTGCGCCCACTCGGGGTAACCGGCCGCCGCGCAAAAGCGGCTGAACTGACCGTCGTTACCAATGGCCAGCAGCATCGCGCCGTCTTTGGTGGGGAAGTCTTGGTAAGGGACCAGGCTGGGGTGGCTGTTGCCCTGGCGCATGGGCACCTTGCCGGTGTTGAGAAAACCGCCGGCCTGGTTGGCCAAAATCGCCATGCCCACATCCAGCAGGGCCATGTCGATGTGCTGGCCCACGCCAGTGCGGTGGCGCACCTCAAGCGCCGCAAGGATGGCGCTCGACGCATACACACCGGTGAACAAATCGGTCAGCGCCACACCCACACGCAGCGGGCCACCGCCGGGCACTTCGTCAGGACGACCGGTGATGCTCATCATGCCGCTCATGGCCTGAATCATCAGGTCGTAGCCCGCACGTTCGGCGTACGGCCCGTCTTGCCCAAAGCCGGTCACCGAGCAATAAATGAGCCGCGGGTTGATGGCCTTGAGGCTCTCGTAATCCAAGCCGTAATGCTTCAAGCCACCCACCTTGAAGTTCTCCACCAACACATCGCTTTGCGCCGCCAACTGCTTGATGAGCGCTTGGCCATCGGGGGTGGCCATGTCGATGGTGATGGAGCGTTTGTTGCGGTTGGTGCAAGTGAAGTAGGCCGCGTGTTCGGTGGTCTGGCCTTGCGCATCTTGCAAGAAGGGCGGCCCCCAGTGACGCGTATCGTCACCGGCACCAGGACGTTCCACCTTGATGACATCCGCCCCCAGGTCGGCCAAGATTTGCGTGCACCACGGGCCGGCCAGCACGCGTGAGAGGTCGAGCACTTTGATGTGGGGCAGGGCGGAGGGCTTATCGCTCATGGTGTTCTTTCTTTGTCTTTTTGTTGTGTGTGCTTGTTGTGTGCTTATTGGTTTTTTACTGTGCTGGTTGGCCATCAGTGCTGAGGCCGGGGCGCTCATACTGCCAAATGCGCAGAAATCGCGCCCCAGCCTCAGCACTGACGGCTTGCGAAGAGGGCTGTTGAATTAAGAAAGAAAGCCGCTCTCTTTATCTCAAGCTCTTTTTCAATGCCCCGCGCGAATCTCAGCTGAATACCTCACATGCGGCATTCATATCTGTCGCTGACCCAACATCTTCGCAGCTGAGTTGGGGTGAGGGTGGGGGCCGATGTGGCAAAGCGAAGCGCCTCTGAGGCCCCCGCCCTCACCCTAACTCAGCCCTCCAAATCAGCCACCCAACGACAGAGCTTAAAAACAAAGGCTCAGCACGAACGAATCATAAGAGCCACCAAGCCCAGCACACCTGCGAATTGTCAAAGCACGAAAGCAGGCAGGGCTTGGGTGACTTGACCGATTTCTGCGGCACGCAGTATGAGGGCAAGGCGCCTAAGCCCTGTCAGCGAAACCAGCGAGACGACAAACCATCAATTCGCAAACGCAGCAATACCCGTCTGCGCACGACCCAAAATCAGCGCGTGAATATCGTGGGTGCCCTCATACGTGTTCACCACTTCAAGGTTGACCAAATGGCGTGCCACGCCGAACTCATCGGAAATGCCGTTGCCACCCATCATGTCGCGCGCCAGGCGGGCGATGTCCAGGGCTTTGCCGCAGGAATTGCGCTTGAGGATCGAGGTGATTTCTACCGCCGCGGTGCCTTCGTCTTTCATGCGACCCAAACGCAGACAGCCTTGCAGACCCAGCGCGATTTCGGTTTGCATGTCGGCCAGCTTCTTTTGAATCAGCTGGTTGGCTGCGAGTGGGCGGCCAAATTGTTTGCGGTCCAGCACGTACTGGCGTGAGCGGAACCAGCAGTCTTCGGCAGCACCCAAAGCGCCCCAGGCAATGCCGTAACGCGCAGAGTTCAGACAAGTGAACGGGCCTTTGAGGCCTTGCACTTCGGGGAAGGCGTTTTCTTCGGGGCAGAACACGTTGTCCATCACGATCTCGCCGGTGATCGACGCACGCAGGCCCACCTTGCCGTGCACCGCAGGCGCGCTCAAACCAGCCATGCCTTTTTCCAGCACAAAGCCGCGGATGGGGCCGCTCTTGCCGGTCTCGCTGACCTCACGCGCCCACACCACAAACACATCGGCAATGGGGCTGTTGGAGATCCACATTTTGTTGCCGGTGAGCTTGTAGCCACCCGCCACTTTTTGCGCGCGGGTGATCATGCTGTTGGGGTCTGAGCCGTGGTCGGGTTCGGTCAGGCCAAAGCAGCCGATCCACTCGCCAGTAGCCAATTTAGGCAGGTATTTTTGACGCTGGGCTTCGGTGCCAAATTCAAAAATCGGCACCATCACCAGCGAGCTTTGCACGCTCATCATCGAGCGGTAGCCGCTGTCCACGCGCTCCACCTCGCGGGCGATCAAGCCGTAGGCCACGTAGTTCAAGCCAGGGCCGCCATAGGCTTCAGGGATGGTGGGGCCGAGCAGGCCGAGTTCGCCCATTTCACGGAAGATGGCCACATCGGTTTGCTGGTTGCGAAACGCCTCGGTCACGCGGGGCAGCAGTTTGTCCTGGCAATAAGCAGCGGCAGCGTCACGCACCATGCGCTCATCGTCGGTGAGCTGCTGGTCGAGCAAAAACGGGTCATTCCATTGAAAAGCGGCGTTGGCCATCGAAAGTTCTCCAGAAAAGTCCGCTGATCTTAGCGGCTCTCGAGGGTCAACATGGCGCTTTTGGTGAACAGGCCGCAAGCGCGGTCGGGATTGTGGGGGCTCAGGGTGATAGCAAGCCGCCTGGTGGGCCACGATCGCCTCTTCCACATCCCGCAGGCGGTCTTTGCCGAAATAGATGTCGCCATTCACAAAAAACGTGGGCGAGCCAAAGGCGCCGCGCTCGAACGCGTTTTGGGTATTGGCCAGCAACTGGTTTTTCACCTCGGGGGTTTGCGAGGCTTCCAGAATGGCCGCGGTGGGCAGGTTGGCCGCGTTCAAGACCTCGGTGATTTGCGCCAGATCGTCCATGTTGCGGCCCTGCTCCCACATGGCCGCGTACACCGCCTGCACATAGGGCTCAAAGCACCCGAGGGTTTGCGCAGCCACCGCACCGCGCATGATCTTCAAGGTGTTGACTGGGAAATTCGGGTTCCAACGGTATGCGTTGAGTTGATGGCGCTTGATGAAGCGCTGCATTTCCAGCTGGTCATACGCGCGCTTGTTGGCAATGCCCGCAAACGCCTCGGCGGGTGAGCGGTTGTTGCTGAGCTTGAACAGGCCGCCCAGCAAAATGGGCACGTACTGCATGGCCACGCCGGTGCGCGCTTGCATGGCCGGGATGACCTGGTGACACAGGTAAGCGTTGGGGCTGCCGAAATCAAACAAAAACTCTGCGTTCACTTGGGCCATGTCGGGTTCCTAAAAAATCACCAGGGTTCCATCCAAGGGCGCAGCTCAGTCTCGTGCGTCCAGGCATCACGCGGTTGTTGGTGGATGGTCAGGTAGGCCTGCGCGATGCTCTCGGGGCTCAGAATGCCCTGCTGGTCTTTGAGCGCATAACGCTGCGGAAAATTGGTGCGGATGAACTCGGTGTCGATGGCCCCGTCAATGATGAGGTGCGCCACATGGATGCCCTTGGGCCACAACTCGCGCGCCATGCTTTGGGCCAGTGCGCGCAGCGCATGCTTGGCGCCGGCAAAGGCGGCAAAGCCCTCGCGCCCGCGTAGGCTGGCCGTCGCCCCGGTGAAAATGATGGTGCCCCGACCACGCGGCAACATGACCCGCGCGGCTTCACGGCCGGTTAAAAAGCCGGCAAAGCAAGCCATTTCCCACACCTTGGTGTACACACGTGCGGTGGTTTCGGTGATAGAAAAACGCACGTTCGCGCCGATGTTGAACACCACCACCTCGATGGGTGCAATCTCGCGCTCGATCTGGTCAAAGAGCGCGATCATGTCTTCCTCTTTGCGCGCATCGGTGCCAAAGGCATGGGCTTGCCCACCCTCGGCTTGAATGGCTTGCACCAAGGGGGCGAGCTTGTCGACATGACGCCGCGTCATGCAGGCCACATAACCTTCGCGCGCAAAGCGCTGCGCCACCGCACCACCCGTGGCGTCGCCCGCACCCACCACCAGAATGGCTTTTTTCTCGGTCATCGTTGGCCTTTGTGCTATTTATTTGATAGCAATTAGTTTTTAGCCTTGCGCTGTTTGTTGTTGCTTCATCAAACGCACCGGCCCCACGCGCGACTCGATCTCGCGGCGCAGTTCACGGCGCATGCCCAAACCGAACACGAGCTCCACCACCACAAACAAAGGCCCGATGATCAGGCCGGTGATGTCGTCCACAAAGGCGGGCTTTTTGCCCTCGAAGTAGTGGCCCCAAAACTGGATGGCCCAGCCCACCACAAACAGACCGATGCCCATGCCCAGCCAGGGCGCAAACGCCCACTCAGCGATGGCATGCCCGCCTTGGTGCATCACCGCCAACAGCAGGCTCATCAGCACGCCCAGGGGCAAGTCCAGCCACAGGTAAAACAAACAGGTGATGACCACCAACCCAGTGGCCACCGACACAGGCACGCCCGCAAGCTCGGTGTGCCAGCGCGAGAGCAGCACCACGATGGACAGCACGATCATGGGAATGCCCACCAGGTGGGTGACGATGTTGCGCTGGTCGCGGTGGTAGGCCGCGTACATGCTCAAATGATCAACCAAGGTCTTCATGGCTTGCTCCTGAATTGATAGCTTGGTGACTCATCAAAGCTCACGCACCATGACCTTGCGCCACTTGATGGCACCACCCGTGGCGCCTTTCACACCTGGGCCGAACTGCAGCGCAAACGGACCTTGGGCGAATTTGTCGTTCACCATTTGTGAGGTCACCACGCCATTGAGCTTGACCATCACCCAGTTGCCTTTGGCAGTGACTTCCATGGTGTTCCAGCGCCCGCCGGCTTTGTGCACCACGGGCACAGGCACGTTGGCAAAGCCCACGATCGCACCGGTGGCGTAAGTGGGGTCGGGTCGGATGTCCCAGATGTTGACCTCGTAAGAGGTGTCCGCACCCACCACCTTGGGGTCTTGCGCGCGGATGAAGATGCCGCTGTTGGTGTCAGCCTCGGCGTAAAACTCGGCGTAGATCTCGAAGTTTTTGTACGACTTGGGCGTCACCAGAAAACCTGCTTTGCCCTGGTCGGCCACGATCACGCCTGCCTGGGTGTCGGCGCGCCAGTTGGCATCGCCCACGCGGCTCCAGTTGTCCAAGCCGGTGGCACCATCGATCAGCGTGGTCCAGGGGTTACCGCCCAGGTTGGCGCAGCCACTCAAAGCAAGTGCTGCGACCGAAGCGGCCAAAAGTGTGCGACGTGTGTTCATCAAGTCTCCTGTGTGTGTTGGTTGTTAGTTGAGAAATCAATCAGCCTCAATCTTGGCGGTTTTGACCACCTGCGTCCATCGGGAAACCTCTTGTTTCACCAGTTCGCCCATTTGCTGCGGGTTAAGGTAGTCGGCCTCGGCGCCCAGCTCGATGGCGCGTTGTTTGAAAGCGGGTGTGGCGGTGATTTTGGCGATCTCGGTACTCAATTTGTCCACCACCGCCTTGGGCGTTTTCGCTGGGGCAAACACCCCGAACCACGAGGACGCATCGAGCTTGGGCAAACCCGCCTCGGTGGCGGTGGGCACATCAGGCAGGCTGGGCAGGCGGGCCTTGCCGGTCACCGCCAGGGCGCGCAATTTACCGCTTTGGATGTGCGGCACATAGGGCGGGGGCGTGCCAAAGGTCAGGTCCACCTGGTTGCCCAAAAGGTCGGTCAGGGCCAAGCCGCTGCTGCGGTAGGGGATGGGCGTCATTTGAATGCCGGCCTGCTGCTCGAGCATGGCGCCGGTGACGTGCTGCAGCGAGCCGTTGCCCGAGGTGGCGTAGTTGAGCTTGCCCGGGTTGGCTTTGGCATAAGCGATCAACTCGGCCATGGTTTTGACCGGCAAGCTGGCGCGCACCAAAATCACTTGCGGGGCCGAAATCACATTGGCCACCGGCTGCAGGTCTGAGAGCTCCCAGCCCAGCGGACTCTTGCTCACCAGCGGGGTGATGACGTGGTAGCCCGAGTACTGCATGAGCAGGGTGTGCCCATCGGCGTCGGCGCGCTTGACGAGTTGCGCGGCAATTGCCCCGTTGCCCCCGCTCTTGTTGTCCACCACCACCGACTGACCCAGGGCGGTGCCCAAGGCGGGTGCCAGCATGCGCGCGGCAATGTCGGTGGTGCCGCCGGTGGCGGCCGGCAAGATGAGCGTGACGGCTTTGTTGGGAAAGCTCTGCGCCGTGGCGTTCATGCCCAGGCAGGACAGCAGCGCTGCGAGGGCCGTGGCATGCAGCGCTGTGCGGCGCGCAAAGCTGCTTGCTTTGCCGTGTGCATTGAGGTGTGTATTCATCACCAGTCTCCTTGTTTTGAAACAGTTTGCCATAGGTGCTGGCTGGGGGTTGGGGCGTGCCGTAAGATGTGCCCACAACAAAGAGGACCGCCATGAGCACACGCAGACACCTGTTGGGTTTGAGCTTGAGTACCTTGGTGCTGGGCGCTTGGAACGCCAGCGCCTTCGCGCAGGAATTTCCACCGAAAAAAACCATCACCATGGTGGTGGGCTTTGCGCCCGGGGGTGCGGCAGACACGGCGGCGCGCATCATCGCGAAAAAGTTGGGCGAGAACCTGGACGTGTCGGTGGTCATCGACAACAAGGCCGGCGCCGGCGGCAACATCGCCCACCAGTTTGTGGCCAACGGGCCGGCTGATGGCAGCACAATTTTGCTCGGGTCGGTGGGGCCACTCACCATCGCACCGCACTTGATGAAGGTGATGTACGACCCCTTCAAAGACCTCGCGCCCCTGACCATGGCCGCGAGCTTTCCCAATGTGCTGGTGGTGCATGCGGGCACCGGCATCAAAACCTTTGCCGAGTACATTGCCTACGCCAAAAAGAACCCGGGCAAGTTGGACTTCGCCTCCACCGGCCCGGGTTCGGCCTCGCACTTGGCCGGCGAGTTGCTGGACGACACCGCGAAAATTGAAACGGTGCATGTGCCCTACAAAGGCGGCGCACCGGCCATGCAAGACCTGCTGGGCGGACGGGTGGCAGCGCACTTTTCCACCGTGTCCACCGCCATGCCCTACATCGAAACCGGCAAGCTCATTCCCCTGGCAGTGACGAGCAAACAGCGCGCCCCGGCCTTGCCCAAGGTGCCCACGATTGCCGAGTCGGGCTACCCCGACTACAGCGCCACCAACTGGTACGCGTTTGTGGCCTCAAGCAAAGTGCCCAAGCCGGTGCTGGACCGCTGGAATCTGGAATTGGTCAAGGTGCTCAAGTCGAGCGACGTGGTGGAGCAACTCAACAAACACGGCACCACCCCAGCCCCGGGCAGCCGCGAGGACCTGGCCAAAACCATGCGCAGCGACTACGACCTCTGGGGCCGTTTGATCCGCGAGCGCAAGATCGCTGCTGAATAACTGAGAACAACAGGAGACACCCATGAGCACACGCCGTTATCTTTTCAAAACCCTGCTTGCTTCTTTTTTTGTAGCAAGCTCGTTCCTGCAGCTGGCGCACGCGGCAGAGATTCGCGTCATCACCTCAGGCGCGTTCACCGAAGCCTACAAGCAGCTCATCCCGCTGTACGAGCAGGCTTCAGGCCACAAGGTCATCAGCGCTTTCGGGGCATCGGTGGGCAAGGCACCTGACTCGATCCCCTCGCGCTTTGAGCGCGGCGAAAAGTTTGATGTGGTCATCTTGTCTGAAGGTGGTTTGGAAGCGCTGATGAAAGAGGGCAAGCTCATGCCCGGCAGCCGTGTGGATTTGGCGCGCTCGCAAATTGGTGCGGCGGTGCGCAAGGGCACGCCCAAGCCCGACATCAGCACCGTGGCCGCCTTGAAGCAAACCTTGCTCAATGCCAAATCGATTGCTTACTCGGCGAGCGCCAGCGGCACCTACATTTCCAGCGAGATGTTTGCCAAGCTCGGCGTGGCCGAGCAAATGAAAGACAAGGCCAAGCGCATCTTCAGCGAGCGCGTGGGCGCGGTGGTGGCGCGCGGCGATGCGGAGTTGGGCTTTCAACAGGTGAGCGAGCTGATTTATTTCAAAGAGCTCGACTTCATTGGCACCTTGCCCGATGAGGTGCAGCAAACGATTTTCTTCTCGGGCGCGCAAGTGCAAGGTTCGACCGAGCAAGAAGCTGCCAAGCACTTGCTGCGTTTCTTGTCATCAGCTGCGGTGGCCCCCTTGGTCAATGCCACAGGCCTTGAGGCCGTGGGCACACCCGCCAAAAAGTAAGACCGCCTCGCGCACATGAACACACGGCGCGGCGTGGCCCTGTCGGTCATGGCCTCATGCCTGTTTGCGGGCATGTATTTTTATGCCACCTTGCTGCACCCCCTGGATGGCGAGCAGGTGTTTGGCTGGCGTGTGATCTTCACCGTGCCGCTCATGACCCTGTTCATGCTGCGCGTGGGTGAATGGGCACGGGTGACCGAGACCATGGCACGTTTGCGCGCCGAGCCCCTGTTGTGGGTGGTGTTGCCCCTGTCATCCGCTTTGTTGGGCGTGCAACTCTGGTTGTTTTTGTGGGCGCCCATGCACCAGATGGCGCTGGACGTTTCCATGGGCTACTTCATCCTGCCGCTGGTCATGGTGCTGGTGGGCCGGGTGTTGTACCGCGAACATTTGAGTGCTTGGCAGAGCCTGGCCACCGCGTGCGCGGCAGCGGGCGTCCTGCATGAGCTGTGGCGCGAGGGCCGGTTTTCATGGGCCTCGGTGCTGGTGGCTTTGGGGTTTCCCGCCTATTTTTCGTTGCGCAAACATTTCAGGCTCGACCACATGGGCGGCTTGTGGATCGACATGGCGCTGACCCTGCCTGTGGGGCTGTGGTTTGTGGTGTCGCAAGGTCAGGTGGCGGCCACTTTGACGGCCAACCCCTCTCTCACCTGGTTGGTGCCGGGGCTGGGGCTCATCAGCGCGAGTGCCCTGGCCCTGTATGTGATGGCCGGGCGTCACCTGCCCTTTGGCCTGTTCGGGCTGCTGGGCTATGTGGAGCCGGTGCTGTTGTTGGTCGTGGCGTGGGTGCTGGGTGAGCGCCTCGCGCCAGCGCAGTGGTTCACCTACGGCCCGGTGTGGCTGGCTGTGGGCTTGCTCATCATGGAGGGCTTTTTGAGCCTGCGCCCGCCCAAGCGCGAAGCTTGAAGGCTGCGGCGCGTGTGGCTTAAGCGCCGGTTTTGGCCAGGTGCTGCATGGCAAAACTCACGTACCAAGTCAGGCAAGCGGGGTTGGCCATGGCGTCTTGGTTCACCACTTTTTCTAGCGGCTGGCCCAGCATCAGTTTCTTGATGGGCAGCTCTTGTTTTTTGCCGGTCAGGGTGCGCGGAATTTCGGCCACGTGCAAGATCTCGTTGGGCACAAAACGCGGCGAGAGGTGCTGTTTGATGGCATCGTTCAAACGCGCTTTCAACGCAGCGTCCAACACCACGCCTTCGCGCAGCGACACAAACAGCGGCATGTAACTCTCGCGGCCCAGGTATTCCAGGTCCACCACCATCGAGTCGAGCACCTCGGGCAAAGATTCAACGGCGCTGTACAACTCGCTGGTGCCCATGCGCAGGCCGTGGCGGTTGATGGTCGCATCACTGCGGCCGTAAATCGTGCAACCCACAAAACCCTCATGCGGGATGAGCTTGAGCCAATCGCCATGCCGCCAGACCGCACCGGTGCTGGCCGGTGCGTCACCACCACCAGGCTGACGGCCGTGGCCTGCGGGGTACATGTCGAAGTAGCTCGACAAGTAACGCTTGTTGCCTTCGTCGCCCCAGAAGTAAATCGGCATGCTGGGCAGCGGTTGCGCGCACACCAGCTCGCCCACCGCGTCGTCGCCCGTGCCCATGACCGGTTGGCCCTGTTCGTTCCACGACTCGACCGCGCAGCCCAGCAAGCGGCACTGCATCTCGCCAGGGATTTGCGGCAGCTCGCGGTTGCCACCAATGAAAGCGCCCGCAAAGTCGGTGCCGCCGGAGATGTTGCACCACCAGATGTCGCCCCCACGCTCACTCACTGCGTGAAGTTCGCTGCCCCCCGGGGGGGCCGTGCCCAGCTTGGAGCGGTCCTGCGCTGGGCTGTCGCCTCCACGCTCGCTCACCGCTTGCGCTTGCTGATGGATGTTCCTAAATTGCTCCGTGCCCCAGTTCTGTACTTCCGGGCTCAAGGGTGAGCCGGTTGTGCCCAAAGCTCGCACGCGGCTCAAGTCGCCGCATTGGGTGAGGTCAATGCCGGCCTTCATGCAATTGGCGAAAAACGCCGCGCCGGCGCCGAAGAAGCTCACACGTGTATCGGCTGCGAAGCGCCACAGCGTGGTCCAGTCCGGGGCATGCTTGTTGCCTTGCGCGTCCACCGTGCGCCCGCCGGGGTTGCCATCAAAAATGCAGCAGGTGGTGCCGTTGAGCAGGCCGCTCATCTGCGCGTTCCACATCACCCAGCCGGTGGAGCTGTACCAGTGGTAACGCTCGCCCCAGGCGTTGCTGCTGTAGCTGCAACCTATGTCGTTGTGCAAGACCTTCAAAGCCATGGCCACAATGAC
>CANGLW010000005.1 GCA_947454955.1 Comamonadaceae bacterium
GCCGAGCCGGTGCGCCCAGCCCCGCGCAGCGAGGTGGATGACGCGCCAGTGGTGCGGTTTTTACAGGGGCTCTTGCAAGAGGCGGTGCAACGTGGCGCCTCAGACCTGCACTTCGAGCCGCTAGAGCACCAGCTGCGGGTGCGCCTGCGCATTGACGGCGAACTGCATGAGGTGGCCCAAGCCCCGGGCGCCATCAAAGACGCGCTGGCCTCGCGCATCAAGGTCATCTCGGGGCTGGACATTGCCGAGAAGCGCGTGCCGCAAGATGGCCGCTTGAAATGGCAAGTCCAAGGGTGCGCAATAGACCTGCGCATCAGCACCTTGCCCACGCTGTTTGGCGAGAAGGTGGTCATCCGCGTGCTGGCCGGCCAGCGCGACACCTACAGCTTGGAAGCCCTGGGCTACGAGCCTGGAGACATCGCGCTTTTGCAACACGCCATCGCCCAGCCCTACGGCATGGTGCTGGTGACGGGCCCCACCGGCTCGGGCAAAACGCTCTCGCTCTACACGCTCTTGCACCTGATCAACCAACCCGGGGTGAACATTGCCACGGCGGAAGACCCGTCTGAGATTGTCATGCCCGGTGTGAACCAGGTGAACGTGAACGACAAGGCGGGTTTGAGCTTTGCCACCGCGCTGCGCGCGTTTTTGCGGCAAGACCCGGATGTCATCATGGTGGGCGAGGTGCGCGATTTAGAAACAGCCGACATCACCTTCAAAGCGTCACAAACCGGGCACTTGGTGCTATCAACTTTGCACACCAACGATGCACCGGCCACCCTCACCCGTTTGCGCCACATGGGCGTGGCGCCTTTTCATGTGGCCTCGAGTGTGATGCTGGTGACCGCGCAACGCCTGGCCCGCCGCCTGTGCCCGCAGTGCAAAGCGCCTGAGACGCTCAGCCCCGATGTTTTGAAAACAGCTGGCATGAACGACGAGGCCATCGATCAAGCGCGAACGTGGACGAGTTACCGCCCGGTGGGCTGCGCGGCCTGCTTTCGCGGCTTTGCAGGGCGCGTGGGTTTGTTCCAGGTCATGCCCATCAACGAGGCGCAGCAAGCCCTCATCTTGGCGCAGGCCAGTGACCTGGAGATGGCCGCACAAGCCAAGCGCGATGGTGTACGCACCCTGCGTGAGGCGGGGCTGCTCAAAGTGCAACAAGGTTTGACCTCGCTCGCTGAGGTGATGGCGATCACAAAATCATGAACAAACTCTACCGCTGGCAAGCGCTGGATGCACAAGGGCAAGTGCAGCGCGGCCATGTGCACAGCACCGGCCCGCAATTGGCGCAGCTGCAACTCATGCGCCAAGGTCTTCAAAGCATCCGTTTGCGGCGCAGCCACCCCTGGCTCTTGCCGCCGGTGCGCGCGCGTGACATCAGCTTGCTCACCCGCCAACTCGCGACACTCTTGGCCGCAGGCTTGCCGCTCTTGCAAGCCTTGCATCTGCTGGGCCAGGGTTTGCAACACCCGCGGCTACAAGACCTGTTGCAGCAACTGCGCACCAGCCTGGAAAGCGGCTTGTCGCTCAGCGCCGCTTGCGCGCAGCACCCCAGGTATTTTTCGCAGGTGTATGTGCAGTTGGTGGCCGCAGGCGAACAAGGTGGCTTGTTGGATGTGATGCTCGCGCGCCTGGCCACGCATTTAGAAAGCACGCAAGCCCTGCAAGCCAAGGTCCGCGCGGCACTCACCTACCCTGCGGCTGTGCTGCTGGTGGCTGCGGTGGTGGTGGGCATCCTCATGGTCAAGGTGGTGCCCACCTTCGGACAGGTGTTTGCCAGCTATGGCGCGGCGCTACCCTTGCCCACCTTGATGGTGATGGGCATGAGCGATTGGCTGCAGGCCCATGGCCTGTGGCTGGTGCTGGCCCTACCGGCCTTGTTCATGGCCTTGCAACGTGCTTGGGGACGATGCCCTGCCTGCCGCACGCGCATCCAGCGCTGGCTCTTGCGTTGGCCACTCTTGGGGCCGCTGATGCTGCAAACCTGCCTGACCCGCTGGACGCGCACCTTGGCCACCTTGTGCGCGGCCGGTGTGCCGCTGGTGCAAGCCCTGGCCAGTGCGGGGCAGGCCGCGGGCCATGTGGTGTTTGACGAGGCCAGTGAGGTGCTGATGCGTGACATCGCGCAAGGCCAGGCACTCAGCCACGCCATGGGCGGGTTACAGTTGTACCCGCCCATGGTGTTACAACTGTGTGCGGTGGGCGAAGCCTCGGGCACCCTGGATGAGATGCTGGCCAAAGCCGCAGATTTTCTGGATGTGCAAGTCCAAACCCGCCTGGCGTCATTGATGAACCTGCTAGAACCCGCGTTGATGGTGGTTTTAGGCAGCCTCATTGGTGGCATGGTGGTGGCCATGTATTTACCGATCTTCAACATGGGACAGGTGATTTGATGTTGGGTGCCGCAGACAGTGTCGTCATGAGCGCCACCCTGAGCGCCACGCTGTTGGGTGTGCTGGGCCTGCTCATCGGCAGCTTTTTGAGCGTGGTGGTGGTGCGCCTGCCCATCATGCTGCAGCGGCAATGGGCCAGAGATGCTTCTGCAGACGCATCCACAAGTAACACCGCCACAGATCATTTGCCACAGCGTTTCAACCTGGCCTTCCCTGGCTCGCGCGCACCCTGTTGCGGCGCCACGCTGCGCTGGCACCAAAATATTCCGCTCTTGTCTTACGCGCTGCAAGGTGGGCGTTGCGCGCATTGCGCAGCGCGCATACCCCTGCTCTACCCCGGGTTAGAACTCAGCACCGCCTTGCTGTTTGCGGCTTGTGGCGCCAAGTTCGGCGCGTCGTGGACCGCGCTGATGTGGTGCGGGTTTGGCGCTGCACTTTTAGCGTTGGCCTGCATCGATTGGCAAACCACCTTGCTGCCTGATGCCATCACCCTGCCCCTGTTGTGGGCCGGGCTCATCGCAGCGGCCTTGGGGCTGTCCAACACATCACTGAGCTACGCGCTGTGGGGCGCGGTGGCGGGCTATTTGAGTTTGTGGCTGGTGTACTGGGGCTTCAAGCTTGCCACCGGCAAAGAAGGCATGGGCTATGGCGACTTCAAACTCTTCGCCGCCTTGGGCGCGTGGTTTGGCTGGCCGCTGCTCATCCCCATCATTTTGTTGTCGTCGGTGGTGGGTGCAGTGGTGGGCATCGCCATGAAATTCACCGTGGGTTTGCGCGAGGGCGGCGTGTTGCCCTTTGGGCCTTTCCTGGCGGGCGCGGGCTTGCTGGCGGTGCTGCTGGGGCCAGATCAACTTTTACGTTGGGTGATGTGATGAACAAACCAGGCTTCACCAAACCAGGCCTCATCAAACTTGGGCTCACAGGGGGCATTGGCAGCGGCAAAAGCACGGTGGCTGCCGCCTTGCAAGAAGCGGGCGCTGCGGTGGTCGATGCCGATGCCATCTCTCGCAGCACCACCGCCCCGGGCGGCGCAGCCATGCCCGCGATTGCGCAGCAGTTCGGGCCGCAGTTTGTGGACGCTGATGGCGCGCTCAACCGCAACGCCATGCGCGAGCTGGTGTTTGCCAAGCCCGAGGCGCGCTTGCAGCTCGAAGCCATCATCCACCCCCTGGTGGGCCAGGAGACCGCGCGGCAAACCCAAGCTGCGCTAGATGCTGGTAAAAAATTGGTGGTGTTTGATGTGCCGCTGCTGGTCGAATCGGCCCACTGGCGCGACCGGGTGGACCGTGTGCTGGTGGTGGACTGTCGGGTAGAGACGCAAATAGAGCGGGTGATGGCGCGCAACCAACTCACGCGCGAAGCGGTGCAGGCCATCATCGCGCAGCAGGCCAGCCGCGAGCGGCGCGTGGCCGCGGCCGATATGGTCATCTACAACGAGGGCTTGAGCCTGGAACAATTAAGACAGCAGGCCCGGGAGATCGCGCACCGCTTCGGGCTATGATTCGCGCTAGGAAAAAAGCAGCGTGATCATCTACGAATACCCCTTCAATGAACGCACCCGCACCTACCTGCGGCTCGAAGAACTGTTCCAGCGCCTGGGTGAATTGGTCACCCGCGAATCAGCGATAGACCACCACTTCGCCCTGGTCACGCTGTTTGAGATCATGGAAGTGGCCGCCCGCGCTGATCTCAAATCAGACGTGCTCAAAGACCTGGAAAAGCACAAGACCACGCTGTCGGCCTACCGCGACAACCCAGCCATTGCCCAAGCTGCGCTGGAAAGCGTGCTGAAAAAAATCGACGACTGTTTTGCCGCGCTCAACCAGCAATCAGGCAAGGCCGGTCATGAACTCAACGACAACGAGTGGCTGATGAGCGTGCGCAGCCGCGTGGGCATTCCCGGTGGCACCTGCGAGTTTGATTTGCCCGCCTACTACGCTTGGCAACAAGGCCCCTTGGCCCAGCGCCGTTCTGACTTGGCTGCGTGGACCAGCACCATCGGCCCCTTGGCTGAAGCCATCTTCGTGCTATTGAAATTGCAGCGCGACACCGGCACCCCACAAAAAGTGATGGCTGCTGGCGGGCAGTTTCAACAGAACTTGCCCCAGGGCCGCAGCTTTCAATTGCTGCGACTGGCCATGGACCCGAGCACCGGCTGGGTGCCTGAGATCAGCGGCAACCGCCTGATGGTGTCGATCCGCATGATGCAAGCCGACGAACAAGGCAAGCTGCATCAAATCAGCGATGACGCCGCGTTTGAATTGAGCCTTTGCGCCTGAAGGTATGAGCACGGCCCCGAAAATCGTGGTGTGCCCGGGCTGCGGTGGCGACAGCGTGTACGCACCGAGCAACCCCTACCGCCCCTTTTGCTGCCAGCGTTGCAAAAACCTGGACTTTGGCGCCTGGGCCAGCGAATCGTTTCGCCTGCCCACCGAAGCACCCCCGGAAGACGAGAACTTCGGCGACCCGAAGATTCAGTGAAAACAGCCTTTAAGCCTTGCTGATATTGGCTTGTTAGCTATTGAAATCAGAGCAAATTCAGTGGTGCGTCGCGCCTGAAAAATTCTGCTCTTGCGCCAACCACTGCAGCACCGGCACGGTGCCAGGCAGCACCGGCTGCACTGTCACAGGCAAACGCTGCCAGGCAAACTGCTGGCCTTCGCGCATGTGCAAGTCGCCCTGCCACGCCCACACTTTGCAAAAGTTCAAACGCACCAGGGCGTGGGGGTAGTCCACCAGCTCGACCTTCCAGGGCTGCGCGCCTTCGATGGTGATACCGATTTCTTCTTGCAACTCACGCCGCAAAGCTTGCTCGACGGTCTCGCCCGCTTCAAGCTTGCCACCCGGAAATTCCCAATAGCCTTCGTAGACCTTGCCCACCGGTCGCGAGGTCAGCAAAAACTCACCCTGCGCATTGATGAGCACGCCCACCGCGACTTCGGTGATGGGCCGATCCGCCCCACCTTCGCGCGGGCGGTCACCGTCTGCGACCAAAGGTTTAGTCATTTAGCAAATTCAAGTGATGAGCGCCGCAGGGCCGCCCCAAGGCGCGAAGCGCCCCCTCGGGGGGCAGCGCAGTACACGCAGTGACAAGCGTGGGGGCTCACATCCGGCCCGCATAGTCGCGGGCAAATTGGTAAGCCACCCGCCCGCTGCGTGAACCGCGTTCCAGCGCCCACACCAGCGCTTCGGGGCGCGCGGCTTCGATGGCCGCGGGGGGCACGCCGTAGGCGCTGAGCCACTGGGCGATGATGGTGAGGTACTCGTCTTGGCTGAAGGGGTAAAAACTCACCCACAAACCAAAGCGTTCCGACAAAGAAATTTTTTCTTCAATCGCTTCACCAGGATGAATTTCGCCGTCGTCGGTGTGCTTCACGCCCAGGTTATCGCTCATGCGCTCGGGCAACAAATGGCGGCGGTTGCTGGTCGCGTAAATCAACACATTGGGGGTGGCCGCAGCCACCGAGCCGTCCAAAATCGACTTGAGCGCTTTGTAGCCCGCCTCGCCCTCTTCAAAGCTCAAATCATCGGCAAAGATGATGAACTTCTCAGGCCGCCCAGCCACGGTGTCCACAATGTCAGGCAGGTCGGTCAGGTCGTCTTTGTCCACCTCAATCAGGCGCAAACCTTGGTCAGCCAGAGCGTGCAAGCAAGCACGAATGAGTGAGGACTTGCCCGTGCCACGCGCACCGGTCAGCAACACGTTGTTGGCGGGCAAGCCCTGCACAAATTGCTGGGTGTTGCGCAGGATTTTTTCTTTCTGCTGGTCGATCTCTTTGAGCGCGTCCAGGCTCATGCTGCCCACATGGCGCACCGGCTCCAAGGCACCATGGCCCGAGCTGCGTTTGCGGTAACGAAACGCAATCGACGCGTTCCAGTCGGGTGCGCTCAGGGGCGCAGGCAGCACCGCTTCAATGCGGTTGATGAGTTGCTCCGCACGCGCGAGCAATTGGTCCAAAGTGGTCATGACAAATTACAGAATCAAGAACGGTAATCGGCGTTGATGGTCACGTACTCGTGGCTGAAGTCGCAGGTCCACACCGTGTCGCTGGCCGAGCCGCGGCCCAGCAGCACACGCACGGTGATCTCGCTTTGCTTCATCACGCGCTGGCCGTCTTCTTCGCGGTACGCAGGGTTACGCCCGCCTTTGAGGGCCACATGCACATCGTCCAAATACAGGTCGATGCCGGTTTGGTCCAGGTCGGCAATGCCGGCATAACCCACCGCGGCCAAAATGCGGCCCAGGTTGGGGTCGCTGGCAAAAAACGCGGTTTTCACCAAGGGCGAATGCGCGATGGCATAGGCCACCAAGCGGCATTCTTCGGCGGTTTTGCCGCCCTCCACTTGCACGGTGATGAACTTGGTCGCCCCCTCGCCGTCACGCACGATGGCTTGGGCACACAAGCGCGCCACTTGCAGCATGGCCGCTTTGAGCGCCTGGCCCTCTGCGCTGTCCCAGCTGGTGATCTCGGCATGTGCGGCCTTGTTGGTGGCAATCACCACAAAGGAGTCGTTGGTGGAGGTGTCGCCATCGACCGTCACGCGGTTGAACGAACCCTCGGCCAGGTCGCGCGCGAGTTGGGCCATCAGGCCCGGGGCCACGCGCGCGTCGGTGGCCATGAAGCCCAGCATGGTGGCCATGTTGGGGCGAATCATGCCCGCGCCTTTGCTGATGCCAGTCACGCTCACCGTCACACCGCCCACCTTAGCCTGCGTGCTGTAAGCCTTGGGCTGGGTGTCGGTGGTCATGATGCCTTCAGCGGCCTTGAACCAGTGCTCGGCTTGGGCATCGGCAATGGCGGCAGGCAGCCCGGCAATGATGCGGTCCACCGGCAGCGGCTCCATGATCACACCGGTGGAGAACGGCAAAATTTGTGCGGGCGTGCAACCCAGGTGCGCAGCCAGCGCCTCGCAGCTCGCGCGGGTGCGGGCCAGGCCGTCTTCACCGGTGCCCGCGTTGGCGTTGCCGGTGTTGATGACCATGGCACGGATGCCCTGGCCCGCGGCCAAATGCTCGCGGCACACCTGCACGGGTGCAGCGCAAAAACGGTTTTGGGTGAACACGCCCGACACGCTGGCGCCTTCATCGACCAAGACCACGGTCAGGTCTTTGCGGTTCGCTTTGCGCACACCGGCTTCAACCACGCCGATGCGCACACCAGGCACAGGGTGCAGGTCAGCGGCCTGCGGCAGGGGAAGGTTCACAGGCATGGTCAGCTCAACTTACCGTGGCATTGTTTGAATTTTTTACCGCTGCCGCAGGGGCAAGGGTCGTTGCGGCCAGTGCGCGCGTACATCGGGTCACCCGCAGGTGGCGCGCCATTCGCATCGGTGGTTTGGGCCTGCCCGCTTTCATCGGGCGCGGTGTAGGTCACGTTGGTGGCCTCGGCGCGTTGCTCCATCACTTCAGCGGCTTGTTCCACCTCGGCGGCAGACTGCACCTTGACGGTCATGAGCACCTTGGTCACTTCGTTCTTGACGGAGTCGAGCAACTGACCAAACAACTCAAACGCTTCGCGCTTGTACTCTTGCTTGGGCTGCTTTTGCGCGTAGCCGCGCAGGTGGATGCCTTGGCGCAGGTAGTCCAAAGCGCTCAGGTGTTCGCGCCAATGGGTGTCGATGCTTTGCAGCAGCACCGCGCGCTCGAAGGACACAAAATTCTCCGCACCAATTTGTGCCAACTTGGCGGCAAACGCCTCGTTGGCCGCGTGCAGCACTTTGTCCAGCAGGTCTTCGTCGGTGATGGCATCGGCCGCTTGCACCAGGGCCTGGATGTCCAGCGCCATCTGCCACTCGTCATTGAGCACACGCTGCAAGCCGGGCAGGTCCCACTGCTCTTCCACCGACTCGGCCGGCACAAACTGGCGCACCAGGTCGGTGAAGCAACCTTCGCGCAGCAACTCAATTTGGGCCGACAAATCAGACGCGTCCAAAATCGCGTTGCGCTGTTGGTAAATCACTTTGCGCTGGTCGTTCGACACATCGTCGTACTCCAGCAGTTGCTTGCGCATGTCGAAGTTGCGCGCTTCGACTTTGCGCTGCGCGCTCTCGATGCTGCGGGTCACAATGCCGGCCTCGATCGCCTCGCCTTCGGGCATCTTCAGGCGGTCCATGATGGCCTTGACGCGCTCACCCGCGAAGATGCGCATCAGCGCATCGTCCAGGCTCAAATAAAAACGTGAAGAGCCAGGGTCGCCTTGACGGCCCGAGCGGCCGCGCAACTGGTTGTCGATGCGGCGCGACTCATGTCGCTCGGTGGCGATGATGCGCAAACCACCCAAAGACTTCACCAGCTCGTGCTCTTTGCTCCAAGCTTCGCGCAAGGCTGAAATTTTGGCTTGCTTGGCCGCGTCGTCCAGGGTCTCGTCGGCTTCCACCGCAGCCACGTCTTTTTCAATGTTGCCGCCCAGCACAATGTCGGTGCCGCGCCCAGCCATGTTGGTAGCAATGGTGATGACTTTGCTGCGACCGGCCTGGGCGATGATGTCCGCCTCACGCGCGTGCTGCTTGGCATTGAGCACCTGGTGCGGCAGCTTGGCTTTTTCCAGCAACTCGTCAATGATTTCTGAGTTTTCAATCGAGGTGGTGCCCACCAAGACCGGCTGGCCGCGCTCGTAGCACTCGCGAATGTCGGCAATGGCCGCCACGTATTTTTCTTGCGTGGTTTTGTACACGCGGTCCAACTGGTCGTCGCGTTTGCTGATGCGATTGGGGGGAATCACCACGGTTTCCAGGCCGTAAATTTCCTGGAACTCATAAGCCTCGGTGTCGGCCGTGCCGGTCATGCCCGACAACTTGCCGTACAAGCGGAAGTAGTTCTGGAACGTGATGGAGGCCATGGTCTGGTTCTCGGCCTGAATGGCCACGCCCTCTTTGGCTTCCACCGCTTGGTGCAAGCCGTCGCTCCAGCGTCGCCCGCTCATCAAGCGGCCGGTGAACTCATCAACAATCACAATCTCGCCGTTTTGCACCACGTAGTGCTGGTCGCGGTGGTAGAGGTGGTTGGCACGCAGCGCGGCGTACAGGTGGTGCATGAGCGAGATGTTGCTCGGGTCGTACAGGCTCGCACCCTCGGGCAGCAAGCCCAGGCTGGCCAAAATGCGCTCGGCGTTCTCGTGGCCCATCTCGGTCAAAAACACCTGGTGGCTTTTCTCGTCCACCGTGAAGTCGCCGGGCTTGGTCACGCCCTCGCCGGTGCGCGGGTCGGCCTCGCCTTCTTGGCGGGTCAAATGCGGCACCACCTGGTTGATGGCGATGTACTGCGCGGTGTGGTCTTCGGCCTGGCCGCTGATGATCAGGGGCGTGCGCGCCTCGTCAATCAGGATCGAGTCCACCTCGTCCACGATGGCGTAGTTCAAGCCACGCTGCACGCGGTCATGCGGCTCGTACACCATGTTGTCGCGCAGGTAGTCAAAACCGTACTCGTTGTTGGTGCCGTAGGTGATGTCGGACTGGTAAGCAGCCTGCTTGTCTTCACGCGGCATTTGCGGCAGGTTGATGCCCACACTCAAGCCCAAGAAGTTGTAGAGGCGCCCCATCCACTGCGCATCGCGGTTGGCCAGGTAGTCATTGACCGTGACCACGTGCACGCCTTGGCCGCTCAGGGCATTGAGGTACACCGGCAATGTCGCGGTCAGGGTCTTGCCTTCACCGGTGCGCATCTCGGCAATCTTGCCGTTGTGCAGGGCCATGCCGCCCACCAGCTGCACATCGAAGTGGCGCATTTTCATGACGCGCTTGGAACCCTCGCGCACCACCGCAAACGCTTCGGGCAGCAAGGCGTCCAGGGTTTCGCCCTTGGCCACGCGGTCTTTGAATTCTTGGGTCTTGGCGCGCAGGGCCTCGTCGCTGAGCGACTCGAACTGCGGCTCGAGCGCGTTGATGCGGCTCACCACACCACGGTACTGTTTGAGCAAGCGGTCGTTGCGACTGCCGAAAATTTTGGTAAGGATGTTGACCATGAGTACCCTGCCGCAGCCTGGGGCCACGGTGAAAAAGGAAAGGCATCTCGCGCCGTCAGCCAGGCAGGCACATGCCCGCCCACCGCCAACGCGGATGAACCATTCATTCTACTGCCCAGCGCTGGAGCCAAACGGGGGTGAAAGCTAGTTCGCCCGGGCCAGCTGGGTGCCGGCTTTGAGGAACTTTTGCGGGTCTTGCGGCACACCGCGCACCGCCACCTCAAAGTGCAGGTGCGAGCCGGTAGAGCGACCGCTGTTGCCCACCTCGCCCACTTTTTGGCCGCGCTTGAGCAAATCGCCCTTTTTCACCCCCACTTTGGACAAATGGGCGTAGCGCGTCACCAGGTCTTTGCCGTGGTCAATTTCCACCATGTTGCCGTATTCGGGGTGGAATTCCTGGGTCACCACCACCCCGCCAGCGGCCGAGAGCACCGGCGTGCCGTGCGCGGCCTGGTAGTCCAGCCCGGTGTGCAGGGCCGAGCGGCCGGTGATCGGGTCAATGCGCCAGCCATAACTCGAGCCCAAAGACCCGGCGCTCACCGGCTGCTGGGTGGGAATGGTCATGTTGCGCACGGTTTGCTCCAGCAGGCGCGACTCCACCACGGTGAGCAAATCGGCCCGCTGGCTGCTGATGGCGTCCAGTTGCGCAAAGGTGTGGCCAAGTTCTTCCAGGGTGAGCGAGCGGCTCTCAATGAGCGCGCCGCCCGCGCCAGGCTTGGCTTTGAAGTCTTTGGGGTTCAGGCCGGCCAGGCCCGAGACACGCTCGCCCAGGGCTTCGAGCTGCAGCATTTTGGCCTGCATGTCGCCCAGCTTTTGCGCCATCAGGTCGATGTTGTCGCGCACCGCGCGGTCGCGTTGGTCAAACTCGTCTTTGACGACCCAGCGCAGCACCGTGCCCACCACCGGCCAGCCCTCGCGCGCACCCTTCAAAAACACCCAGTGGTACAGGCCCAGGGCCAGCAGCATCAGCACCAGGGCTGAGCACAGCAGCGCCACCACCAGGTGGGTGCCGCGCAAATGGATGGCGCGTGACTTCGCCAGCCAGGCATCCGTGATAATCAAATGCATTGTGTGTCCCCACCTGCCATGAACCGCCGCCCCCAAGCCATGAGCCTGCTGCAAGCCAGCCAGGAAGCCCCGACGCTGTCGCGCCTCATGGATTTGTCGAATGACTCGGTGGCACGCCTCAAGGCCATTCAGACCCTGTTGCCCCCCACCTTGCGCAGCGGCTTACAAGCCGGCCCGATCGAGGGCGACAGCTGGTGCCTGCTGGTGCCCAACAACGCGGTGGCCGCCAAAATGCGTCAGCTGCTGCCCGCCTTGCTGGCCCATCTGCGCAGCAAAGGGTGGGAGGTTAACGCAATTCGCCTCAAGGTCCAAGTCGGCCCGGCGCGCTGAGAGCGCCGATAGAACCTAGGCGCTCAAGGAGGCGCATGGGGCCTGCCCCATCAAAGGCGTGAACAGCGGGCGGGTTTTGCTGCTGATGCGCCAGTAGCACTCACACGCCAACTTTTCGAGGTTGCAGCGGTTGAGCACCTCGATGTTGCCGCGCCCCATCTTGATGACCCCCAGCCCCTGCAACTTGCCCAGCGCCAGGGTCACCGTCACACGCCGGCAGCCCACCAGCTGGGCCAATTCGGCGTGCGAGATGTGGATCAGCGTTTCTTTGGCGCGGTCGATGTAAAGCAGCATCCAACGCATGACCTGCTGGTCCACCGGATGGTGCCTGCCACAGGTGGCCGTGAGGCTGATGTAGCGGAAAGACGCCAGTTGTATGTGCCCCAAGGACTCCATGAAAACCGGGCATTGCTTGCGAAGGCTTCGGTAAATTTGGAAGTCCATGCGGTAAACAAAACCAGTTTTTCTCACTTTGGCGGTGTAAAAACTTTGTATCCCCGTATTGGAGTGACCCACCAAGGAACTGTTCCCGATCATGTTGGTTTCCATGTCGGCATCCCCACCCAGTTGGCAAATGATGGATATCACTGCGCCAATCGGAAAGTACACATGGCCAGGCACCTCGCCGGCTTCAAACAGCACATCCCCTTCGAGCACCGACACCAGCTCCAGGTGCTGCAAAAACAACGCGTACTCCTGCGTGGGCATGGCGGCCAACAACGCGTTGTCTCTTGGGTTCATGGCAGCTCCTTGTTGCTACATAACTTGTAGCGGATAGGTCAATTTACATCAGGCTTTGACTTGAATTTGTCACACATTCGCAAGCCAAGCGCTGCAAATGCTCAAGGTTCAGGCGGGCGATGTGTTCGCCGTCCAGCTCAAGGGCTTGCGCGGCTTGCAGGTCTGTCAGGGCTTGGCTCATCACGCTTGGTGTGGCGCCCAGGCAGTTGGCCAGCGCTGTCGCATCCGCCTCGGGCGTGACCATGCCGGTCAACAAGGCCTTGGCCACACGCGAGAGCAAGGCATGGCGGCTTTGGCAGGCCAGGTTGCGCGCCATGTGTTGGAACACCCGCACCGCTTCGCCGTAAAACTGCAGCATCACCTCATCGTCGTCGGTGGCCAGGTCCATCAGGCTTTGCAAGGGCATGCGCACCGCCTGGCCCGGTGTGCGCACCAGGGCGTGGTCAAAGTAAGGGCCGTCGCACAGCAGGCCGGTGCCCAACATGCCGTCTTGCGCAATCAGCGCGGTTTGCATTTCGCAGCCGTTGGGCAGTTCGTGTTGCAGGGCCAAGCTGGCGTCCAGCGGAAAGTAAACCTCGCTCAGGCCCTCGCCGGCCACACACAGTTTGTCGTTTTGCGTGAGCGTCACCAGCTGCCAATGCGGGGCCAAGCGTTGGTAAGCGGTGTCGCTGAGTTGGCTCAGCAAAGTGTTGTGTTTGGCGTTCATCGCCTCGCCTTTCAAAGATGGCCTTCATGCACTGAAAGCTGTCGTCAATTTTGGAACTTTGTCGGCGTGGGGATGCCGTTGATCTGTATGCACCAATACCGAGCACAGCCTATTTTTCTCATGTTCTTCGAGGAAAGTCCACCTAAAAGCGGTGAAGTTCAGACCACGCTCAACCTTGTGAATTTGGTGTCAACCTGAAAGGTTGAATGAAGGTCATGCAAGCGAGATTTCGCCTGCAACTTGGGGGGGCAGGACTTGAGTTGCTATGTTTTTAATAGCAACTTTATCTGGCGATTTTTTGGGCTTATTGGGTGGGCTTGATCAGCCCGGTGAACACCGGGCGCGCCTGGCCGCTGATCTGCCAGTAGCAATCGCAGGCGAGCTTTTCCAACACGTTGCGTTGTTTGATCTCAATCGCACCGCGCTTGGTGTTGATGGCGCCTGACTCGGCCATCTTGCCCAGCACGGTGGTGATGACCTCGCGCCGAAAGCCCAAAAGACTGGAGAGCTCGGCGTGGGTGACGTGCACCAGCAGCTCGGTGGTGCGGTCCAGGTTCACCAGCATCCAGCGGGCCAGTTGCTGTTCAACCCGGTGGGTTCTGCCGCAAGCCCCGGTGATGCTGATGTAACGAAACGCGGCCAGTTGCGCACGGTTGAGCGCTTGCAGGTAAGCGGGGCACTTGGCGAGGATCTGGCGGTAATACACCAGGTCCAGCCGGTAAGCAAAGCCGGATTTCCTCACCTGGGCTTTGTAGAAACTGGGCACCCCATAGTTGGCCAAACCCACCAGGGAAGCCTGGCCCACCATATTGCTTTCCAGGGAGACGCCATCTTCCAGGATGCAAATGATCGAGATCAAGGCCCCGATCGGAAAGTAAACATAGCGCGGGACATCGCCCCGTTCAAACAGCACTTCACCACGGCGCAGCTGGGCCAGTTCAAGGCGAGGGAAAAACAGCGCGAACTCTTCGGTAGGCAGGCTAGCCAAGAGTTCATTTGTGCGCGGATTCATGAGACAGTTGTACGCAATTCAGACGCATCCGTGTTGATAAGTGGGCCTCTTTCAGGACGCATCCGAAATGTGACTTTTTATCAATTTTGCGATCTAGCCAAACTATCGAGGGTGCGTAGTGTTAGACGCCTTACAAAGAAAAGGCATTCCCCCCGCTGGGGTGCAAAAGGGCACAGCTGGGTGACAAAACCCAGCATAGAACGATGGCAAAGAGCCTGAAAAACCAAGGCTAATCTGCAACCCCCAGCCCCCATCTGACCGAGGGGCTGCAGCACGTCCTCAGGCCAGCTGGTGCCTGAGCCAGTCTGCACAAAAGCGCACGGCCAGGTTGGCCTCGTCGATGACGCCGCCCATGCCTAAGAAACCGTGCATTTGTCGCTCAAAGCACACATGGTGCACCGCCACACCCTCAAGCGCTAAGCGGTCGGCGTAATGACGCCCCTCGTCGCGCAAGGGGTCGTAACCCGCGGTCAGCACCAAGGCCGGTGGTAGGCCCGCCAACGACGGCGCGCGCAGGGGCGAGGCGCGCCAATCGGTGTGGTGCGCGGGGTTGTCGATGTAGTGGTCGCGAAAGTAATGCATGTCAGCCGCAGACAAGGCATAGCCTGTGGCGCAGTCGTCGTACGAGCCGCCTTGCGCGCACATGTCGGTCACCGGGTAGACCAACAGCTGGGCAGCAAGCTTGGGCAAGTTCGACCCTCTGAGCGCCAGCGCCGCAGCGGTGGCCAGGTTGCCCCCTGCGCTGTCCCCGCCCACAGCCAAGCGCTTGGGGTCGATGAACAGCTCTGTGGCGCGGTTGATCAGTTCGACCACCGCAGCGCAGGCATCGTCAAAAGCCGCGGGGAAACGGTGCTCGGGCGCCAAGCGGTAGTCCACCGAATACACCGCACAAGCCGACTGCACGCACAGCATGCGGCACACCACATCGTGGGTGTTGCGGTCGCCCAGCACCCAGCCGCCGCCATGGAAAAACACCAGCGCTGGCAAGACCTGCTGGGGCTGCGCCGCGGTGGGGCGGTACTCGCGCACCGGCACATCGCCACCTGGGCCCGCCACGCTGAGTTCGCGGCTCACCACCGCGCTGGGCGCTTGGGGTTGGGTGGGCAGGCGCGAGTTGCGGTAAGCCTCGCGTGCTTGCACAGGAGGCTGGCTGCTCAGCGTTGGGGCGCCGCGCTGGCGGGCCAGGTCCAGCAAGGCCTGCGCCTGGGGGTCAAGTTTGAAGGGCGTGGCCATGGTGTGTCAGTGTGCTTGCTTGCAAGGCGCTTTCACTTGGGCGCTCAAACGGTTCGGCCGCCATCCACCGGCAGTTCCACACCGGTGAAAAACTCTGCCGCGGGGCTGGCCAAAAACAAGGCCGCTGCGGCCACGTCGCTGGGTTGCGAGAAACGGCCCAGGGGAATCGAGCCCAAAAATTTCGCGCGGTTCTCGGGCGTGTCGGGCATGCCCATGAACTGGGTGAACATGCCGGTCTCGCCCATCACCGGGCAAATGGCGTTCACCCGAATTTTGTCCGGTCCTAATTCCACCGCCATCGATTTGGAGATGATGTTCACCGCGGCCTTGGAGCCGTTGTACCAAGTCAAACCCGGGCGGGGGCGTATGCCGGCGGTCGAGCCGATGTTCAAGATCACACCGCCACCTTTTTGGCGCATGTGTGGCACCACCGCGTGAGCCATGTGAAAAATGGACTTCACGTTCACGTTGTACACACGGTCAAACTCAGCCTCAGAGACTTGCAGCATGGGCTTGTTGAGGTGGGTCACACCGGCGTTGTTCACCACGATGTCGGGCACACCAAACACTTTGACGGTGTGGTCGACCAAGGCTTGCACGCTGTCGGCTTGCGACACATCGCAGGTGAAGGCACTGGCCGATGCACCCAGGCGTTGGGCCACCGCCTTGGCCGCGTCATCGCGGATGTCGGCAATGACCACCTTGGCCCCCTCGCGGATGTACAGCTCAGCGATGCCCTCACCAAAGCCGCCGCCTGCACCTGTGACGATGGCGATTTTTCCTTGCAGTTGCCCCATGTTGGTCTCCTAGTGAATGTGATGAATCAGCCGTGATAGTGCACAACGGTTTTGGTGGTGCTCATTTCTTCCATGGCAAGAAAACCTTTTTCTCGCCCATGCCCGCTTTTCTTCACGCCGCCAAAAGGCAGCTCCACACCACCGCCTGCACCAAAGGCGTTGATGTACACCTGCCCGGCCTTGATGGCTTTGGACACGCGCTGTTGACGCCCGCCGTTCTCGGTCCAGACCGCGGCCATCAAACCGTACTGGGTGCTGTTGGCCAAGGCAATGCCTTCGGCCTCGGTGTCAAAAGCCATGGTGGCCAGCACCGGGCCAAAAATTTCTTCTTGTGCACACGCGTGGCTGGGCGGCACGCGGCCGAGCAAGGTGGGCGTGACGTAATAGCCCGCCGCAGGCAAGCCTGGGGCCAGTGAGCCTTGCGCCACCAACTCGATGTTGGACTTTTTGGCTTCGTTCAAAAAGTATTGCACCCGCTGTTGCTGCGCGATGTTGACCACCGGGCCACAGTCCAGGTCCATCTCAGGGGTGCCCACACGCACCTTGGAAAACTGCTCGGCGAGCTTGTCCATCATGCGCGGGTAAACGCCTTGCTGAATGATCAAGCGGCTGCCTGCGGTGCAGGTCTGGCCGGTGTTGGCAATGATGCCGCGAACAATGATGGGCACAGCGCGATCGATGTCGGCATCGTCAAACACCACATGGGGCGACTTGCCGCCCAACTCCAGCACGCACTTCACCACGTTTTTCGCCGCGGCCTGTTGCACCAACACGCCCACCTCGTTGGAGCCGGTGAAGGAAATGAAGTTGATGCCCGGGTGCTCTGACAAAGCCGCACCGGCCTCTTCCCCCAAACCAGTGACGATGTTGATCGAGCCAGGCGGAAAGCCCACCTCGCGGGCCAGTTCAGCCACGCGGATCGGGGTCAAGCACGCGTCTTCCGCGGGTTTGACCACCACCGCATTACCCATGGCCAACGCAGGGGCAATGCTTCGGCCCAGCATTTGCGCGGGGTAATTCCAGGGAATGATGTGCGCTGTCACACCAAGTGGCTCACGCAGCACATTGACGGTGTAGCCATCCAAAAACGGCAGCACCATGCCGTGCACTTTGTCGGCACCCGCGCCGTAAAACTCAAAGTAACGCGCCAGCACGGTGATGTCGTTGCGCGCGGTGGTCATGGGCTTGCCGGTGTCGCGCGCCTCGAGGGCCGAGAGTTCGGCGTGGTGTTCCAACACCTTCTCGCCCAGCTTGTGCAGCAAGCGGCCACGCTCGAGGGCGGTCATGCGGCCCCAGGCCGAGGTCAAGGCGTTTTGCGCGGCCTTAACCGCCAGGTCCACATCAGCGCGGTCGCCACGTGGAATCACGTCGAACTTCTGGCCGTCAACGGGCGACAGCACATCCAAGACCTGGCCTGACAAAGCCCCCACCGAAAGCCCGTTGATCAACATCTGCGCCATAAAACTCCTTCAATCACAACGACGAGTGAAATATGTAACGGCAAACCATACGGCAGTCCTATCGGTGTTTGCCATGATGCCTGTCGCCTGTTTGTCACCTACGATAAAACTACGTATGACAAGTTGCTACCTTCGCGTAATAGTTCGTTGGCTAGATTTTTAATAACAGGAGACAAGCACCATGATCAAGCCCCCCGTCCCCACATCGTCTGGGCGTCGACAACTCATCAAAGGCGCAGGCGCCTTGGCTGGCCTGGCCACTTTGGGCATGCCAGGCATTTCGCTGGCACAAAACAAGCCCATCCGAATCGGCATGCCTACCATCCTTTCCGGGCGTGTGGCCATGCTGGGCATGTCGGCCAGCAACGCGGCCAAGATGGAAGTGGAAAAGTTCAACGCCGCTGGCGGTTTGAACGGCCGCAAGATCGAACTCATCGTTCGCGACTCCAAAGGTCAACCGCAAGAAGCCTCGCGCGTGGCGCGTGAGTTGGTCACAGCCGACGGCTGCGAAATGATTTTTGACGGCGAAGCCTCCTCCGGTGGTTTTGCGGTGCACGAAGTGGCCCGCGATTTGGGTGTGGTGGTGATCCACACCTGCTCGGAAACCTCGTCGTTAACGGCTGACCCCAAGCTGCGTTTCCCCACCGCATTCCGTTGCGCCCGCCAGGGTATTCACGACGCGGTGGTGGGCGGTGCCTACGCTGCGCAAGTGGCCAAAGAAAAAGGCCTCAAGCGCTGGATGACGGTGTCGCCTGACTACGCCTATGGCCGTGACACCACCGCCGAGTTCATTGAGTACCTGAAGTACTTCAACAAAGACATCGAAGTGATTGGCGAAGTCTGGCCCAAGCTGTTCCAACCCGACTACAGCGAGTCCATCACCCGTTTGCTGCAGGGTCGCCCACAAGCGATTTACTCCTGCGTTTGGGGCGGCGACCTGACCTCGTTCATCGACCAGGCCAACATTTACGCCCTGTTCAAAGACCGCCAATTCTTCGCGGTGAACATGGCCGACTACGCGGTGCTGACCGCGGTGAAAAGCGTGCCGGAAAACCTGCACTCGGGCAACCGCTACATCAAGAACTTCCCCAACACGACGGCCAACACCAACTGGTCGAACGAGTACCAGGCGAAGAACAAAGAGCTGCCCCTGAACTGGTCGTGGCAAAACGCTGCGGGCATGCAGTTCCTCACCACCGCCATCAAGAAAGCCAACAGCTCCGAGACGAAAAAAGTGGCAGACGCTCTGCGCGGCTTGACCATCGATTCGCCCTTTGGTGCCAACGGCAAGCTGACCATGCGCGCCGAAGACCAGACCGTGGTGGACTACGCCGTGGGCTGGGGTGTGCTCGACACCAAAGAGCCCTACATGGACCGCCCCGTCCCCGGCAGTTGGAAGCAAATCACCGAGCTTGAGCTGGAGTGGAAAAAACGCAAAGGCTGGGCATAAGCCTCGCTTGACGGTTGCGTCTGCGGCCCGGGTGAAACCACCCGGGCTTGTTTCTGTTTGGCTTTTATCGGAGACCCTCTGTGGATCCCAACGCACTGATCGACTGCCTCACCTCCCTGTCTTGCATCGTCACCCAAACCAGCACCGGCCTGATCGTCGGCGCGCTTTTGTTTTTGGTGGCCGCGGGCTTGACCTTGATTTTCGGGGTGCTGCGCGTCATTAATTTTTCGCACGGCGCTTTTTACATGTTGGGCGCCTACATCGCCCTGTCCACCTACCGCGCCACCGACAGCTACATCTTGGCCACCCTGGCCGCCGGCCTGGGTGTGGGTTTGTTTGGCCTGGTGTTTGAACGCTTCTTCATGCGCCGCGTTTACCAAGCCGATGTGCTCATGCAGCTCTTGGTCTGCTACGCCTTCATTTTGATCATGGACGATGTGGTCAAGATCATCTGGGGCGCTGAGTTCCAGTCCATGGGCATGCCTGCAGCGTTCCAGTTGCCACCGCTCTTCATCGGCGGGGGCATCGTGCCGGTGTTTTATGTGTACCTGATTGCTGCTGCAGGTTTGATAGCGCTGGTGATGTGGTTCATCTTGGCCAAAACCCGGATGGGCAAAATCATCCGCGCTGCGGCGCAAAACCCCACCATGACCTCGGCCCTGGGCCTGAACACCAGCCTGATTTACGCCTGCGTGTTTGCCTTTGGCGGCATGCTGGCGGGCATGGCCGGTGGCCTGGCCGCACCGGTGCGTTCGATGTCGCCCGGCATGGGCTTTTCCATCCTGATTGAGTCATTCATCGTCACCGTGATTGGGGGCATGGGCTCGGTCAGCGGCGCGCTGGTGGGCGCCTTGATGATTGGCCTGGTGCGCTCGTTCGGATCGATCGGCTTTCCGCTGTTTGTGGAGGGCATCATGTTCCTGGCCATGGCCTTGATCTTGATCCTCAAGCCCAGTGGTTTGCTGGGCAAGGAGACGCGCACATGAAGTCGTCCACCTTCGGTAAAGAGGTGGCCTGGAGCTTGTTGGTTCTGGCGCTCTTGTTGTCCTTGCCTCTGTTCACCAGCTCACGCATTGCGCTGGATTTTGTGATTCGTCTGGCCGCCTTTGGCATCTTCGCCACCTCACTCAATATCTTGGTGGGCTACGGCGGCATGGTGTCGTTCGGTCACGCCATGTTTTTTGGGGGCGGCGCTTACGCCTTTGCGCTGACCCTGCAAAAAACCGGCTTGGGTATTCCTGCGGCCATGCTGGTGGCAGTGGGTTTTTCAGCGTTGATTGCCCTGGTGATTGGCGCGATTTGCGTGCGCTTGAAAGAGATTTATTTTTCTTTCCTCACCCTGGCTTTCCAGATGCTGATCCACAGCGTGATCTTGACCTGGACCTCGCTCACCGGTGGTGACCAGGGCTTGACCGGCGGCATTCCGCGCCCACCGTTCTTGGGCCTGAACCTGGCTAACACCACCCACCTGTATTGGTTTGCGGCGGTGGTGGGTGTGGTGTGCTTGCTCTTGATGCGCTACATCTTGCAGTCGCCCTACGGCTACACCTTACGCATGGTGCGTGACAACGCGGACCGGGCGCAGTTCCTGGGCATCAATGTCTGGCGCATCAAGCTCTACGCCTTCATTTTGGCCGGCTCGTTCGCGGGCGTGGGCGGCGCGCTGATGTCTTTGTTTGTGTCGGGTGCGTTCCCTGATTTCAGCTACTGGACCATGTCAGGCGAAGCGGTGTTCATGATCATGATGGGCGGGGTGAATGTATTCATCGGCCCCTTGGTTGGCTCAGCCCTGTTGTTGATGTTCAACGATGTGATCACCCGCATTGCCGAGTACCACGGCCTGGCCCTGGGCCTGGTGGTGTTGCTGTTTGCGTTGGGCTTCAAGAAAGGCATCACCGATTTCGTGGGCCAAGGCTGGCAGTGGCTGCAACGCTCGAAAGGGGTGTCTTGATGGCCAAGCGTGTGAGTGTGGTCACCGGTGGCGCCAGCGGCATCGGTGCGGCGTGCGTCAAACATCTGGCCCAGTTGGGCGACGATGTGGTGGTGCTTGACCTGCCCGGTGCGTGGGAGGCTGCGCAACACAACGTCAAAGTGGCCGGCGTTGTTGCGTGTGATGTGACCGACGACGACCGCCTGCGCGAGGTGGCCCGCACCATCGAAGCCACTTACGGCCCGGTGGGTGCTTTGGTCAACAGCGCAGGCATTTTGCAGCGCCGCTTGCCACCCGACCAACTGACCATGCAAGAGTGGGACCGCGTGGTGGCGGTGGACCAGCGCGGCACCTATTTGGCCTGCGCGGTGTTTGGTGAGGCCATGGTGCGCCGTGGCCACGGGGTCATCGTCAACATCGCTTCCATCACCGCTTCGCGCTCGGTGCCCTTGCATGCGTATGCACCGGCCAAAGCCGCGGTGGTGTCCATCACCCAATGTCTGGCCGCTGAGTGGGGACGCTCGGGCGTGCGGGTCAACGCCATCTCGCCAGGCTATGTGCTGACCGAGGCCATGCAAGCCGCGATTGCACGTGGCGATCGCAACCCCGACGACATGACCGCGCAAGCGGCCATGGGCCGCTTGGTGGATGTGTCTGAAATTGCCGATGCTGCCGGCTTTTTGCTGTCCGATGCGGCACGCGCCATCACCGGCATCAACCTGCCGGTGGATGCGGGCTGGCTGGCCGGCTCGACTTGGATGACCTACGGTGGCGTGCCGCCGGCACGAACCTCTTTCTGATCTTCATATGCTTCGAATCGAAAACCTTTGCAAATCGTTCGGGGGCGTGGTGGCCACCTCGGATGTGTCCATCCATTTCCCCACCGGCTCTTTGAGCGCGGTGATTGGCCCCAACGGTGCTGGCAAAACCACCTTCTTCAACCTGATCTCCGGCGCGCTCCCACCCGACTCGGGCAAGATTTTGTTGGACGGTGAAAACATCGTGGGCCTCTCGGGCAATGCCATCGTGCAAAAAGGCATCGGCCGCGCGTTCCAGGTGGCCAAGCTGTTCAAGTCGCTCACGGTGGAAGAGTCGCTGCGCGGCGCCCTGCTCTCGCCCTTGGGCAAGTCGGCACAAATGACCGGGCGCTTTCCGCTCCCGCAAACACGTGACCGCGCTTACGAGGTGATGGACCAGCTGGGTCTCACGCCCAAAGCCCATGTGGTGAGTGGCAATTTGTCGCACGGCGACCAGAAGTTGCTCGACATGGCGCTGGCCCTGGTGCTCAAGCCCAAGGTGCTGCTGCTCGATGAACCGGTGGCGGGCATGGGGCCGGAAGAACGTGAACAAATGATTGAGACCGTGCATGCGCTTTGGAAAAAAGGTGGCTTGACGGTGGTGTTGATTGAGCATGACATGGACATTGTTTTCAGAATTTCACAAAACATCCACGTGCTGTCTTACGGCAAGTTGCTGGCCGAAGGCAATGCAGAACAAATCCGCAACAACCCTGCGGTGATTGAAGCCTACCTGGGCACCCCACGGGAGGTTCACCATGCATGAAGAAGTCTTGCAAGTGCAGGGGCTCGATGTGTTTTACGGCACCAGCCAGGTGCTGTTCAACATGTCGCTGAGTGTGCGCAAAGGCGAAACGCTGGCGCTGCTCGGGCGCAATGGCGCAGGCAAAAGCACCACCATGAAAGCCATTGCCGGGGTGATTCCTGCACGCAAGGGCGAGGTGCGCTTGGCGGGCCAGCCCATCCTGGGCAAGGCCTCGCATTTGATTGCGCGCGCGGGCATCGGCTTTGTGCCTGAAGACCGCCAAATCTTCTCGGAACTCACGGTGGAGGACAACCTGGAGATCGCCATCAAACGCGGCCAAGACGGTGCCGATGCCTGGAGCATTGAACGTGTGTACGACATGCTGCCCCTGCTCGCGCCTTTGAAGAACCGCTTGGGCGGTCAGCTCTCAGGCGGTGAACAACAGATGTTGACAGTAGGCCGCGCCCTGATGGGCAACCCCAATGTCTTGCTGCTCGATGAGCCTAGCGAAGGCTTGGCGCCGATCATGGTGCAAAAAATTGGCGACCTGATCGATGCCCTGCGCAAGATGGGCACCACGATTGTGTTGGCCGAACAGAACCTGCACTTCTGCTTAGGCCTGGCCGACCGCGCGGTGGTCATCGACAAAGGTGTCGATGTGTTCGTGGGCACCATCCGCGAGCTCAATGCCAACGAGGGCATCAAGCAGCGCTACTTGTCGGTGTGATTTTTAAGCGCCCAGGGCAAAGCCGCGGTAGTTGTCCGCGGCGACCTCGCGGCAAATCTCGCTGTACTTGCCAAAGCCCCCGGCGTAGGGCATGAACACCTGCGGCTTGCCCGGCACATTCGCGCCCAAGTACCAAGAGTGTTTGACCTGCCCCAGCAAGGACGCGTTGGCGGCGCGGTTCACTTCTTCGCACCAGCTTTGGCTGGCGGGCTCGGTGGCTTCGATGGTGGACACGCCCGTATCGCGCAGGGTGCGGATGCAGTCGGTGATCCAGTCCACATGCTGCTCGATGGCGGGCGGCAGGTTGCACAACACCGAGGGGCTGCCCGGCCCGGTGATGGTGAACATGTTGGGGAAACCCGGCACTTGCAAGCCCAGGTAGTTGATGGGACCAGCCGCCCAGCTGTCTTTGAGCTTCACACCATCGCGGCCTTGGATGTCAATTTTCAAGAGTGAGCCGGTCATCGCATCAAAGCCGGTGGCGAAGATGATGATGTCGAGCGGGTAGACCTGGTCTTGGGTTTGGATGCCCTCGGCGGTGATGCGTTCGATCGGCGTGGCGCGGATGTTGACCAGGCTCACGTTGTCGCGGTTGAAGGTTTCGAAATAGTTCGAGTCCACCGGCGGGCGCTTGGCTGCAAAGGGGTGGTCGATGTCGCTGAGCAGGTGCGCCACGGCTGGGTCTTTGACCACTTGGTGGATTTTTTTACGGATGAAGTCAGCCACCACCTTGTTGGCTTGGGCATCGGCCAAGGTGTCTTTGAACGCGGCGCGAAACTCCAAGCCGCCTTTGATCCACGCGGCCTCCATGATGGCCTCACGCTCAGCCGGGTGCGTGGCCAACACCGAACGCTCCACCATGCGGAAGGGGTGCGCATTGGTGTTGGTGTTCATGATGTAGCGGATGCCCTCAGCGTGCTCTTTGGCGTAGCGCTTGAACGCGTCACTCAAAGGCGCATTGCGGGCTGGAATGCTGTAGTTGGCGGTGCGCTGGAACACCGTGAGGTGCTGGGCCTGCGCGGCCACCACCGGGATGGTTTGGATGCCGGTGGAGCCCGTGCCAATCACACCCACACGTTTGCCACTGAAGTCCACGCCGCCATGCGGCCACTGACCGGTGTGGATCCACTGGCCTTTGAAATCGTTCAGGCCCGGGATGTTGGGCACATTGGCGGTGGACAAACAACCCACGCCGGTGATGAGGAACTGCGCCACGAAATGCTGACCATCTTGGGTGCGCACATGCCAACGCTGAGAGGCTTGGTCGTAACTGGCTGAGTCGACCCGGGTGTTGAGTTGGATGTCGCGGCGCAACTCAAAGCGATCAGCCACATGGTTGAGGTAGCGCAAGATCTCGGGCTGCTGTGGGTAACGCTCGGTCCAGGTCCACTCGTTGACCATTTCTTTGGAGAAATAGAACATGTAGGAGTGGCTTTCCGAGTCACAACGCGCGCCCGGGTAGCGGTTCCAGTACCAGGTGCCGCCCACACCGTCCCCTGCTTCCAACACTTTGACCTTCATGCCGAGCTTGTCACGCAAGCTCAAGAGTTGGTACATGCCTGAAAAACCGGCGCCGATGACGATGGCGTCCAACTCGACGCGCTGTTGTACGGGAGATGCTGTGGTGCTCATACGAAAATACTAATGCCTACAGCGGCAATCGACCAGTAGCGCTTGTACCTAAGGTGACTGGCCAAAAAAAAGCCCACCGACAGCTTGCACCATCGATGGGCCTGTTGGAGACGCCAGTTGACGAATCAACCAGACGCTTGGTCTCCAACCCGGACCGAGCTTTGAGGTCGGTTCGGCGTCATCACCAGTCGCCTGGATCTGACGGTACAAAGAAGCTTTTAAGTTCTCCCTTGCACAACTCCAATGTAGGTGTTGTGCGCGGGTGTGTGTTTGCCGCAGATCAAAAAAAAGCCACCAGGCAAAACCTGGTGGCTTTTTCGTTTGGTGCCGGTTGTCGGATTCGAACTGACGACCTACCGCTTACAAGGCGGGTGCTCTACCAACTGAGCTAAACCGGCGAAGGTGAAATTCTACTTCACTCTGGTGAGTGTGGGACGCGGACCACCGGGCTTAGGCGGCTCGGGCTGGTCGTTGTCATCGGTCTTGGCGCTCTCGTCTTTGGCTGCTTTGCCAGGTGCTTTTTTGGGCACCGGGGACAGCGCAGGCGAAGCCTCGGCGGTGACCTCGGGCATGGGCTCTTCCACCAAAGGAAAGGCCATGCCTTGGCCATTTTCGCGCGCGTAAATCGCAATCACACGGCCCACCGGCACCAGGATGTCGCGGGCGGTGCCAGCGAAGCGGGCTTTGAACTCGATGAAGTCATTGCCCAGGTTCAGCGAACTCGTGGCGTCCAGGCTGATGTTGAGCACGATCTCGTCGTTCTTCACATACTCGCGCGGGACTTGCACCGTCTCGTCCACCCGCACCGCGATGTAGGGGGTCAGACCATTGTCTGAGCACCACTCATACAAAGCGCGGATGAGGTATGGCCGGGTCGAGGTGGTCGCTTGATCGCTGATCATGGACTTATTTGCGCATGACCTTTTCAGACGGCGTGAGCGCTTCAATGTAGGCCGGACGCGAGAAGATGCGCTCGGCGTATTTCAGCAAAGGCGCAGCGTTCTTGCTCAGCTCAATGCCGTAGTAGTCCAGGCGCCACAACAGGGGGGCGATGGCCACGTCGAGCATGGAGAAGTTGTCGCCCAGCATGTACTTGTTTTTCAAGAACACGGGGGCCAACTGGGTCAGGCGGTCGCGGATGTGCGAGCGGGCTTTTTCCAGGGCTTTTTCGTTGCCTTTGGCCAGGCGCGACTCCAGGGTGGAGACGTGCACGAACAATTCTTTTTCGAAGTTCAGCAGGAACAAACGCACGCGTGCGCGGTCCACCGGGTCACCGGGCATGAGCTGCGGGTGAGGGAAGCGCTCGTCGATGTACTCGTTGATGATGTTGGACTCATACAGAATCAAATCACGTTCCACCAGAATCGGCACTTGGCCGTAGGGGTTCATGACGTTGATGTCTTCAGGCTTGTTGTAGAGGTCCACATCGCGGATCTCGAAGTCCATGCCTTTTTCAAACAGGACAAAGCGGCAGCGGTGTGAGAAGGGGCAAGTGGTTCCCGAATAAAGCACCATCATGGCTAAGGCTCCTAAAAATCAAAAGAGTGGGTGGCTAAAAGCAACCCACTCTGAACAAGCTGGCACGCAGGCCGCTTGGGGAATTACTTGACGTCTTTCCAGAAGGCGGCGTTCAAACGCCAAGCCACAAAGGTAAAGCCCAAGAGGAAAATCAGCACCCACACACCCACGCGAACACGGGTGCTTTGAGCGGGTTCACCCATCCATTGCAGGTAGTTCACCAGGTCGCCCACGGCTTGGTCGTACTGCAAGGGGGTCATGGTGCCAGGGGTGACTTGTTCCCAGCCCTTGAACACCTTGACTTCGTGACCGTGCTCTTCTTTGGTGTCAAACACCGGCTTGCGCTTGCCCTGCAGTTCCCACAACACATGGGGCATGCCCACGTTGGGGAAAGCCAGGTTGTTCCAGCCGGTGGCCTTGGTGTCGTCCACGTAGTAGGTGCGCAGGTAGGTGTAGAGGTAGTCTGCACCCGAGCCCTGACCAGCGCGTGAACGGGCAATCACGGTCAGGTCGGGTGGATTGCCACCGAACCATTCCTTAGCTTGCTTGGGATCAATCGCGGCCTTCATGGTTTCGCCCACTTTGTCGGTGGTGAACAGCAGGTTTTCTTTGATCTGCTCGTTGGTCAAACCGATGTCCTGCAGGCGGTTGAAACGCATGTAGGCGGCCGAGTGGCAGTTCAAGCAGTAGTTCACAAACAACTTGGCGCCGTTTTGCAGCGAGCCCATGTCGTTGAGTTTGTTGGGCGCTTTGTCCCATGGAATCGAATCACCGCCCGAAGCGTGAGCAGCACCGGCCAAGCTCAGGGCCGCGATCAAACCGAGAATGAATTTTTTCATGAATGAATCTCCGGCTTAGTGGGCTGCAAAGGTCACACGTGCAGGCACCGGTTTGGTTTGACCCAAACGGCTCCACCAAGGCATGAGCAGGAAGAAACCAAAGTAGAACAAAGTGCCAACTTGGGAGACGCGCTCACCAATGGGGCTCGGGGGTTGCACACCCAGGTAAGCCAACACCACAAAGTTCACCACAAACACGGCGTACAGGTACTTGTGCCAGTCAGGACGGTAGCGGATCGACTTGACCGCGCAGTTGTCCAGCCATGGCAGGAAGAACAGGATGACCACAGCGCCACCCATCACCACCACGCCCCAGAACTTGGCGTCGATGGCCAACATCATGGCGATCACAGCAACGGTTGCACCGGCGGTGATCAGCTTGAAGAAGGAAGCCATCTTGGTTTTGAAGATGCCGTAGAAAGCAGCACCCAGCACGCAGGCGATCAGCGCATACATCATCTCGCTGGTGATGGCACGCAGCATGGAGTAGTAAGGCGTGAAGTACCAGACCGGGGCGATGTGCGCCGGGGTCTTGAGCGGGTCGGCCGGGATGAAGTTGTTGTACTCGAGGAAGTAACCACCGAACTCAGGCGCGAAGAAGATGATGGCGGTGAACACCATCAAGAACACGCTCACGCCCAGGATGTCGTGGACCGAGTAGTAGGGGTGGAAAGGAATGCCGTCGAGCGGGTGGCCTGCTGCATCTTTAGGAGCATTGGGGCCTTTGATTTCAACGCCGTCAGGGTTGTTGGAGCCCACTTCGTGCAGCGCAATGATGTGCGCAGCCACCAGACCCAACAGCACCAGAGGCACGGCAATCACGTGGAAGCTGAAGAAGCGGTTCAGGGTGGCGTCGCCCACCACGTAGTCGCCACGTATCAGCAAAGCCAGGTCAGGACCGACGAAAGGAATCGCGGCAAACAGGTTCACGATCACCTGGGCGCCCCAGTAGGACATCTGGCCCCAAGGCAGCAAATAGCCCATGAAGGCTTCGGCCATCAGGCACAAGAAGATGGCGCAACCGAAGATCCACACCAGCTCACGTGGCTTGCGGTAAGAACCGTAAATCAAGCCGCGGAACATGTGCAGGTAGACCACCACGAAGAAGGCCGAAGCGCCGGTGGAGTGCATGTAGCGCACCAACCAGCCCCAGGGCACGTCGCGCATGATGTACTCGACCGAGCCGAAGGCCAGGGCTGCATCAGGCTTGTAGTGCATGACCAGGAAAATACCGGTCACGATCTGGATCACCAGCACCAACATGGCCAGTGAGCCAAAGAAGTACCAGAAGTTGAAGTTCTTGGGCGCGTAGTACTCAGAGAGGTGCTCTTTGTACAGCGTGCTCAGCGGGAAACGGTTGTCAACCCAGTTGAGCAACTTGGCGCCAGCAGGCGCGTTGGGGGAAATTTCTTTCATTTCAGCCATGATGTGCTCCGGGTTCAGGCTTTCTTGTCTTCGCCGATCAACAGCTTGGTGTCGGACAGGTACATGTGCGGGGGCACTTCGAGGTTGTCCGGCGCGGGCTTGTTCTTGAACACACGGCCAGCCATGTCAAAGGTGGAGCCGTGGCAGGGGCACAGGAAACCGCCTTGCCAGTCATCGGGCAAGGAGGGCTGCGCACCCATCTGGAATTTGTCGGAAGGCGAGCAACCCAGGTGCGAGCAAATGCCCACAGCCACCAGGATCTCGGGCTTGATGGAGCGGCCTTCGTTGCGAGCGTACTCAGGGGTGAGTTCGCTGGGCTTGCGCTCAGATTTGGGGTCAGCGAGCTGCGACTCGGTCTTTTTCAAGCTGGCGAGCTGCTCGGGGGTGCGTTTGATGATCCACACCGGTTTACCGCGCCATTCCACGGTGACTTTTTCGCCCGATTTCATGGCGGAAATGTCAACCTCAACTGCCGCGCCGGCCGCTTTGGCCTTTTCGGAAGGTTGGAAGGTACTGATGAAAGGGACGGCCACCGAGGCGCCTCCCACTGCTCCGGCCAGGCCAGTGGTGACTAACCACGTCCGTTTGCTGGAATCGACTTGATTTTTATCGGCAAGCGTGTCGCTCATGGGCATCCTCAATGAAAACAACGGGGTCAACGACCTTGACCTTTGCGATCAACCTTCGATTGTAGCCGACCCCCGCCCCCTTCTGGCCTTGGCTTGCTCTTGAACCAAAGAAAAAGCAAGGGATAAAACCCGCCTATCGGTTTGGCGGACCGATCAAGCCGAGGTCAGACGCCGCGCCATGCGCACCGCAGCCAGAAAACTGGCCGGGTTGGCGCGGCCCGTGCCGGCCAAATCAAAGGCGGTGCCGTGGTCGGGGCTGGTGCGCACCAGGGGCAAACCCAGGGTGACGTTCACGCCCTCATCAAGCCCCAGGTATTTGACGGGGATCAAACCTTGGTCGTGGTACATGGCCACCACCACGTCAAATTCGCCCGTGCGGGCGCGCATGAACACTGTGTCAGGCGCGTGCGGGCCGCTCACGTTCATGCCCAGTGCTTGGGCTTGCGCGATCGCCGGAGCAATGTGCTCGATGTCTTCACGACCGAACAAACCGCCCTCGCCCGCATGCGGGTTCAAGCCCGCCACCGCGATGCGCGGCGCATGACCCAGCAACTTGGCAAGGCTGTCATGCGTGATGCGGATGGTTTGCAGCACCCGCTCGGTGGTGACCAAGTCCAGCGCCTCGCGCAAAGCCACATGGATGCTCACCAGCACGGTGCGCAGCTCGTCGTTGGCCAGCATCATGCGCACCGGCATGTCGCTCACACGCACACCTTGGTGGGCAGCAGCCTGGGCTTGCAGCAGCTCGGTGTGACCGGGGTAGTCCACCCCCGCGGCGGCCAAGGCTTCTTTGTGCAGGGGCGCGGTGACCACGGCACTGACTTCGCCACGCAACGCCGCTTGCGTGGCCGCCACCACCGCTTGGGCGGCGAACCAGCCTGCGCGTGCGCTGATCTGCCCCCAAGGCACCAGCGCGTCTGAATTCGGCGGGGCGTTTTCAGTGGGGAGTCCAGGCCACAGGGCCGGGTCGGCCACCGCGATGGTGCGGGGCTGGGTAGCGGCTTGCAAAGCATGGCCAGGTTGCTGCAGTTGCAAGCGCCAATCGGTCATGCCCAGCACATCGAGCGCGCGTTGCAGGTGCGCGGGGTCACCAAACACCACGCTGTCTTGATGGACATTTGTCGCAGCAGCTTGTGCAAAATATTTGGCGACGATTTCCGGGCCGATGCCGGCCGGGTCGCCCAGGGTGATGGCCAGGGGTGGGTGCATGGCTCAGGCCGGGTTGTCGATCTCGATGAAGGTGTGCTTGAGGCCCAACTGCGCGGCGATGTGCGCGGCCACCGCCGGTGCGCCATAACGCTCGCTGGCGTGGTGCCCGCAAGCGATGAAGGCCACCCCACACTCGCGCGCCAGGTGCGCTTGCGGCTCAGAAATTTCACCGGTGATGAACACATCTGCGCCCGCGGCGATGGCTGGCTCGAAATAGCCTTGCGCCCCACCCGTGCACCACGCTATGTTTTTGATAGCTTTATTCTCAGGTGCCACCAAGGTCACAGGCCTTTTCAATGTGGTTTCAATGTGCGCTGCCAGGGCTTGGGCATCCTTCAAGCCTAGTGGTGCTTCGCCCAAACAACCCAGGTCTTGCTCGCCAAAACGCTGGGCTGTTTGCAAGCCCAGCACGCGGCCGAGTTGGGCGTTGTTGCCCAACTCGGGGTGGGCGTCCAGCGGCAGGTGGTAGGCGAAGAGGTTGATGTCGTGAGCGAGCAAACGCGACAAGCGCTGCTTCATCCAGCCGGTCACGCGGCCATCTTGCCCGCGCCAAAACAGACCGTGGTGCACAAAGATGGCATCAGCCTTCGCCTCAATCGCCGCTTCGATCAGCGCCAAACTGGCGGTGACGCCCGAGACGATGTGGCGCACCTCGGCGCGGCCTTCGACCTGCAGGCCGTTGGGGCCGTAGTCTTTGAAGCGTTCGGGTTGCAGCAGCGCATCCAAGGCTGCCAGAAGTTCTTGGCGTTGCATCACGTCATTATCAACCGCGGCCATCCTCGTACGAGCAGTCGCAGCCCACGCCCGCGGCTATCCAGCGGCGGGCCAGGTGTTTGAGCACCGGCACCTCCAAGGCGCCACAGCGGTACAGCCCCAGTTCGTCATGCCAGCGCAACATGCGGCAAGCCCCTTGTGTTTTGAGCGACAAGACCATACCTAGGGGGCAAGGCTCCACCAGGCAACACACCCCGCAGCCGTTGCAGGGTTGACCCTCGGCCGGTTTGAGGGGGGCCTGGGGGTGGATGGTGATTTTGATGTGCTCTGTCATGTCATGCGCCAAGCCTCAACTCTACAATCGATGCATGAAACGCACCTGGCTTCTTTTTTCGCAAACCATCACGGTGCTGCTGGCCCTGTATTTTGTGGTGCTCACGCTCAAGCCCGAGTGGCTGAGCCATCGCCCGGTTAATTTCTCGGTCATCCAAGCACCGGCCGGTAGCGCAGGCGCCGTTCCTGCGGGCAGTTTCAGGCTGGCCGCGCAAGCCGCCTCCAGCGCGGTGGTGAGCATCAACACCAGCAAAGCGGTGCGCCGCAGCCCGCACAGCAACGACCCCTGGTTCCGCTTTTTTTACGGTGACCAGCCCGATGAGCCGCAAAGCGGCCTGGGCAGCGGCGTGATCGTCAGCCCCTCGGGCTACATCCTCACCAACAACCATGTGGTTGAAGGCGCGGACGACATCGAGGTGGTGCTCAACGATGGGCGCGCGGCACGCGCCAAGGTGATCGGCACTGACCCGGACACCGACCTGGCGGTGCTGAAAATTGAATTGGACAAGCTGCCGGTGATCGTGCTGGGCAACGCCGAGAACCTGCAGGTGGGCGACCAGGTGCTGGCCATTGGTAACCCCTTTGGTGTGGGCCAGACGGTGACCAGCGGCATCGTGAGCGCCTTGGGCCGCAGCGAGCTGGGCATCAACACCTTTGAGAACTTCATCCAGACCGATGCAGCCATCAACCCCGGCAACTCGGGCGGCGCGCTGGTGGACACCCAAGGCCAGTTGCTGGGCATCAACACCGCGATTTACTCGCGCTCAGGCGGCAGCATGGGCATCGGCTTTGCCATTCCGGTGAGCACCGCGAAGATGGTGCTCGAAAGCATCGTGGCCGAGGGCCAAGTGACCCGCGGCTGGATTGGCGTGGAGCCCAACCCGATCTCGCCTGAGATGGCCGAGACCTTTGGCACCAAAGCCACGCAAGGCGTGGTCATCACCGGCGTTTTGCAAAATGGCCCGGCCGCCAGTGCCGGGGTGCGCCCGGGCGATGTGGTGGTGAAGGTGGCAGGTCAGCCGGTGTTGTCTGTGGCCGATTTGCTCGCAGCCGTGGCGGCTTTGAAACCGGGCAAGGCTTACAGCTTTGAGATTGACCGACAGAACAAATCAGTGGCCCTGTCCATCACCCCGGCTGTGCGGCCTAAGCCGCGCAATGTGTCGCAGGCCAAGAACCGCTGAATGATCGGAAATCGCTGATCGCTGAACGCTGAAGGCTCAAGCCCCAGCGTCTTCAGCTTCTTTGTCGGGCGCTTGGGTGTGTTTGATGAAGAACTTCGCAGCCAGCAAACCCACTTCGTACAGCAGGCACATGGGCACCGCCAGGGCGAGTTGCGAGACCACATCGGGCGGCGTGACGATGGCTGCGATGATGAAGGCCAGCACCACAAAGTAGCCGCGGAAATCGCGCATTTTCTCCAGGCTCACAATGCCCATGCGCGCCAGCACAATCACCACAATCGGCACCTCAAACGCGAGGCCAAAGGCCAGGAACATGGTGAGCACAAAGCTCAGGTATGCCTCGATGTCAGGCGCGGCGGTGATGCTCTTGGGCGCAAAGCTTTGGATGAACGCAAACACCTGCCCGAACACGAAGAAATAACAAAACGCCACGCCAAAGAAAAACAAGAGCGTGCTGGAGACCACCAGGGGCAGCACCAGTTTTTTCTCGTGCGCGTACAAGCCCGGCGCCACAAAGGCCCACGCCTGCCAAAGGATGAAGGGCAGCGCCAGCAAGAAGGCCGTCATCAACAAAATTTTCAGCGGCACCATGAAGGGCGAGATCACCGAGGTGGCGATCAGCGTGGCGCCTTTGGGCAGCGTGGCAATCAGCGGCGCGGCCAGGATGTCGTAAAGCGCAGCCGGGCCGGGATACAGGCCCAGGATGATGCCCGCCACCGCCATGGCCACGATGGCTTTGAGCAGACGATCGCGCAGCTCCATGAGGTGCTGCACAAAAGGCTGTTCGGAGCCGGCCAGTTCGTCGGTGGAGTTGGAGTCAGCCATGCGCTTGTGTTGTGGTTGTTCGAAGGCGGGCCAGTGTGGCCCACCGTGCTGGGCTTAGTTGAATTTCTGAGGCCGGAAACGCGCCACACGGGCCGCGCCTGAGAGCGCTTTGGTGCGCACGCCGTTGCGGGCTTTGTACCACTGCGGGGTGGCGCCGGTTTTGAGGCGCCAGTTTTTCTTGGGGTGTTTGTACTCGGGGTAGACCGGCTCGGGCTCGGCCAGGGGCGTGTGGTCCACGCTCACGCCGTTCAAGCCGCTGGTGGCATCGCTCCAGGATTTCTCGAAGTCGCTGGCGCTGCTTTGCACCGAGGAGTTCACCTCGTTGGCGGCGGTCTCCACCGTCTCTTTCATCTTCTTGAGCTCGTCGAGCTCCATCGAGCGGTTGACTTCGGCCTTCACATCCGACACGTAACGCTGCGCCTTGCCCAGCAAGGTGCCCACGGTGCGGGCCACGCGAGGCAGCTTCTCCGGCCCGATGACGATGAGCGCCACCGCACCAATGAGTGCCATTTTCGAAATGCCGAGATCAATCACAAACGAGCCGATCTGTGCTCACGCACAAGAACCTACAAAACCGATCAAGACTTGGTCTTGGCTTCCACGTCGATGGTGGTTTTCTCAGCGGGCGCACCAGCCACTTGCGCAGCAGGCTTGTCTTCGGGCTTGGCATCAGACGAGCCGCCTTCTTTCATGCCGTCTTTGAAGCCTTTGACCGCGCCGCCCAGGTCACCGCCCAGGTTTTTGAGTTTCTTGGTGCCGAAGACCATCACGACGATCAACAACACGATGAGCCAATGCCAAATAGAAAACGAACCCATGTCTAACTCCTGTTCAATGTTTGGATTCTAAGCGCCTGAAATTTCCCTGCCCTGAGGCGGGTCAGATTCACTTGCACCTGGGTGACAAGGCGCAGATGCAGCTCAACCCTTCAGCCAGGGGCGCGGGCCACCCATGATGTGGATGTGCAGGTGGTGCACCTCTTGGCCGCCCTCGGTGCCGGTGTTGCTCACCACCCGAAAGCCCCCGTTGGGGTAAGGGTTGCAGCCTTCTTGGGCAGCTAACTTGGGGGCGAGCACCATCATGCGGCCCAAAAGCGCCTCATGCTCAGGCCCGACATGCGCCAGCGAGGCAATATGGGCCTTGGGGATCATCAAAAAATGCACCGGCGCCCAAGGCGCGATGTCATGGAAGACAAAAATGTCTTCGTCTTCATACACTTTTTTCGACGGAATCTTGCCCGCCACGATTTTGCAAAAAATGCAGTTCTCGTCGGTGTGGTGGTGGGTCATGGTCTGCTTCAAGTTCTACGTAGGTCTGATCTAAGGTCAAGGCTTACTCGGATTTTTCGCGGGCCAGGGCTTTGCGCAAGGCCTTTTCTTCAATGCCCGAGGTGCCTTCGCGGCGCGCCAACTCGGCCACCACGTCTTCTGGGGTCAAGCCATAGTGGGCCAAGGCGATCATGCAGTGGAACCACAGGTCGGCCACCTCGTTGACCACTTTGTCCTTGGGCGCACCGTGGTCCGCGTCTTTGGCGGCCATGACCACCTCGGTGGCTTCTTCGCCGATTTTCTTCAGAAAAGCGTCTGGGCCTTTGTGCAGCAAGCGGGCCACATAGCTGCTCTCGGGGTCGCCGCCATGCGCGGGCAAGCGGCTTTCAATCACTCGGGCCAAGCGGGCCAGCACGTCTTGGGGGGTGGTCATCTCAGGCCTTTTTGTAAATCGTGTCGGGGTCTTTGAGCACCGGCTCCACGGCAGTCCACTGCCCGTCTTTGAGCACGCTGTAAAAGCAGCTGTGGCGCCCGGTGTGGCAGGCAATGCCAGGCTCATGCCCGGTTTGGGTGATGGCCAGCAGCACCACGTCGTTGTCGCAGTCAATGCGGATCTCGTGCACGGTTTGCACATGGCCCGACTCTTCGCCCTTGAACCACAGCTTGTTGCGCGAGCGGCTGAAGTAAACCGCGCGGCCGAGCTCGGCCGTCTTGGCCAGGGCCTCGCGGTTCATCCAGGCGAACATGACCACGTCTTTGCTGGACTGCTCTTGCGCGATGACCGGCACCAGGCCTTGGGCATCCCACTTGACCTCGTCAAGCCAGCTCATAACTGCACCTCTTGGCGCACCGGAATACCGGCCTGCGCCATGCGCGCTTTGGCTTGGGCCACGGTGTATTCGCCGTAGTGAAAAATGCTCGCCGCCAGCACCGCGTCGGCGCCACCCAGCTTGATGCCGTCCACCAGGTGGTCGAGGTTGCCCACACCACCCGAAGCGATCACCGGCACGTCCACCGCGTTGCTCACCGCGCGGGTGAGTTGCAAATCAAAACCCGACTTGGTGCCGTCGCGGTCCATGCTGGTGAGCAAAATTTCACCCGCGCCGCGCTGCGCCATGTGCGCGGCCCACTGCACCGCATCCAGCCCGGTGTTCTTGCGCCCGCCGTGGCTGTACACATCCCAGCCGTCGCCAATCGGTGCGCCGTTGACCAAACGCTGCGCATCTTCAGCGCTGCGGCGCTTGGCATCAATGGCCACCACGATGCACTGCGAACCGTACTTGGCCGAGGCGTCAGAGATGACTTGCGGGTTGGCAATGGCCGCCGAGTTGAAACTGGTTTTGTCCGCGCCGGCGTTGAGCAAGCGACGCACATCGTCGACCGTGCGCACACCGCCACCCACCGTCAAGGGAATGAAGACCTGGCTGGCCACCGCTTCGATGATGTGCAAGATCACATCACGCCCATCGCTGGTGGCAGTGATGTCTAAAAATGTGAGTTCGTCAGCGCCTTGTTCGTTGTAGCGTGCGGCAATTTCCACCGGATCGCCAGCGTCGCGCAACTCCACAAAGTTCACGCCTTTGACCACGCGGCCGCCCGTCACATCCAGGCAGGGGATGATGCGTTTAGCGAGCATTGAACAAACCCATCATGCTGCCAGCCGGGGTGATGTGGGTGTTTCCTGCAGCGAAATCAAGGAGGAGGCGCCCAAAGGGCGCCGGGGGACATTCGCGGAAGGGAATACCCACGTCGCCCTGGCTAGAGTGCCCAGCGAACACATGGCTGCTCTCAATACCTAAGTCGCCCTGGCAAACCACACCAGCTTCCAAGAGATCAATCATTGAGCTCATCAGCCAATTTTTGTGCAGCGGCAAAGTCCAGGTCGCCGGTGTAAATCGCGCGGCCGCAAATCACACCTTCCACGCCTTCGTCTTCCACCGCGCAGAGCTTTTCAATGTCGGCGATGTTGCTCAGGCCGCCCGAAGCAATCACGGGGATGGTCAGGGCTTGGGCGAGTTTGACGGTGGCTTCGATGTTGATGCCTGAGAGCATGCCGTCACGGCCGATGTCGGTGTAGATGATGGACTCCACACCGTAATCTTCAAATTTTTTGCCCATGTCCACCACATCGTGGCGGGTGAGTTTGCTCCAGCCGTCGGTGGCGACTTTGCCGTCTTTGGCATCCAGCCCCACGATGATGTGGCCGCCAAAGGCGGTGCAGGCGTCTTGCAAGAAGCCGGGGTTCTTCACCGCGGCCGTGCCGATGATGACGTAGCGCAGACCAGCATCGAGGTAACGCTCGATGGTGTCGAGGTCACGGATGCCGCCGCCGAGTTGCACGTCGATCTCGCCACCCACCTCTTTCAAGATGCTGCGGATCGCGGCTTCGTTTTTGGGTTGGCCGGCAAAGGCGCCGTTCAGGTCCACCAGGTGCAAGCGGCGCGCGCCCTTGTCCACCCAGCTGCGGGCCATCACGGCGGGGTTCTCACCGAAGGTGGTGGATTGGTCCATGTCGCCTTGCTTGAGGCGCACGCAATGACCGTCTTTCAAATCGATCGCGGGGATGAGCAGCATGAATTAAGGGTTCCAGTGAAGGAAGTTGCGGTACAGCGCAAGCCCGTGGGCGGCACTTTTTTCTGGGTGAAACTGGGTAGCGAAAATATTATCGCGTGCCACGGCCGAGGTAAAGAGCGCGCCGTAGTCGGTCTGGCCCACGCTGTGCTCGGCGTTGGTCGGCCGGGCATAGAAGCTGTGCACAAAATAAAAGTAGCTGTTGTCGGGCACACCCGCCCACACCGGGTGAGCGCGGGTTTGCTGCACCTGGTTCCAGCCCATTTGCGGCACTTTGAAGCGGCTGCCATCGGCCTGCAGGCGCCCGGCCACATCGAACTTGATGACCTCACCGGGAATCAGCCCCAGCGACGGGGTGTTGCCCTCGGCGCTGTGGTCCAGCAGCATTTGCATGCCCACACACACCCCAAACAGCGGTTTGCTGGCGGCGGCTTCCATGACGGCGTCACGCAAGCCGCAGGCGCTGAGTTCGCGCATGCAATCGGGCATGGCGCCTTGGCCAGGCAGCACGATGCGCTCAGCAGCGCGCACGTCATCGGGGTTGGCGGTGACGATGACCTCAAAGCCAGAACCGGCCGCAGCGGCGTGCACGGCTTGGGACACCGAGCGCAGGTTGCCCATGCCGTAGTCCACCACCGCCACTGTTTTTGCTCGCGAATTCATAGCTGAATATTCAAGAACCGCAGGGCTTGGAGCCACTTAGCGCGCCAAACCGTGTGATGTCATCCCTCAAAGTGAGCCCTTGGTGGATGGGATCATGCCGGCCGAGCGCGGGTCAAGCTCGATGGCCGCACGCAGCGCGCGGGCAAAGGCTTTGAACACGGTTTCGCACTGGTGGTGCGCGTTCTCGCCGCGCAGGTTGTCGATGTGCAGGGTCACGAAGGCGTGGTTCACAAAGCCCTGGAAAAACTCAAAGGCCAGCTGGGTGTCGAACGCGCCAATCATGCCGCTCTTGAAGGGCACATGCATCTCAATACCGGGGCGGCCCGAAAAATCCACCACCACGCGGCTCAGGGCCTCGTCCAGCGGCACATAGGCATGGCCATAACGGCGGATGCCTTTTTTGTCGCCCATGGCTTGTGCAAACGCTTGGCCCAGGGTGATGCCCACGTCTTCGACGGTGTGGTGACCGTCGATGTGCAGGTCGCCCTGGCAATCGATCTCCAGGTCAATCAGGCCGTGGCGGGCGATCTGGTCGAGCATGTGGTCGAAAAAACCGATGCCGGTGGACAGCTTGGCCAGACCGGTGCCATCCAAGTTGAGCTTGACGGTGATCTTGGTTTCAGCGGTGTTGCGCGTGACTTGCGCTGTACGGGGCGTGCTCATAAGGCTTCTTTCAAGGCCAGCAACAAACGCTGGTTTTCCTCAGGGGTGCCCACGGTCAGGCGCAGGCATTCCGAGAGCAATGGGTGCATTTTAGAAACGTTCTTGATCAGAACACCCTGCTTTTTGAGCTTCTCAAAGCTGCTGGCCGCATCTTTGACTCGGATGAGCAACATATTGGCCTGACTGGGGAAGACCTGTACGCCCAGTTTGGGCAGCGCTTCCAAAAGCATAGCGCGCTCTTGTTTGATGGCCTGGGCCTGTGCTTCGAATGTGGGGGCGTGCTCCAGCGCGAACAAAGCACACTCGTAATCGAGCACGCTGATGTTGTAGGGCGGGCGCACTTTGTCCACCTCTTGCACCAGGGCTTTGGGGCCGATCATGTAGCCCAGACGCACACCGGCCAAACCGAATTTGGAGAGGGTGCGCATCAAGAGCACATGGCTGTAGTTGGCGATGCGGTGGATGAACGAGTCGCTGGCAAAGGGCTGGTAAGCCTCGTCCACCACCACCAAACCACCGGCTTGGCCTGCGGCCTCGATGATGGCCAGTATGCTGTCCACGTTCCACAAATTGGCGGTGGGGTTGTTGGGGTAAGCCAGGTAGACGATGGCCGGGCGGTACTGCGCAATCGCTGACAACATAGCCGGGGTGTCGAGCTCAAAATCTGCGGTCAAGGGCACGCCGTGGAAGGCCAGGCCTTGCAGCTGCGCGCTCATGGCGTACATCACAAAGCCGGGCACGGGGGCGATTACGCTCGCGCCTGGTTTGGCGCAAGCCAAAGCCAACAGCGAGATGAGTTCGTCCGAGCCATTGCCCAGCATCAACTCAAAGCCTGCAGGCATGCCTGCGTGCGCGGCCAGGGCGGTGCGCAAATCGTTCACGCGGCCGTCCGGGTAGCGGTTCAGCGCCAGGCGACCCAGGCGCTCACCGAGCTTGGTTTGCAGCTCAGCGGGCAAGGTGTAGGGGTTCTCCATGGCGTCGAGCTTGACCATGTCGCCCGCGTCTTGCACCACATAGGCGTGCATGGCGAGCACGTCGTCGCGGATGCAATTCAATGGCATGCTCACGGCATCGCTCATGCGGCACCCCGCATCGGTGGCACCGGTTGCAAGCGCAATTCGGCGGCGCGGGCGTGGGCTTGCAGGCCCTCGCCATAGGCCAACTCGGCCGCGACTTTGCCCAGGGTTTGCGCGCCCTGCTCGCTCACCTCAATCAGGCTGGAGCGTTTTTGGAAGTCGTACACACCCAGTGGGCTGGAGAAACGCGCGGTGCCGCTGGTGGGCAACACGTGGTTGGGGCCAGCGCAGTAGTCGCCCAGCGACTCGCTGGTGTAAGCGCCCATGAAAATCGCGCCGGCGTGCTTGAGCAAAGGCTCCCAACGCGCAGGCTCGCGACTGGAAATTTCCAGGTGCTCGGGCGCAATCCGGTTGCTGATGTCGCACGCTTCTTCCATGCTGCGGGTGTGGATCAAAGCACCACGGTCGTTGAGCGACTTGGCGATGATGGCTGCGCGCGGCATCTCGGGCAGCAGCTGGTCGATGGCGGCTTGCACCTGGGCGATGAAGGCCGCATCAGGGCACAACAAAATGCTTTGCGCCAACTCGTCGTGCTCGGCCTGGCTGAACAGGTCCATGGCCACCCATTCGGCGGGTGTGGAGCCATCGGCCAGCACCAAAATTTCACTGGGGCCGGCAATCATGTCAATGCCCACCTTGCCAAACACGCGCCGCTTGGCGCTGGCCACGTAAGCGTTGCCCGGGCCGGTGATTTTGTCGACCGCAGGCACGGTGGCCGTGCCATACGCCAAAGCGGCCACGGCTTGCGCGCCACCGATGGTGAAAGCGCGCGACACACCAGCCACATACGCAGCAGCTAACACCAACTGATTTTTTTCAGGCTTGGCTTGGCCTTCGCGCAGCGGCGTGGGCACCACCATGATGATCTCTTGCACGCCCGCCACATGCGCGGGGATGGCGTTCATCAACACGCTTGACGGATATGCCGCTTTGCCGCCCGGCACGTAAATGCCCACGCGGTCAAGCGGCGTGACTTTTTGGCCGAGCAGTGTGCCGTCGGCGTCGCGGTAGCTCCAGCTCTCGCCGCTGGCCTTCTTTTGTGCCTCGTGGTAGCTGCGCACACGCGCTGCAGCCGACTCCAAAGCGCTGCGCTGCGCTGCGGGCAAAGCTTCAAACGCGGCTTTGAGTTCGGCTTGGGTGAGCTCCAACTCACCCACGGTGCTGGCCTTCAAGCCGTCAAAGCGTGCGGTGTACTCCAGCACTGCGGCGTCACCACGTTGCTGCACATCCGCCAGGATGTCGGCCACGCGCGACTCGATGGCTGCATCGGTGTCGCCCGACCAATGCAGGCGCGCTTGGAACTGCGCCTCAAAATCTACTTGAGCCGTTGACAGGCTTAAAGGGGTTGCTCTCAAAGTCATAGCGCCTTCAAGCCTTGGCAGCCACGGCCGCCGCAAACGCGTCGATGATCTGGCGGATAGGCGCGGTCTTGAGTTTGAGCGCGGCTTGGTTGACCACCAAGCGCGAGCTGATGTCCATGATGTGCTCCACCTCGACCAGGTGGTTGGCCTTGAGGGTGTTGCCGGTGGACACCAGGTCCACAATCGCATCGGCCAAGCCGGTGAGCGGCGCCAATTCCATGCTGCCGTAGAGTTTGATGAGGTCCACGTGCACGCCTTTGGAGGCGAAGAATTCACGCGCAATGCCCACGTACTTGGTGGCCACCGTCAGGCGCGAGCCTTGGCGAACGGCAGCGGCGTAATCAAAACCTTCGCGCACCGCCACGCTGATGCGGCACTTGGCAATTTGCAAATCCAGCGGCTGCACCAGGCCGGCGTTGCCACCCCACTCGGCGGTGTGCTCGAGCAGCGTGTCTTTGCCGGTGATGCCCACATCGGCCCCGCCGTACTGCACATAGGTGGGCACATCGGTGGCGCGCACCAGCACCACCCGCACCTCAGGCTGGTTGGTGGCCAGGATGAGCTTGCGGGTTTTGTCCGGATCGTCCAGCACCTCGATGCCTGCGGCGCGCAACAGCGGCAGGGTTTCGTCAAAGATGCGTCCTTTGGACAGGGCGAGCGTGATCATGCGCGGGGGGCTTTCAAAACATGTATTTTCGCACTGTGCGGCCAAGCCTTACTTGACGCGCTCAATGTCCGCACCGATGGCACGCAGCTTGGCTTCCATGCGGTCGTAGCCGCGGTCCAGGTGGTAGATGCGGTCCACCACCGTCTCGCCGTCGGCCATCAGGCCGGCAATCACCAGGCTGGCCGAAGCACGCAAGTCAGTGGCCATCACGGTGGCGCCCGACAACAGCGGCACGCCTTCGACCATGGCCACCTTGCCCTCGATCTGGATGTTCGCGCCCAGGCGCACCAGCTCGTTGACGTGCATGAAGCGGTTTTCGAAAATCGTCTCGGTCACCTGCGCTGCGCCCTTGGACACCGCGTTGAGCGCCATGAACTGGGCCTGCATGTCGGTGGGGAAACCGGGGTACTCGGTGGTGCGAAAGCTCTGGGCTTTGAGGCGCTCAAACGCCGGGCCGCCTGACTGCACGCGGATGCCCTCAGGCACGGCCGTGACGGTCACGCCCGCATCGCGCAGTTTGTCGATGACCGCATCCAAATGGTCAGCGCGTCCACCTTTGAGCAGCACATCGCCACCGGTGGCCGCCACCGCGCACAAAAACGTGCCGGCCTCGATGCGGTCGGCCACCACGGTGTGGGTGCAGCCATGCAAAGCCTCCACCCCCTGAATGCGGATGCGGCTGGTGCCGTGGCCTTCGATCTTGGCGCCCATGGCGATCAACATCTCGGCCAAGTCGGGGATTTCCGGCTCTTGCGCGGCGTTTTCCAGAATGGTTTCGCCCTCAGCCAAGCAAGCGGCCATCAAAAAATTCTCGGTGCCGGTGACGGTGACCATGTCGGTGGTGATGCGCGCGCCTTGCAAACGTGTGCGGCCCGCAGGCAACTTGGCCACCATGTAGCCGTGCTCCACCGCGATCTCCGCACCCATGGCCACCAGGCCTTTGATGTGCTGGTCCACCGGGCGCGAACCAATCGCGCAGCCACCCGGCAGCGACACGGTAGCGCGACCAAAACGTGCCAGCAGTGGGCCCAGGGCCAACACCGAAGCGCGCATGGTTTTCACCAGCTCGTAAGGCGCCTCAGGCGTGTGCAAGTCGCCGGCGTTGAGCAACACGTCATCGTTCTCCGCGCGATCAGCGGTCACACCCATGTTGCGGATGAGCTTGAGCATGGTGCTCACGTCTTGCAGGCGCGGCACATTGCGCAGCACCACCGGCTCAGCGGTCAGGAGCGCGGCGCACAGCTCGGGCAAGGCGGCGTTTTTAGCGCCCGACACCGGCACTTCGCCGTGCAGGGCGTTGCCACCGCGAATCAGTAGTTTGTCCATCTCAGGCCTGGGCTGCCCACTCGGCAGGCGTGTAGGTTTTCATGGACAGGGCGTGCACCTCGTCGGTGTGCATTTTTTTGCCCAAGGTGGCGTACACACGCTGGTGCCGCGCGATCGCTCGCTTGCCTTCGAATTCGGCCGAGACGATGGTGGCGTACCAGTGGCGGCCGTCGCCGGTGAGCTCGATGTGCTCGCAGACCAGGCCCGCGCTGATGATGGATTGGAGTTCGTCAGAGGTCATCTTATGTACGGATTTTGTAACCGGTGCGCAGCAGGTTGACTGCCAAGGCACTCACCGCCAAGAGGGCCACACTCACGATGCCCAGGCTCAGCCAAGGCGAGACATCACTTTGGCCGAAAAAGCCGTAGCGGAAACCGTCGATCATGTAGAAAAAGGGGTTGAGGTGGCTCACCTGCTGCCAAAACGCGGGCAGCGAATGGATGGAGTAAAACACCCCGCTCAAAAACGTCATGGGCACCACCACAAAATTCTGGAAGGCAGCCATCTGGTCAAACTTGTCAGCCCACAAGCCAGCGATCAAACCCAGGGCGCCCAGCAAGGCCGCGCCCATGACCGCGAACACCACGATCCACAGCGGGGCCACAAAGCTCAGGTGGGTGAACCACACGGTCACCACAAACACGCCCGCACCCACCGCGATGCCACGCACAACCGATGAGCCCACATAGGCCACAAACCAACTCCAGTGCGACAGCGGGCTGAGCAACAGGAACACCAGGTTGCCCATGATCTTGCTTTGCACCATGGACGATGAACTGTTGGCAAACGCGTTTTGCAAGACGCTCATCATCACCAAACCGGGCACCAAAAAGCTGGTGTAGTTCACGCCCTCGTACACCTGCACGCGGTCTTCGAGCACATGGCCAAAGATCATCAAATACAACACCGCGGTGAGGACCGGGGCGGCCACGGTTTGGAAGCTGACCTTCCAAAAACGCAGCACCTCTTTGTAAAACAGGGCTTGCCAGCCGGTCATGCTTGACCTCCATGGGTAGCTGAAGTTTGTGCACCTTCAGCACTGCTTTGCCCGCGTTGCGACATGACTTGCAAGAACACCTCTTCCAGGTCGGCCTGGCCAATTTCCACGTCTTCAGCGTGCAGACCCGCTTGGCGAATTTGGGTGAGCGTGGTTTCCACGTCCAGCGCGCTGTGGGTGGGGAACTGCGCAATGCGCCCGGTGACCCGCGCTACCGCGGCCAGGTGCGGCGGCAGGTCGCCATCGACCTTCAAGCGCAGCACTTGGCTCGACGCGGTTTTGAGCAAGTCACTGGTGCGGGCCAGCGCCACCACCTGCCCGGTTTTGAGCATGGCGATGCGGTGGCACAGGGCCTCGGCCTCTTCCAGGTAATGCGTGGTCAGCAGCACGGTGCTGCCTTGTTTGTTGAGCTTGGCGATGAACTGCCACAGGGTTTGGCGCAGCTCCACATCCACACCGGCGGTGGGCTCGTCCAACACGATGACCGGAGGTTTGTGCACCAGGGCTTGGGCCACCAGCACGCGGCGCTTCATGCCGCCTGATAACTGGCGCATGTTGGCGTTGGCCTTGTCGGCCAGGCCCAGGCTCTCGAGCAACTCGTCAATCCAGGCGTCGTTGTTCTTCACGCCGAAGTAACCGGATTGGATGCGCAGCGCTTCGCGCACATTGAAAAACGGGTCGAACACCAGCTCTTGCGGCACCACACCGAGTTTGCGACGGGCACTGGCGTAGTCGCTTTGCACGTCGCTGCCCAGCACCGACACGTGCCCGGCTGTGGCGCGGCTCAAGCCGGCCAGGATGCTGATGAGGGTGGTTTTGCCCGCGCCATTGGGGCCGAGCAGGCCAAAAAATTCGCCCTCCTCGATGTCAAAGCTCACCTGGTCGAGGGCTTTGAACGTGGCACCGCCTGTGGCCGCACGGGGCGAGGGGTAAACCTTGGAAACTGCTTGGAAGGAGATGGCTGGCATGAAGCCCTCCATTTTAAGCCCCCGCGGGGGTGTCAGCTGCTGCTTGGTCGAGAGACCTTCAGCCCAACTCAAGCGGGGGTGATGAGCTCGCTGATGCCGTACAGCGCGGCGAGTTCTGAAAGCCGCGGCGTGAGGCGGTCACACACCAAGGTTTTGCCTGCAGCTGAACACGCGCGGCGCAGGGCCAGGAGCACAGCCAGGGCGGCTGAATCGAACTCGGTCAGGGCCGAGGCATCCACCACCACCTGCGCGCCCTCTTGCGGCAAAGCCGCCAACAAGGCAGCCAAAGTGGCCTGGGCTTGCGACTGCGTGAGGGTGGCGGGCAGGGTCAGCATGCTCAGCCTTTTTTGGCGTTGGCCTTGTTGCGCTCGCTCAAGGAAGCGATCAAACCATCGATGCCCTTGGCATTGATTTCTTGCGCGAACTGGGTGCGGTAGGTGTCCACCAGCCACACGCCCAGCACATTGAGGTTGTAAATTTTCCAGCCCGCGCCATTGCCGGGGGTTTTTTCCAGGCGGTAGTCGAGCTGAATCGGGTCGCCACGGCCTTTGACCTCGGAGCGCACCACCACCTCTTTGTCATCCGACGCTGCGCGAAGCGGCTTGACGGTGATGGTCTGGTCTGACACCTGAGACAGCGCGCCCGAATAGGTGCGCACCAAGAGGGTTTTGAACTCTTCTTGCAAACGCTTTTGCTGGTCAGGCGTGGCTTGGCGCCAGCCCGGGCCAACGGCCGAGGCGGTCATGCGCAAGAAGTTCACATGCGGCATGATTTTCGTGTCGACCAACTGGTTGACCTTGCCCATGTCGCCACCTTGGATGGCTTTGTCGGTCTTGATGGTCTCAAGCACCTCGGTCGAGATGCGTTTGATGAGCACATCGGCCTGTTCGTCCTCAGCATGCACCGATGCGCTCAGGCCCAGGGCCAGTGACAACAAGGTGCTCAGAACTAAACGGCGGTGCATGACAGGTCCTTGGAAAATGATGATCTAACGCAAGCGGGCTCGATTTGGCTGACTTAAGGAGGAGGCCTTATTTCGCAGCCGGCGTTTCAGGCAGATCGTAACGCTCTTCGTCAGGCGGTGGTTCGTCAGGGTCTTGGGCTTGGGACACGTTGCCGTCAAGCACCAGGTTGCGGCGGCGCTGTAAGAACGAGTCGCGCACAAAGCTGTAGGGGTCCAGGGCCGACTCGTCCACCAATTCGGTGGCCTTGAGGTAGTTGGCCCGGGTGTTGATGCCACGCAGCGCGTAAAGGCTGTTACGTGTGGTGATGTCAGAGACACCCGTCACCAAATCGCCCGGCCAGTCCACACTCAAAGCCGCGGTGTCGCGCAAGGTGGTGGGGCCAAGCAGGGGCAGCACCACATAAGCGCCCGCGCCCACGCCCCAGCTGCCCAGGGTTTGGCCGAAGTCTTCGGTGTGGCGCTCCAGCCCCAGGGGCGAGGCCACATCGAACAAACCAAAAAAGCCAGCCACGGTGTTCACACCCACACGCGCCAAAGACTCAAAGCCATCCGCGCCCTTGCCTTGCAAGAAGTTGTTGACGGTGGACCAGGCGTCTTCCAAATTGGCAAAGAAGTTGGTCACGCCGCGGCGCGCAGGTTTGGGCGTGACCTCCACATAGGTGGTGGCCACGGGTTTGAGCACGTTGCGGTCCAGCGTGTCGTTGAAGTTATACATGGCCCGGTTGAAGGGCTCAAACGGGTCGGTGGATTTTGCCAGGGTGCCCAGGGGCGAATTGGCGCAACCTTGCAGGGTCACGATCAGGAAGCTCAATGCCACGAAGGCCCACACGCGCAAAGAACGAACGCGCAGCCAACCCACGCCTTGCGGCGTTGACTGTTGAAGGCTGAGCGCGGCAGTCATGGCTTACTTGTCTGCGCTCTTGTCTTTGCCGTCGGCAGCCTTGCTGTACAAGAACTGGCTGATCAGGTTCTCAAGAACAACGGCCGATTGGGTGGCCGAGATCTTGTCGCCAGCGGCCAGGTTGGCCATGTCCGAACCGGCTTCGATGCCGATGTACTGTTCGCCCAACAAACCTGCGGTGAGGATTTTCAGCGAGCTGTCTTTGGGAAAAGCGTAACGGGTTTCCAAGGCCATGGTCACGCGGGCCTGGAAGGTTTTGTCGTCAAAGCGAATGGACTCCACCCGGCCCACCACCACGCCGCCGCTGCGCACCGCCGCCTTGGGCTTCAAGCCGCCCACATTGTCAAAGCGCGCCTCCACTTGGTAGGTGGACTGGAAATTGAGGTTGAGCAAATTGGCCGCTTGCAGAGCCAAAAACAAAATGGCCGCTGCGCCCAAGAGCACAAACAAACCGACCCACACATCATTTTTTGAGCGTTGCACCACACCCTCCTAAATCGAAAACATCATGGCGGTGAGCACGAAATCGAGCCCGAGCACCGCCAAGGAAGCCACCACCACCGTGCGGGTGGTCGCGCTCGACACCCCTTCGGGTGTGGCCTGCGCCTCGTAGCCCTGAAACAGGGCCACAAAGGTCACCGTCAAACCAAACACAAAACTTTTCACGATGCCGTTGCCCACGTCTTTGAAGACATCCACGCCACCTTGAATTTGGCTCCAGAACGAGCCGGCATCCACACCAATCAAGAGCACACCCACCACCCAGCCGCCAATGATGCCCATGGCACTGAACACGGCCGCCAGCAAAGGCATGGCAATCACGCCGCCCCAAAAACGCGGTGCGAGCACGCGCTTGACCGGGTCAACCGCCATCATCTCCATCACGCTGAGTTGTTCACCGGCTTTCATCAAACCAATTTCGGCGGTGAGCGAGGTGCCCGCGCGCCCCACAAACAACAAGGCACAAACCACCGGCCCGAGTTCACGCACCAAGCTCAAGGTGACCAACAAACCCAAGGCCTCGGATGAGCCGTAACGCTGCAAGGTGTAGTAGCCCTGCAAGCCCAGCACAAAGCCCACAAACAAGCCCGAGACAGTGATGATGGCCAGCGAGTAGTTGCCCAAAAAATGCACTTGGTCGCGCACCAAACCAAAACGCCGGATGCAAGCCGGCAAGAAGCCCAGCAGACGCAAAAACAAACGCGCGCCCAAGCCCAAATCGGCCAGTTTTTGACGCACAGCAAAACCAAGGTGGGCAGGGTGCAACCAGCTCATCGGCGCACCCCGAAGTCTTCGGCCACGCTGGGGCCGGGGTAATGGAAACGCACCGGGCCATCTGGCAAGGCATTCACATACTGGTGCACCAGCGGATCGGTGCTTTGCTTGACCTCGTCAGGCGTACCGGCCATGGCCACTTTGCCGTTGGCCAAGATGATGACCTGGTCGGCAATGGCGAAGGTTTCTTCCAAGTCGTGCGAGACGAACACCGAGGTCAAGCCCATGGTGTCGTTGAGTTGGCGAATCAGGCGCGCAGCCGTGCCCAGTGAAATTGGGTCCAGGCCCGCAAAGGGCTCGTCGTACATCACCAACTCGGGGTCCAGGGCAATCGCGCGGGCCAAGGCCACGCGGCGGGCCATGCCGCCGGACAAATCGCTGGGGCGCAAATCGCGCGCGCCACGCAAGCCCACCGCGTTGAGCTTCATGAGCACGATGTCGCGAATCAATTCTTCGCTGAGGTTGGTGTGCTCACGCAAGGGAAACGCCACGTTGTCAAACACATCCAGGTCGGCAAACAAAGCCCCGAACTGGAACAGCATGCCCATGCGACGGCGCGCGGCATAGAGCTGGGTTTGGTTCATCGGGGTCACGTCGTCGCCGTCAAACAGCAACTGGCCCTGTTGCGCGCGGTACTGCCCGCCTATCAAGCGCAGCACCGTGGTTTTGCCACCGCCTGAGGCGCCCATGAGCGCAGTCACTTTGCCGCGCGGAATCTGTAGGCTGATGTTGTCAAGAATGACGCGATCCCCGTACCCGAAGGTCAGGTTGTGCAACTCAACAAGGGGTGATGCGTCTAAAGCCAAGGGGGTGCCATCAAAACAAAAGCCGGGTGAATCCGGCTTTTGGGATCATACGGGAATTCCCTGAGGCGCGTGTTGCCACGCCACCCCAGCAAAGCCCGGAATTGACTTAACGCGGCAGGTCAGAAAAACCCATCAGGAAGCTGTCCACCGCACGTGCGGACTGACGGCCCTCGCGGATGGCCCAAACCACCAGGCTTTGGCCACGGCGGATGTCGCCAGCGGCAAACACCTTGGGCACGTTGGTGATGTAACCACCGGCCTCTTCGGTGCTGGCTTTGGCGTTGCCGCGGCCGTCTTTGTCCACGCCAAAGGCGTCGAGCACGGTCGCCACGGGGCTGACAAAGCCCATGGCCAGCAGCACCAAGTCGGCTTGGTATTCTTTTTCGGTGCCGGGGATTTCCACCAGCTTGCCGTCTTTCATTTCCACGTGCACGGTTTTGAGGCCAGTCACTTTGCCGTTCTTGCCGACAAACTCTTTGGTGGACACCGCGAACTCGCGCACGCAACCTTCTTCGTGGCTGGAACTGGTGCGCAGTTTCAGGGGCCAGTAAGGCCAGGTCATGGGGCGGTTTTCCACTTCGGGTGGCTGTGGCATCACCTCGAACTGAGTCACGCTGAGCGCGCCATGGCGGTTGCTGGTGCCCACGCAGTCAGAACCCGTGTCACCACCGCCAATCACGATGACGTGTTTGCCATCCGCGCGCAGTTGGTCTTTGAGCTTGTCACCCGCGTTGACCTTGTTTTGCTGGGGCAAGAATTCCATGGCGAAGTGGATGCCCGCCAGGTCGCGGCCGGGCACCGGCAAGTCGCGTGACTGCTCAGCACCACCTGTGAGCAAGACCGCATCAAAATCTTTCTGCAGTTGCTCAGGGCTGATGGTTTCTTTGGCCCAGTTGGTGACCTTGCTGCCCTCTGGCATCTTGCCCACCAGCACGCCGGTGCGAATGGTTACGCCTTCGGCTTGCAGCTGCTCGACACGGCGGTCGATGTGGGTCTTCTCCATCTTGAAGTCGGGAATGCCGTAACGCAGCAAACCACCCACGCGGTCGTTCTTCTCGAACAAGGTCACATCGTGACCGGCGCGCGCCAACTGCTGCGCCGCCGCCATGCCGGCAGGGCCGGAGCCGACCACCGCCACTTTTTTACCGGTCTTGTGCGCAGCAGGCAGGGGCTGAACCCAGCCCTCGTTCCAAGCGCGGTCGATGATGGCGTGCTCGATGGACTTGATGCCCACCGCGTCGTCATTGACGTTCAAGGTGCAAGCGGCCTCGCAAGGTGCGGGGCAAATGCGGCCGGTGAACTCGGGGAAGTTGTTGGTGCTGTGCAGCACATCGATCGCGTTTTTCCAATCGCCGTGGAAGACCAGGTCGTTGAAATCAGGAATGATGTTGTTGACCGGGCAGCCGTTGTTGCAAAACGGTGTGCCGCAGTCCATGCAGCGCGCGCTTTGCACTTTGGCTTGCGACTCGTCCAAACCGATGACGAATTCTTTGTAATGCTTGACGCGCTCGGGCACGGGCTTGTAGCCCTCTTCCAAACGCTCAAACTCCATGAAACCTGTGATTTTTCCCATGATGAACTCCTGAAGGGACAGGCCACGCCTGCCCCTGAACTTTTTTACTTGGCGGCGACCACGTCTTGCGGGGCAGCGAGCTTCTTGGCGTTGATCTCACCCAGTGCACGCTTGTACTCGTTGGGGAAGACCTTCACAAACTTGGCACGTGACTCGTTCCAGTTGTCGAGCAACTCGCGCGCACGCTTGCTGCCGGTCCAACGGTGGTGGTCTTCGAGCAGCTTTTTGAGCTGCGCCTCGTCGGTTTGGTCACGGTGCCACACCGCACGGCTGATGGTTTTTTCCTGCTCGGCTGCGGGCAACACTTTTTCCATGGACACCATGGCGGTGTTGCAACGCGAGGCGAACTGGCCGTCTTCGTCATACACATAGGCCAAGCCACCGCTCATGCCGGCTGCGAAGTTGCGGCCGGTTTTGCCCAGCACCGCCACGGTGCCGCCGGTCATGTACTCGCAACCGTGGTCGCCAGTGCCTTCCACCACAGTGGTGGCACCCGACAAACGCACCGCAAAACGCTCACCGGCCACGCCGCTGAAGAAGGCTTCACCCGAGGTGGCGCCATACATCACGGTGTTACCCACGATGGTGTTGCGGATAGCTTCGCCACGGAAGTCCAGGCTGGGGCGCACCACCACACGGCCGCCACTCAGGCCTTTGCCGGTGTAGTCGTTGGCGTCACCAATCAAATACAAGGTGATGCCGCGAGCCAGGAAAGCGCCAAACGATTGACCACCGGTGCCCTCCAACTGGATGCGGATGGTGTCATCAGCCAAGCCTTCGGGGTGCACCTTGGTCAGGGCGCCGGAGAGCATCGCGCCCACCGAGCGGTTGACGTTGCGCGCCACTTCCATGAACTGCACTTTTTCGCCCTTGTCGATGGCCGCGCGCGATTTTTGAATCAGCACGTTGTCCAGCGATTTTTCCAGGCCGTGGTCTTGGTTTTGCACGTGGGACAGCGGCACGTCGTTGCCCACCAGCGGCACGGCAAACAAACGCGCGAAGTCCAGGCCCTGAGCCTTCCAGTGCGAGATGCCTTTGCGCATGTCGAGCAGGTCGGCGCGGCCGATCATGTCGTCAAACTTGCGAATACCGAGCTGCGCCATGATGTGACGCACTTCTTCAGCGATGAAGAAGAAGTAGTTCACCACGTGCTCGGGCTTGCCGCTGAATTTTTGACGCAGCACCGGGTCTTGGGTGGCCACACCCACCGGGCAGGTGTTGAGGTGGCATTTGCGCATCATGATGCAGCCTTCCACCACCAGCGGGGCGGTGGCAAAGCCGAACTCGTCGGCACCCAACAGGGCACCGATGGCCACGTCGCGGCCGGTTTTCATCTGGCCGTCGGCCTGCACGCGGATGCGACCGCGCAAACCGTTGAGCACCAAGGTCTGCTGGGTTTCGGCCAAACCGATTTCCCATGGGCTGCCAGCGTGTTTGATGGACGACCAGGGCGAAGCGCCGGTGCCACCGTCGTGGCCAGCGATCACCACGTGGTCGGCCTTGCACTTGGCCACGCCTGCAGCGATGGTGCCCACACCAATTTCCGACACCAGCTTGACGCTGATGCTGGCGTGGGGTGCCACGTTTTTCAGGTCGTGGATGAGCTGGGCCAGGTCTTCGATGGAGTAAATGTCGTGGTGCGGCGGGGGCGAAATCAGGCCCACACCGGGCACCGAGTACCGCAGCTTGCCGATGTACTCAGACACTTTGCCGCCAGGCAGCTGACCGCCTTCACCGGGCTTAGCGCCCTGGGCCATCTTGATCTGGATCTGGTCAGAGCTGGAGAGGTACTCGGCCGTCACACCAAAGCGGCCCGAGGCCACTTGCTTGATTTTCGAGCGCAGGCTGTCGCCGGCTTGCAGGGGCATGTCCACTTCCACCACATCGTTGCCGATGACGGTTTTGAGGGTGTCGCCCTGCTTGATCGGGATGCCTTTGAGCTCGTTGCGGTAACGCGCGGGGTCTTCGCCGCCCTCACCGGTGTTGCTCTTGCCGCCAATGCGGTTCATGGCCACGGCCAAGGTGGCGTGGGCTTCGGTGGAGATCGAGCCCAGCGACATGGCGCCGGTGGCAAAACGCTTGACGATCTCAGCCGCAGACTCCACCTCGTCCAGGGGAATGGCCTTGGTCGGGTCCACGCGGAACTCGAACAAACCGCGCAAGGTCATGTGACGCTTGTTTTGGTCGTTGATGATCTGCGCGTACTCTTTGTAGGTGTTCCAGTTGTTGGCGCGGGTGCTGTGCTGCAGCTTGGCAATCGCATCAGGCGTCCACATGTGCTCTTCACCACGGGCGCGCCAGGCGTACTCGCCGCCAGCGTCCAACATGTGGGCCAGCACCGGGTCGTTGCTGAAGGCGACCTTGTGGGTGCGGATGGCTTCTTCAGCGATCTCGAACACGCCAATGCCTTCCACGCGGCTGGGGGTGCCGGTGAAGTACTGCTCAATGGTTTCGCTGTTCAGACCGATGGCCTCGAACAACTGCGCACCGCAGTAGCTCATGTAGGTGGACACGCCCATCTTGGACATGATCTTGGACAGGCCCTTGCCGATGGCCTTGATGTAGTTGTAAATCGCCTTCTCGGCCGACAGGTCGCCGGAGAGGTCTTTGTGCAACTCGACCAAGGTTTCCATGGCCAGGTAGGGGTGCACAGCTTCAGCACCGTAGCCAGCCAGCACGCCAAAGTGGTGCACTTCGCGGGCCGAACCGGTTTCCACCACCAAACCGGCGGTGGTGCGCAGGCCTTCACGCACCAGGTGCTGGTGAATGGCCGACAAGGCCAGCAACGCGGGAATGGCCACCTGGGTGGCGCTGACCGCGCGGTCGCTGATGATGAGGATGTTTTTGCCGCTCTTGATCGCGTCCACCGCTTCAGCGCACAGCGAAGCCAGCTTGGCTTCCACGCCTTCGTGGCCCCAGGCCAGCGGGTAGGTGATGTCCAAGGTGGCGCTGCGGAATTTGCCTTGCGTCACGGCTTCGATGTTGCGCAGCTTGGCCATGTCGGCAAAGTCGAGGATGGGCTGGGCCACCTCAAGCCGCATGGGCGGGTTGACCTGGTTGATGTCGAGCAAATTGGGCTTGGGGCCGATGAAGGACACCAACGACATCACGATCGCCTCGCGGATCGGGTCGATCGGCGGGTTGGTCACTTGCGCGAACAGCTGCTTGAAGTAGCTGTAAAGCGGCTTGTTTTTGTCGGACAGCACGGCCAGCGGGCTGTCGTTGCCCATGGAGCCAATGGCTTCTTCGCCAGCGGCGGCCATGGGGGCAATCAAGAATTTGAGGTCTTCTTGGGTGAAGCCAAACGCTTGCTGGCGGTCGAGCAAGGTGGCCTTGGGTTCAGCTGCGGGCTGGGCCAACTTGGCGGCTTCAGCTTGGATGTCGTCGAGCTTGATGCGCAGGTTCTCGATCCACTGCTTGTAGGGTTTGCTGTTGGCCAGGTTGGCTTTGAGCTCTTCGTCGTCGATCATGCGGCCCTGTTCCAGGTCGATGAGGAACATCTTGCCGGGCTGCAGGCGCCATTTGCGCACGATCTTGCTCTCGGGCACGGGCAGCACGCCCGACTCGGAGCCCATGATCACCAGGTCGTCGTCGGTGATGCAGTAACGCGAGGGGCGCAGGCCGTTGCGGTCCAGGGTCGCGCCAATTTGGCGGCCGTCGGTGAACACGATGGAGGCCGGGCCGTCCCAGGGCTCGAGCATGGCGGCGTGGTACTCGTAGAAAGCCTTGCGGCGCTCGTCCATGGTGGTGTGCTGCTCCCAGGGCTCGGGGATCATCATCATCACCGCTTGGCTGATGGGGTAGCCCGCCATGGTCAACAGCTCGAGGCAGTTGTCAAAGGTGGCGGTGTCGGACTGGCCGGCAAAGCTGATGGGGTAGAGCTTGTGCAGGTCGTTGCCCAGCACGGGGGAGGACATCACGCCTTCGCGCGCTTTCATCCAGTTGTAGTTGCCCTTGACGGTGTTGATCTCACCGTTGTGCGCCACGTAGCGGTAGGGGTGAGCCAGTGGCCACTCGGGGAAGGTGTTGGTGGAGAAGCGCTGGTGCACCAGGCCCAGGGCCGAGACGCAACGCTCATCTTGCAGGTCCATGTAATAGGTGCCCACCTGGTCGGCCAGCAAGAGGCCTTTGTAGACCACGGTGCGGCTGGACATGCTGGGCACATAGTATTCAGAGCTGTGCTTGAGCTTGAGCGCCTGGATGTTGGCGCTGGCTGTTTTGCGGATGACAAACAGCTTGCGCTCCAGCGCGTCTTGGACGATCACGTCGCTACCGCGGCCAATGAAGACCTGGCGCAGCACCGGTTCTTTTTCACGCACGGTGGGCGACATGGGCATCTCGCGGTTGACCGGCACATCGCGCCAGCCGAGCAACACCTGGCCTTCGGCTTTGATGGCACGCTCCATCTCCTGCTCGCAAGCCAGGCGGCTGGCGTGCTCTTTGGGCAAGAAAATCATGCCCACGCCGTACTCACCGGGGGCGGGCAAGGTCACGCCCTTGGACCCATCAGGGGCCGTGCCGACCCGTGCCATTTCTTCACGGTACAGGGCATCGGGCAGTTGAATCAAAATGCCGGCGCCGTCGCCCATCAGGGCGTCTGCACCCACCGCGCCGCGGTGGTCGAGGTTTTCCAGAATCTTGAGCGCGCCCTGAACGATCGCATGGGTTTTCACCCCTTTGATGTGCGCCACAAAGCCCACGCCACAGGCGTCGTGCTCGTTCTCGGGGGAATACAAACCGTTGTTTTGCAAATGCTCGCGTGAGGCAGCCGTCGTCATGGCGCAGTCCTTCAAAATGTCAGGGTTTACGAGCATAGTGCAAAGCAAACCCCTTGCCAAGCAAAATAATTGGGGTCAGACCCCAATTAATTGCCGATTTTTTCAATCGGGAATTAATTGGGGACACATCAAAATCAGGAGCGCTCAAGCAAGGCTTGTATTGGCTTAAGAGCCAATTTAACCCTTAAAGATCGTCAGAATCGTTGGGGAAGTTCACGCTGAACGGCCGTCCAGCCTTCGCTTGTGTGAGGCGTCGGCCGGTATTTTTTTGCAGTTCGTCCACAAATTGAGGCTCGCCCAGCGCCCATCCACGCAGGGTGGATTGGGTCAACGCCTCTTGTTGGTGCGCACTCACCCCCGCTTGCACCAAAGCTGCGTAAGCCGCCTCACGCGCAAACGGGGTGTTACCCAGCCCCCAGTACAAGGCGTGGGGGGTCACGAGCCGGTCCACATTCAAGCCCACGTAGTGCCTGTAGCTGGACCAGGGGTAGTCGGCGGCCTGGGCCACCATGCCGGCGCGCACCGGGTTGAGGTCGATGTAGGCCATGCAGGCCAGCAAGTAGCGCTCGGTCTCGATCAGGGTGGACTTGTAACGCCCCTCCCACAGAGCGCCGGTGCGCTGGTACCAACCGTTGTAATAGCGCACGTAACGTCGGCCAACGGCTTGCATCATCACCGGCAAGCCCTCGGTAGTGGCGGGGGTGGCCAGTAAATGGAAGTGGTTGTCCATCAGCACATAGGCGTGGATCGCTACCGCGTTTTCTTTGGCGTAGTCATGGATGAGCTCGAGCAAAAACCCGCGGTCGCGGTCGCTGCGAACAATCAACTGCCGGTCATTGCCCCGCTGAATAATGTGGTGCGGGTAACCGGCCACCGTCAGGCGCGGCTGTCTGGCCATGAATCTCCCTCAAGCCGGTACGACTGACCGGCGAATGGCCTGATGATAAATTTAATTGGGGTCTGACCCCAATTAATTATTTTGGGGCTTTGGCCACGCGGATTTTGCCGCCGGTGGTGATCAGCAGCACCGCATCGCCCGGGGTGAAGGTTTCGCTGCCCTTGCCTTGCACGATGGCGCGGCGCTCGCCGCCTTTGAGTTGCACCAGCAGCTCCACCGCCTCGTCTTTGGTGCTGATTTTCTCGATCGCGTTACCCACCGCCGCACCGGCCGCAGCGGCCAAGATGCCGGCCACCTGGGCTTCGCGTTGGTTGCCGCCCGCGCCGTAACCGGCCAAGCCGCCCACCACGCCACCGGTGGCCGCGCCCACGCCGCTTTGGTTACCCGAGACGGTCACCGCGCGCACCGAGAGCACAACCGCGTCTTCCACCTTGCTCATGCGCTGGGCGTCTTCACGGCTGATGACGTCGGGGCTGCTGCTGGCGCAGCCCACCAGGCCAAGGGTCAGGGCCACAGCCAAGGCCGAGAAGGAGGTTTTCAAAGCGTTCATGGGGGATTCTTTCTAAAAATTCAAGGCGCGCTGCGCACAAGGCATATTGTCGGTTACCAGCGCACAGCGCGCTTACCCAACAGCAACGCGTGACGAGCCTTCAGGTTGACTTAGGCTTAAGTGAGTTCAGGCAAGGCAAACCGCGCGGCCATGGTCTCTTGCACCCCCAGCTCTTGCAAAATACTTTGCAGACGCTGAGCAGAAGCACGTTTTTTGTGACCGGTGTAGCGCGCCAAGATCAGCTCGTTTTTCATGCTGTGTTCCCAGCCCACCAGCTCGGTCACCGTCACGGTGTAGCCCCAGGCTTCCAGGTACAAACAACGCAGCACATTGGTCACCTGGCTGCCCAGCTCACGGGTGTGCAAGGGGTGGCGCCACAGCTCAGCCAAAGGCGTGCGCGAGAGTTGCAGCGCCTTGCTGGCATTGAGCGCGCGCGCCATCTCGGCCTGACAACAAGGCACCAGCACCATGGCTTGCGCGCGTTTTTGCAGACCAAAGGCGATGGCGTCATCGGTGGCGGTATCGCACGCATGCAAAGCGGTCACCAGGTCAATGCGATCTGGCAAAGCCTTTGACTGCGCCGATTCGGCCACGCTCAGGTTCAAAAACGACATGCGCTCAAAGCCCAGCTGCGCGGCCAAGGCCTGCGAACTGGCTACCAACTGGGCGCGGGTCTCGATGCCGTAAATATGCCCCTGCCCCAAGGCTTTAAAAAACAGGTCGTAAACGATAAAGCCCAGGTACGACTTACCCGCACCGTGGTCGGCCAGGGTGAAGCCTGTGTTGGCATCTGCAGGCGTCAACTCGCGCAGGGTTTTTTCAATAAAGCCAAACAGGTGGTAGACCTGCTTGAGCTTGCGGCGCGAATCTTGGTTGAGCTTGCCCTCACGCGTGAGGATGTGCAGCGCCTTGAGCAGCTCAATGGACTGCCCCGGGCGCAGCACCTCGGCCAAGTCGGCACCTGGGAGCGTGGCTGGGCCTTTGGATTTTTGATGGGCTTTGTTGTTCACGTGCTTAACCGGATGTTGGTGCTTAAGCGATTCAGATCTTAGGTGCTTGACCTGGTAGGGTCATCAAGTCGTTCCACCCTTGCGCCCCAAGTTGCCCCATGGTGTGCATGTTGTTTTCAAAAATAGCTTCGGCCTGCGGGAAAGCTTGAACCGCGCGGTCCACGCTGGCCTCGCGCAGCAGGTGCAGTGTGGGGTAAGGGGCGCGGTTGGTGGCGTTGGTGATGTCGTCCTCGTCGGTGCCCGCAAACACAAACTGCGGATGAAAACTCGCGATCTGAAACTCACCTTCAAGCTTGCGTTTTTTCAACACACGTTCGGCACGGCCCAAAAAGTCATTGAAGTCATAAAAGTCGGCAAAGGCGTGGAGCAACACGATCAAGGTGGTGTCGCGCACATCGGCACTCAAGCCCTGCAAATCAAGCAGTTCACGCTCCAAAATTGATAGCATCTCAGCATCATCTTGGGCGCCGCTGAAGACCCAATGGATCTGGCCCTTCACATACACCGCCTTGGCAAAGGGGCACAGGTTCAGGCCAATCACGGCCTTTTCCAGCCAGTGGGTCATGCGTTGCAGCGGCTCGTTCATGGCGCTAGTCTAGGGCTTGATGGCCAGCGCACTCACCGTGCTTGTTTGAGCGACGTCTGAATACGCCACGCCAACAACAAGCCCACCACACTCGCACTGCCGGTGACCAGCCAGGTCAAGTCCCAACCCCCATGCCGGCTGGCCACCCAGGCCACCAGGGGCGGGCCGGCAAACTGCCCCGCAGCCGAGAGTTGCTGCATCCACCCGACCGTCGTGGACACCGTGCTGTCATCAGGTGCCAAGCGCACAGAGAGCCAAAACAAGGTGCCGGGAATCAAACCACCCACCATCGAAAACACCAGCACGCCCGACAAACGCAAAGCCCAACTCAAGGCCTCAACCGCCGCGCCCTGCCCCATCGACCAGGGTGCGAAGGCCAAGGCTGCCCCCAAGGTCATGCTCACAAAACCGATGCGCAGCAAACGCGCTGCAGGCCAGCCGCGCGCCAAGAGCCGCCCTGAAGCCACATTGCCCAAGCCATTCACACCGGCTACCAAAGCCGTGCAAGCCGCCACAACACTGATCAGACCTGTGCCATTGGCAAAGCCCGCTTGGGCCACCATGGTGGGCAAAAAACCCACCACCGAGAGCCATTGGCTGGAGTAACAGGTGAAGGCCAGGGCCACCCACCACGGGCCAGGTGCACGCAAAGTTCGTTGCAAGCGCTGCTTCCAAGTTTGTAGCACCGAGGGTTGATTCGGGTTGGCCAAAACAGGCTTTTGAGCTTGATCAATCGCAGGCCGTGTCGATGGGTGATCTGGAGGCACCACCCGCGCAATCACCAGCGCCATGGCCCCACTCAAGGCCCCCAAACTCACCCACCACGCTTGCCATCCGCCCCAAGCCATGAGGGCCGGCCCCAGCAACAGCGCCAGCGCCGCACCGGTGGGCATGTAAGTGCCCCACAACCCCAAGGTGATGCTCAAACGCTCGGGCTGCACCAGGCGGCGAATCAGCCCGGGTGCGGGCATGGCCACCAGCAAAAAGCCCAAGCCCTCGATGCCACGCAGCAGCAGCAAGTCTTGCGCGTCCCGCGCCACAGCGCCCAAGTTGGAAGCGGATGCCAAGATGCCCAAGCCCCACAACAAGCTGCGGCGCAAACCCAAGCCATCCGCCAGCAAGCCAATGAACAAACCCAGCGCCATGCCAGCCAGTTGCACGGTGGAGAGCAAAAACCCGGCTTGCAAAAGCGTGACGCCCAAGGCCTCACGCAAGACCGGCACCGCAGGCGAGAGCTTGCCCACGTGCAGGGCGGCACTCACCCCCGCCAGCACCACCCAGGTGGCGGGATTGAGTCCTGATTTTTTAGCTGCGCTCATGACAAGCTCTGGCGCTTCATCCAAGGCAAGCTCATGCGAGCAGTTGCTGACCGGTCAAGCGCGCGTGTTCGCGCGAGGCGAAGCGGTCGGTCATGCCGGCGATGTAATCGGCCACTTGGCGCGCCACACTCAGCTCGGCTTGCGCTGTTAAGGGCGTGGGCCGCGCGGGCAAGGTCTGCGGGGCGTCCATGTAAGCCGCGAACAAATCGGCGATGACCTGTTGCGCCTGACCGGTGGTGTGCATGACCTGCGGGTGGCGATAAAGGTTGCGCAGCAAAAAACTTTTGAGCACCTGCGATTTCTCGCGCATGGCCTCAGAAAATCCGATGAGTGGGGATAACCAACGCGCCGCATCGGCAGACGCCGGCGCAGCGGCTTGCAGGGCGGCGCTGCTCGCGGCAATCACGTCGTACACCTGTTCGCTGAGCATGCGGCGGATGGTTTCGTACAAGAGCCGCCTGCCCTGCGAGGCGTCTTCGAGCTGCGGGTATTGCGCCAGGGTGGCGCGGCGTTGTTCGTCGAACAAGGGCACCTCTTGCAGCTGCGCCAGGGTGATGAGACCGGAGCGCACACCGTCGTCGATGTCGTGCGCGTTGTAGGCAATCTCATCAGCCAGGTTGCACAACTGCGCTTCGATTGAGGGTTGGGTGCGGTCTAAAAAACGCTGGGCCACGCCACCGGGCTCTTGCGCGTTGAGGGCCTGCGCGTTGGCGCGCGAGCAATGCTTCAACACACCCTCGCGCGTCTCGAACGTGAGGTTCAGGCCATCGAACTGCGGGTAACGGGTTTCCAGCACATCGACCACGCGCAGGCTTTGCAGGTTGTGCTCGAACCCACCGAAGGGCGCCATGCACGCATTCAGCGCGTCTTGCCCGGCATGGCCAAAAGGCGTGTGGCCCAGGTCGTGCGCGAGGGCGATGGCTTCCACCAGGTCTTCGTTCAAATGCAGCGCACGCGCAATCGATCGACCCAGTTGCGCGACCTCGAGTGAGTGGGTCAGGCGTGTGCGAAACAAATCGCCTTCGTGGTTCAGAAACACCTGGGTTTTGTACACCAAGCGCCTGAAAGCCGAGGAGTGCACGATGCGGTCGCGGTCGCGCTGAAAGTCGGTGCGGGTGGGGGCAGACACTTCAGCAAAACGCCGCCCGCGGGTGTTCTGCGGGTCGCAGGCGTAGGGGGCGAGGATAGCCGTCACATCAGCACCTAGGCTTGATATGTTCTAGATGACATGCTCTCAAAAAATGAGCCATCACGCACAGCAAGCATCAATCACTTCGCGTACCAGCGCATCTGGCGCGCCACGCACCACCGCTTGGCCAGGCCCGTCGATCAACACAAATTTGATGTCACCCGCCTCGGCTTTTTTATCTACGCGCATGAACTCAAGGTAACGCCCTGCGTTGTCTTTGGCATCGAGCACCGGGCCGCGGGTGGGCAACTTCGCGCGGGCAATCAGCGCGGTCAAACGCTGCACAAAAGCAGCGTCCACCAAACCCAAACGCTGCGAGAGCGTGGCGGCCATCACCATGCCGCAACCCACCGCCTCGCCGTGCAACCAAGCGCCGTAGCCCATGCCCGCCTCAATGGCATGGCCAAAGGTGTGGCCGAAATTCAAAATCGCGCGCAAGCCGGCCTCGCGTTCGTCTTGGCCCACCACATGCGCTTTGATTTCGCAGCTGCGCTTGACCGCGTGGGCTAAGGCGTCGACCTGCCTGGTCATGAGCGCGTCCATGTTCGCCTCGAGCCAATCGAGCAAAGCCATGTCGGCGATCGGGCCGTACTTGATGACCTCGGCCAGGCCCGCGCTCAGCTCGCGCTCGGGCAGGGTTTGGAGCGAACTCAAATCACAAATCACGCGCTGGGGTTGGTAAAACGCACCAATCATGTTTTTGCCCAGCGGGTGGTTGATGGCGGTTTTGCCACCCACCGACGAGTCCACCTGCGCCAAGAGCGTGGTGGGCACCTGCACAAAGGGCACGCCACGCATGAAGCTGGCCGCGGCAAAGCCGGTCATGTCGCCCACCACCCCACCACCGAGCGCAAACAGCACGGTTTTGCGGTCGCAGCCGTGGCCCAGCAGGGCATCGAAAATCAGGTTCAGCGTTTCCCAGTTTTTATAGGCCTCGCCATCGGGCAAAGCCACCAGGTGCACCTTGGGGTAATGCGGCTGCAACGCGTTTTGCAGGGCCGCGGCGTAAATCGGTGCCACGGTGGTGTTGCTGACGATGAGCGCTTGCGAGGCGCGCGGCAGATTAGCAAAGGTCTCGGGTTTGCCTAACAGGCCGCTGCCGATCTCGATCGGGTAGCTGCGCTCATCAAGTTGAATGTGAACCGTGGTCATGGTGTGCGGTGTGTGGAAGCAGGGTGGGCCCGCGGGATCACGCGGTCGCGCTCGAGCTGCGCAATGATTTGATGCACCAAACCCGAGACGGTGGGGCGCCCGGTTTCAAGCACATGGTGCGCGGCCTCGCGGTACAGCGGGTCGCGTTTGGTGTGCAGGTCGCGCAAGCGCGCCAAGGGGTCGGCCACTTGCAAGAGGGGCCGGTTGGTGTCGTGCCGCAAACGGCGGATGAGTTCTTCAGGCAGCGAGCGCAGGTAAAACACCCGGCCGCGGCGCAGGGCCTGGCGGTTGACCGGACGCAGCACCGAGCCGCCGCCCGAGGACAGCACCCCGTCGTGCGTGAGGGTGAGGTCTTCGATCACCTCGGACTCGATGTCGCGAAAACGATCTTCACCTTCGCGCTCGAAAAATTCGCGGATCGAGCAGCCCAGGCGCTCTTCAATCACGTGGTCGGAATCGACAAAAGACACACCGAGGCGACGCGCCAACTGGCGACCGATGGTGGTTTTGCCTGATCCGGGCAGGCCAACAAGACAAACAAGCACGCGTGAAGAAAGGTTCAGCCAGGGGCCGCAGGTGGGAACCCATGGGAAGCCCCAGGGTTATCGAGCCACCATTTTAGGCGTGATGAAGACCAGCATCTCTTTCTTCTCCGAGGCGCGCACCTGGCTCTTGAACAGGCGCCCCAAGCCTGGAAGGTCGCCAAAGAAAGGCACCTTGTTCTCGGTGGTGATTTCGTTCATGGTGAAGATGCCGCCAATCACCACCGTGCCGCCGTTGTCCACCAGCACCTGGGTGCGGATGTGTTTGGTGTCGATGGCATACCCCGCGGTGGTGAGTTGCCCCACCGAGTCTTTGTTGATGTCGAGCTCCAAAATCAGCCCGCCCTCGGGGGTGATTTGCGGCGTGACCTCCAGCACCAAATTGGCTTTGCGAAAGGCAATGGCGGTGGCGCCACTGGCCGAAGCCACCTGGTAAGGCAGCTCGGTGCCCTGCTCGATCACCGCCTTGACCTTGTCGGCCGTGACCACCCGCGGGCTGGAGACAATTTTGCCTTTGCCATCGGCCTCCAGGGCCGAGAGCTCCAGGTTCAAAAACCGCGCTGCGCCTTCTCCAAAAATCGACACCGCAAACACGCCCGCTGCACCACTGACCGGCAGGTTCACCAGGTTGCCACCGGCCACACCCGCGGCGGTAGCGCTGTAACTGCCACCCACTTGCAGGCCACCCACACTGCTGGCATCGGGCGCGGCCGAGCCACCGCCCAGCCTGGCGCCCAGCGCTTTGCTGAAGGTGTCTGAGGCCTCGACAATGCGCGCCTCAATCAGCACCTGGCGCACCGGAATGTCAATTTGCCGCACGAGGGCAGCCACCTGTTGCAAACGCTGCGTGGTGTCGGTCACAAACAGCTGGTTGGTGCGCACCTCGCCAATCGCACTGCCGCGCGCAGACAGCAAACGTGCTGAGGCATTCACCGGCAAGGCTGCGCTGCCCAAGGCGGCCACGCCCAGCAACTGGCGCGCCACATCTTGCGCTTTGGCGTAATTGAGGACAAAGGTCTGGGTGCGCAAGGGCTCGATGGCATCGAGCGCCAAAGCCGATTCGCGCTCGAGCTTTTCGCGCGCCAAAATCTCATCACGCGGAGCGATCCACATCACATTGCCGCTGCGCCGCATGCCCAGGCCTTTGGCTTGCAAGATGATGTCCAGCGCCTGGTCCCAGGGCACATCGTTCAAGCGCAGCGTGACTTGGCCGGTCACAGAATCAGAAGCCACCACATTGAGCTTGGTGAAATCGGCCATCACCTGCAAGAGCGCGCGCACCTCGATGTTCTGGAAATTCAGCGACATCTTCGCGCCCTCAAAGCCTGCGGTGTTCATGTCGGCAGTCTGCGCAGATCGGATGCTGGCTTGCGGCTTGAAGCTCACGAACCACTGCAAGCCACTTTGGTGAAAGCTGTGCACCACCAGGCTGGACTCGGCCACCAGACGCACCTTATCGCCCAAGCTGGTGAGCGTGGCATGGACCAGCGTTTGCCCCTGGTGGGCCAAGGTCCAGGTGCGCGAGAGGCCCTCGCTGATCGCGGCATCTGCCAACTCGGCAGTCAAGGTGTTGCCGTGTTGCAGCACCTCCAGGGGCACGCGTTTGCTGAAACCCAGCACCAGCTGCGCACTGCCATCAGGCTCGCGCTTGAGGCTGACCTCATGGATGAGCGCGCGCTCTGGCGTGACGGTTTTGGGCCAGGGCACGTCCTGGTCCAGCAGTGTTTGCGCAGCGGCGGGGGCCATCAGGCCCACACACATCAAACAGGCACAGACCCAACAGGCACAGATCAAGCACCACCACCTCATGATGAACGCTCCAGTTTCATAACCACGCGGCGCTGTTGCCACTGACCGGCCTCGTCTTGAAAAATTTCTCGCAAAGTCAAAGCTTGCTCCTCAATCGATAGCACGCGACCCCCATGCGGCCCCAGGTAATGCCCCACTTTGACCTGGTGGATGCGCTGCGCCGCTTTGATGAGCGCCACACGTTGCCCGTCTTGCATGAGTTGGCCCACCAGCTGCAACTGGTCCAGGGCAAACCGCTCCAACCACTGCGGGGCGCGTGTGCGCTCGGCCGCCAACCAAGCAGGTTCATGGTTGGGGTGTTGTTGGCGCAGCCAGTCGTTCAGGCGCTGCGAGTCAAAAGGGTTGAGGGTGGTGTCTGAATTGAAATTGGGATGAGGATCAGGCCACAAGGCGGCCACTTGAACGGGAGCGCCCGGAACAGCTGCTGGTGGTTTGCGTTGCGCCTGCTCTTGCGGGCTTAACAAGCGCACAACCGAGAGCTTGGCGTCCATGCTGAGCCATGGTTTCTCAGCATGGGCCTGCAGATGCAAATCAGCCACCGCAATGGGTCGGGCGAGTTGTGAGAGGTCACGCAAAAAGCCCAACAAGGAAGCGTACGTGGCTTGCAGCTTGACCTGCACCGGCAACTCCGCGTGTTGGGCATGGGTGCGCAGCGGCATGGGTTTGAACACCTCCAGCGCCAGGCCGTGTTGGCGCGCCAGGCGCTGGATGTCTTGCAAGACCTGCGGCAAGCGCGCCTCGGGCCAGCGTTGTTGCGTAAGTGTGTGCGTCAAGCTGGCGTGCTGACTTTGCAGCGTCTGAATGCTCGCCTGAAGTTGCGCTGATGTGTTGGGGTTCACAACCGAAGGCTCAGGCGTGTTGATGGACAAACTGAGCATGTGCATCAGCAGCCCACCCATGGCCAAAGCGACCAAACACAGCAAAGCCAGCCTGCCCTTGAGCGGCCACAAGGCGGGGTGAGGTAAGGGCTTGGCGAACAGTGGATGGGTCATGGCTCAAGACCCCGCAGCGGTTTGCAAACGCACGGTGAAATGCTGCACCGGCAGTCGCCCCGCGCCATGCGGCCAGGTGGTGCTGCGCAGTTCCAGCAACTCCCCATGGATGGAGGCAGGCAGGTGCTGCAACCACTGCGCCATGCTGTCGTCTTGCGGGGCCACGCCTTGCAGCAGCAAGGCGCTGGGCATGTGTGTCACAAGTGTCGCAGGTGTCGCGGGTGATGAACCCACCCCAGACTCTTGCCGCAAGCTTTGCACCACCACGCCTGGCGGCAAGGCGGGCACCCACAGCTGCAGAGCGGTAAGGGCCTGGGTGCTCAGGCCTTGCAGGTGTTGCGTTTGCTGCACGCGGGCGCTGAGCTCGCTCACCTCTTGCTTCAAGGCGGCGTGTTGTTTCATCAGTGCCGCGTGAGCCGTGCGTTCAGCCAGCACCTGGGCCTGCTGCCTGTGCGCAGTGTCTTGTTGCCACCAGAACCCCAGCAACCCGATCAGCACACCCAGCAGGCCAGCGGCTATGCATTCACGCTGCCAACGCCGTCTGGCTGGCGGCAAGGGCTGGGTGCGGTGGGGCACGAGGTTGATCAGCATGCCGTGCCCCAAGGCTGAAAACGCCGCAGGGCCAGGCCGATGACTGTGGCGTGGTGTTGGATCTCGTACTTACCAGGCAGCGGGCTGGACGCCAATTGCCCATCGACATCCGCTTGCTGCGCAAGCCAATCCAAGCCCCGACGTTGCGCAGCCTCACGGGTCTCCAGCACCGCCAACGCCAGCCCCGCCGATTCAGCCAGGGCTTGCAGGGTCAACACCACAGCGCGCGGCGTGCTGATGCGTTGTGCGCCAGTTGGCCCTTGCGCCACATCCCAACACATGTCCTCTGACACGTCCTGCGCATCTAAAGCACCAGGCAACAAGCCCGCATCCAGGGTTTGAACCTGAACATCCGCATCACCCAAACCCATGGCCAAGTAACGCGGCGCCACACTTCTGGCCTTCAAGCGCGAAAGCGCCTCGCCCAACACCCCCAAGTCCCAGCTGCGCACATCGTCGGGCTGCCCCCAGCCCGCCGGCAATGGCTCAGACAGGGCGTTCACCACACGCACCTGACCGGCCACGGCGCTGAGCTCCACCCAGAAGAGGTCGAGCGCGCCCACATCCAAGCCCGCCAGAGGCAAAGGCGCTCGCAAGCGATCTAAGCAAGAAAATAGCTGCCCACGCAGCAAGCCAGACGCCGCTTCGGGCGCTCCGATCCGTCCCATGTCTCCTCCCTGACTGTCTTGGCCACCGGCGGACTCTGTCGGTCCTGCGCCGCTTGGCTGCTGTGCCTTGCCGGGCCCATGCCCTCACAATGCGTTCACAATGCACCTGGGGCGTTCTGCTCAACCTCAAAACGCCCAAGTTCTTTTGTCAGGTCAATTTTGCAAAAGAGCGGCATTTTTATAATCAGGGGCAACCCTCAAATTTATGGCCCGCCAATCGCCCCCACCCCAACCTCCTGAGTCTCCTGATTCCAAGGACTACACCCTGCGCGGCTGGATCGTGATGTGGCTCACCTGGGCCTTCGGTCTGGTGGTGGCGGGTTTCGTGTCTTTGTTGATTTTGGTGGCCATCGCCCTGGCCGTGGCCTTCCCCAATTTGCCCGACATCACCGACCTGTCGGACTACCGCCCCAAGCTGCCGCTGCGCGTGCTCTCGGCCGATGGCGAGCTGCTGGGCGAATTCGGCGAAGAGCGCCGTCAACTCACCCCCATCAAAGAAATCCCCAAGGTCATGACCGATGCGGTGCTGGCCATTGAAGACGCGCGCTTTTACCAACACGGTGGTGTGGATTACCTGGGCGTGATTCGCGCCGGCCTGGCCAACGTGGGCCGCGCCAAGAGCCAGGGCGCCTCGACCATCACCATGCAGGTGGCGCGCAATGTGTATTTGTCGTCTGAAAAAACTTTCACACGCAAAATTTACGAGATTCTCTTGACCTTCAAGCTCGAGCACATGCTCACGAAGGACCAGATTCTTGAAATCTACATGAACCAGATTTTTCTGGGCAACCGCGCTTACGGTTTTGCTGCCGCCTGCGAGACCTATTTTGGCAAGCCCTTGAAAGACATCACCGTGGCCGAGGCGGCCATGCTTGCGGGCCTGCCCAAAGCACCTTCGGCCTACAACCCGATCAACAACCCCAAGCGCGCGCGCTCCCGCCAGCTCTACATCATCGAGCGCATGCTCGACAACAACTTCATCACGGCTGAGCAAGCGGCTGCGGCCAAAAAGCAAGAGCTCAAGGTCAAGGCCTTCAGCGACCCCAACCGCCTGCACGCCGAGTACGTGGCCGAGATGGTGCGCCAGCTGATGTATGCACAGTACGGTGACGAGACTTACACCCGCGGTCTGAATGTGGTGACCACCCTCAACGCCGGCGACCAGATGGCCGCTTACCAGGCGCTGCGCCGCGGCATCATGGACTACGAACGCCGCCAGGTGTACCGCGGCCCTGAGAAATTTGTGACCCTGCCCAGCGACCCCAACGAGTTGGAAGACGCAGTGGACGATGCGCTGGACGACAAGCCCGACAACGGTGATTTGCTCTCGGCCGTGGTCATCAGCGCCGAGCCCAAGCTGGTGCGCGCCATGCGTGCCAACGGCGAGGTGCTCGAGGTCACTGGCGAGGGCCTGAAGCCCGTGCAATCGGGCCTGTCTGACAAAGCACCGCCCAACATCAAGCTGCGCCGCGGCGCCATCATCCGCGTCGTCAAAACACCCAAGGGTGCGTGGGAAATCACCCAGCTCCCCGAGGTGGAAGGCGCGTTTGTGGCCATCGACCCGCGTGACGGCTCCATCAAAGCGCTGGTGGGTGGTTTTGATTTTGTGAAAAACAAGTTCAACCACGTCACCCAAGCCTGGCGCCAACCGGGCTCGAGCTTCAAGCCCTTCATTTATTCCGCCGCTTTGGAAAAAGGCTTCACACCCGCGACGGTGGTGAACGACGCGCCGTTGTTCTTCGACGCGGGCGTGACCGGCGGCCAACCGTGGGAGCCGAAAAACTACGACGGCACCTTCGATGGCCCAATGAGCTTGCGCCGCGGTTTGGCCAAGTCGAAAAACATGATCTCGATTCGCATCCTGAACTCGGTGGGCACGCAGTACGCGCAAGACTGGGTGACCCGCTTCGGGTTTGAGGCTGAGAAACACCCTGCCTACCTCACCATGGCGCTGGGCGCAGGCTCGGTCACGCCCATGCAAATGGCCACGGCTTATGCGGTGTTTGCCAACGGCGGCTACCGCGTGAACCCTTGGCTGGTGAGCCAAGTGAGCGAACAGCGCGGCAAGGTGCTGGTGCAAACCCAGCCGCCTGTGCCGGATGAATCGGTGCGCGCCATCGATGCTCGCAACGCTTTTGTGATGACCAGCCTCTTGCAAGAGGTGACCCGCTCAGGCACGGCCGCACGCGCGCAAGCCACCCTCAAACGCAACGATGTGTATGGCAAAACCGGCACCACCAACGACTCGATGGACGCCTGGTTCGCGGGCTACCAGCCCACGCTGGCCGCAGTCACCTGGATCGGTTATGACACCCCGCGCAAACTCGGCGACCGCGAAACAGGCGGTGGCTTGAGCCTACCGGTGTGGATCAGCTTCATGGAACACGCCTTGAAGGGCGTGCCAGTGGCCGAGATGGCTGCGCCCGAAGGCGTGGTGAATGTGGGCGGCGAGTGGTATTACGAGGAATACGCCAAGGGCGGCGGCGTGAGCCAACTTGGCGTGGACAAAAACCCCGACAAAGCCCAGGCCCTGCCCGCAGCGGACGAGAAAAAGCGGATTCTTGACTTGTTCAAGAACTAAACGCTCAAGCCTTGAAGGTCAGCGACATGCCCGCTTGCTGGCTGGCGAATGTTGTGAGGTTGGCAAAAAACTCGCCCCCACCCTTGGTATCCATCCATTGCTTGCTATCAAATTTGTAGTGATAGCCACCCGACTTGGCCGCCAGCCAAATTTCATGCAGCGGTTTTTGCAGGTTGATGATGATCTGGCTGCGGTTGGGAAAGGTCAGCGTGATCATGCCGCCGGTGCGTTGGTTGTCGATGTCGGTGTCCGCATCGTCATTGAGGGTGTCGCAGCAACGCTCCACCGCTTTGAGCACGGCATCAGCCAGCGTTTGGAATTCCAGGTCGGTCATTACAATTTGATGATGTTCAACAGTTGTTCAGGCATTCTAAGAGCGCTGCCATCTCCGCGCAGGGCCAAGGCTGTGGGCGTCTTTCTCAAGACCCACGCGCGCGCGCTGAGCGCGCTTCCGGCTTCGATGGGTATGGCTTCAATGGGTATGGCCACCACAGCTATGGCCATGCTGGTCGGCTGCGGCCAACCCGGCCCCCTGTACCTGCCCACCGACCCGGCGGCTGCGAACCGCGCCACCCTGCCTGAAGCCATGAACCCGCTGCGCAAGCCCCCCAACGCCACACCAGCCCCTGCCACCACGCCAGCTACGACACCGACCAGCACGCCCGCTGACAAAGCCAAATAATTCACCATGACCGCTCAACTCCCCGGCCACCCGCACATCGCTTATGTCAACCACACCCTGTGCGTGGAAGGCCAACCCCTGGCCGAATTGGCGCAAGCCCACGGCACGCCTTTGTTTGTGTATTCGCAACAAAGCATGCTGGATGCCCTGGCCGCTTACCAGCGCGGTTTTGCGGGGCGCAAAGCGCAAATTTGCTACGCCATGAAAGCCAACTCCTCGCTGGGTGTGTTGCAGGTGTTTGCCAAGGCTGGTTGCGGTTTTGACATCGTCTCGGGCGGTGAACTCGAGCGCGTGCTGGCCGCTGGTGGCGATGCAGCCAAGGTCATTTTTTCAGGCGTGGGCAAAACCCGCGCCGAGATGAAGCGCGCCCTCCAAGCGGGCATTGGCTGCTTCAATGTGGAGAGCGAAGCGGAAATTGACGTGCTCAACGAGGTGGCTTTGGGCCTGGGCGTGCGTGCGCCCATCAGCATCCGCGTCAACCCCAATGTGGACGCGCAAACCCACCCCTACATTTCTACCGGCCTCAAGGGCAACAAGTTCGGCATTGCGCATGAGCGCACGCTGCAAACCTACCAACGCGCAGCGCAACTGCCAGGCTTGAAAGTGGTGGGGATTGATTGCCACATCGGCTCGCAAATCACCAGCGAAGGCCCTTATCTGGACGCGATGGACCGCGTGCTCGATTTGGTGCAGGCCATCGAGGCGGCGGGCATTCCCATTCACCACATTGATTTCGGTGGCGGCCTGGGCATCAATTACAACGGCGACACGCCCCCTGCAGCCGATGGCCTGTGGGCCAAGTTACTCGCCAAATTGGATGCGCGCGGCTATGGCGACCGCAAGTTCATGATCGAACCCGGTCGCTCCCTGGTGGGCAACGCTGGTGTGTGCGTGACCGAGGTGCTGTACTTGAAGCCGGGCGAGCAGAAAAACTTCTGCATTGTGGATGCGGCCATGAACGACCTGCCCCGCCCTGCGATGTACGAGGCCTTTCACCAGATCGTGCCGCTCACACCGCGCGCAGGCGCTGGCACGGTGATGGATGTGGTCGGCCCGATTTGTGAAAGCGGCGACTGGCTGGGCCACGACCGTGACCTGAATGTGCACAGCGGCGACTTGCTGGCGGTGCTCTCAGCCGGCGCTTACTGCATGAGCATGTCGAGCAACTACAACACCCGTGGCCGCGCGGCTGAGGTGCTGGTGAGTGGCGGTAAAGCACATGTGATTCGCCAGCGCGACTCCGTGGCCGACCAGCTGCGTAACGAGCAACTGGTTTGAGCTTTATTTGAGCTTTGTGTAAGGCTTGCATGAAATTGCTATTTTAATGATAGCAACCTAGCAATCTAAGACATGGCTTGCAAGCGTTTTTGACGCATCCATCGCCACAAACGCCAGCCCAACAACACCGCCAACACAGCGGCGTACACCGACACTTCGCCAAAGTTCTGTTTGCCCGCGCGCATCCAGAAAAAATGCAGCACGGCCAAGCCGGCAATGGCGTACACACACTTGTGTAACAACTGCCAGCGTTGAGCGCCCAGCGCTTTGATGGCAGCGTTGAACGAGGTCAGCGCCAAAGGCGTGAGCAACACAAAGGCCAAGAAACCCACCAAGATGAACGGCCGCTTGGGGATGTCGTCGATGATGTCGGCCAGCTCAAAGCCCATGTCCAGCCAGCTGTAGGCCAGCACATGGCACACCGCGTAGGTGTAGGTCACCAAGCCCATCATGCGGCGAAAGCGCGCCAGCTGCGGGGTGCCACTGAGCACGCGCAGTGGCGTGATCGCCAGGGTCACGCACAGGTAACGCAGGGCCAGCTCGCCGGTGTCGCGTACCAAAGCTTCTGCGGGGTTGGGGCCGAGCAAACGCTCATCGAACAAGGCAGCGTAAATCAGGAATGCCAGTGGTGACAAGACAAAGGCGGCCACCAAGGGCTTGGCCCAGGGCTTGAGCAAGTAGCCGCGCCAGGCGAGCATCAGAAGAATTTTTTCAAGTCCATGCCCGCATACAGCTGGCCCACCTGCGGCTCGTAGCCGTTGAGCATCAAGGTTTTGCGCTTCTTGGCAAACAGGCTGTCCTCGCCAATACGCCGCTCGGTGGCTTGGCTCCAACGCGGGTGGCTGACATCAGGGTTCACGTTCGAATAGAAGCCGTATTCCTGCGGGATCGCGCGGCTCCAGGCGGTGAGCGGCTGGGTCTCGGTGAAGCGAATTTTCACGATGCTCTTGCCACTCTTGAAACCATATTTCCAGGGCACCACCAGGCGCACCGGCGCGCCGTTTTGGTTGGGCAACACCTCGCCGTACATGCCAAAGCTCAAGAGCGTGAGCGGGTGCATGGCCTCGTCCAGGCGCAGGCCCTCCACATAAGGCCAGTTGAGGATGGACGAGCCCACGAAGGGCATGGTTTTCGGGTCGTCCAGCGTCACGAACTCCACATACTTCGCACTGCCCAAAGGCTCCACTTTTTTGATGAGCTCATTCAAGGAGTAGCCGACCCACGGGATCACCATCGACCAACCCTCCACGCAACGCAGGCGGTAAATGCGCTCTTCTTGTGGGCTGAGTTTGATCAGGTCCTCGATGCCGATTTGCATCGGCTTTTTCACCAGGCCTTCGACCGACACCGTCCAGGGTTTGGTTTTGAGGGTGTGGGCATTGCGCGCGGGGTCGGCCTTGTCGGTGCCGAACTCGTAATAGTTGTTGTAGGTGCTCGCGTCTTTGTAGTCGGTGAGCTTGTCCATGGCCATGGCACCGGCTGCGCTGCTCTTCGCACCAGGCAAGGCGGTGCCTTTGCCGGGGCGGCCCAATGCAACAGAAGACGCTGTGGTTTGTGCCAAGGCCTCACGCGAGGCCCAAGACGCCATGGCCGCACCAGCCACGCCACCGGCCATCCAACGCATGAGTTCGCGGCGTTCTTGGTAGACGCGTTGCGGGGTGATCTCGCTGCTCACCGGGTGGATGAAGCCGTCGCGCTGGTTTTTGATCAACATAGGTGCTCGTGGTTAGGGTGCGCTGCCGACACGATGACGGTGGCACATGCGTCTTTGTAACGCATGTGGCGCGCGATTAACCCAGCAAAAGAAGTAGCCCCTGAGTGCAGTGGGGCAAACATGAGGCTAGGTGATAAAAATCACAAGGTGCCGTAGCTGTGCAGGCCGCTTAAGAACATGTTCACGCCAATGAAGGCGAAGGTGGTCACACCCAGGCCTGCCAAGGCCCACCACGAGGCCACCGTGCCGCGCAGGCCCTTCATGAGGCGCATGTGCAGCCAGGCCGCGTAGTTCAGCCAGACAATCAGCGCCCAGGTTTCTTTGGGGTCCCAGCTCCAGTAGCCGCCCCAGGCTTCAGCCGCCCACAAGGCGCCCAAGACGGTGGCGATGGTGAAGAACGCAAAGCCCACCGCGATGGATTTGTACATCACATCGTCCAGCACGTCCAGGCTGGGCAAGTTGGCGGCAATGCGCTCGCGGCCCCACAAGATGCCCGCCACGATCAGGCCGGCCACCAAAAAATAAATGAACCAGTAACTGCCGCCCGCCTCCGGGGTGCTGCGGCGAAAAGCCATGGGCACAAAAACCACCAAAATGCCCAGCAACCACAGCGGCGTGAGCTTGTACCAACGCTTCTCGCCCACCTGGCTTTTGATGAGGTAAGCAAAGGCCACCATGGCCGAGAGCGCGAACGTGCCGTAACCAATGAAGTTGGCCGGCACATGCAGCTTCATCCACCAGCTTTGCAGCGCGGGCACCAGAGGTTGGATTTCATGGGCTTCGCGCACCACGGTGTACCAGAGCAAAAAGCCCACTGCTGCGCTGACCACCAACATCACAAACGCGCCCATGGCACGGGTGTTGTAGGTGGCTTCAAAGTACAGGTAGAACACCGCGGTGAGCCAGCAAAACAGCACGAACACCTCGTACAAATTGCTCACCGGGATGTGGCCCACATCGGCGCCAATCAGGTAGCTCTCGTACCAGCGCACCATGGTGCCGATCAAGGCCATGCCCACCGCCACCCAAGTCAGGCGCGAGCCAATCAGGCTCATGGCCGGGCCTTGGTTGCCGCGCGCAAGCAAGCCGATCCAGTAAAACACGGTGCTCATGAAAAACACCATGCTCATCCACAAAATGGCCGATTGGCTCGAGAGGAAATATTTCAGCAAAAACACCTGCTCGGCGCGGGCCAGATCGCCTTGGTACAGGTTGATTCCCAACAGTGAGAAGGCAGCCACCACCGCCACCAACACCCGCAGCGGGCGCCAGAACCAACCCAAGGCCACGGCCGCGGGCAAGGTGCCCAGCAAAATGGCTTGCTCGTAGCCGTCCATGTTGGCGCTGTAGCGCGAGAAGGCGAACAAGCCGCCGGCCAAGACCAGCGCGGCAAACAGCCAGTCCAGCGCGTTGCGCTTGGCGAAGTAACTCTCGTTGAGCGTGAGGGTGGTGGTGTTCATGCAAAAGATCCTAGCAATTTGTGTTTGAGCTGCTCAAACTCGCGCTCGCTGTCCATGGTCTTGCGGTTGGTCGACAAGGCCATGGTGGCCTCGGTCGCCTCCCCCGCTGGTGAAAGCCAGACCCACAAGCGTCGCTCGCGCACATACAGCATGGCAAAAATGCCGAGTATCAAAAACGCACAGCCCAGGTACACCAGGTTTTTGCCCGGCGCGCGCGCCACCTGGAACACGCTGGCTTGCACCTGCTTGAAGTCCACCAACTCAAAGGCCACGGGGGCGGGGTAGGCTTCCACATCGCTCAAGGCAATGACCGACTGGGCCATGAAACTTTGGGTGGCGGCGTCGGTGGGTAAGGGGCTGAGCTTGTCGTCTGCGCGTGCGGCTTGCAGCAACTCAAACAACACGCCATTCACAATGCGCAGCAGCACCTCGCTGGCGCGTTCGCGCTCAGCCACGGGCACGTTCGCTTCCATGAAATCTGCCACCGCCTGCAAGCCACCCGCGGCCAAACGCTGCCCATCGCTGCCCACACCAGCAAACAACGCTATCGATCTTGTAGCGGAAATTTTGAGTTGCGCGGCCATATCAGCGCGGTCCGGCGGCACGGCTTTTTTCACATATCGGTCGACCGCGCGAGCACGAGCCGCGGCATCACCCAAGGCGGTTTTGAGGCGGAAAAAATCGCCCTTGCTCAGCTCGGCATCGGCCGGGATACGCAGGTAGCGGAAAGGCTCGGCCGGGGTTTCGCGCATGCCCAGCAAGAACACCGGTGCGCCCTCGCCCAGGTCGATGGGCTGCATGTAGTTTTGGAATTCGCGCGCTTGACCGGCCGCATCGCGCAGCTTGTAGCCAATGCTGGGCCCCACATTGCGCTGGTCTTTGTTGCCACCAGGTTTGTTGGGCGCGCCCAGGCGCTGGTCGATCGAGCTGCGCAGGTCTACCTTGCGCGGATCCACACCCGAGCCGCCCGAGAAATTCTCGACATTCATCACCCGCAAGCTGGTGTATTCCAGGGTGAGTTTTTCTTTGCCGTTGGACAGCTCGGTGGTGCCGCCAATCACGCCGTCCACCTCGAACGCGCGGGCCTGGCTGGCCATGGGCAAGGCGCGCAACTTCACGCTGGAGCCGCCGTCGTCAAAGCTGGACTGGTAAATCTCGATGCCCTTGTAGCTGGCCGGGTGGTTCACCTCGACGCGGGCAGGAATTTTCTCGCCGGTCTCGCGGTCGTGGATCACGATCTCGCTGGCAAAGAGCTTGGGCATGCCGGTGCTGTAGTGCTCCACCACGAATTTTTTCAGCTCGATGCCAAAGGGCAAGTCTTGCAGCAGCACGCCGCCGGGCTGGTTCAAGATGGCGGTGTTGGCCATCATGCCCTCGCCCACCATCAGGTTGCCACGAAAGGTCGGGTTGCCCGCGCTCAGGCGGTGCTGCGCAGGCACTTCGCCAATCAGGCCCGCGCCGCTGTAAAGCGTTTTGCCGCCCAGCCACATTTGCGCGCGAACCATCAAATCGCCATCGAGCAAACCGCCCACACACACCAACACAATCGCGCTGTGCGCGGCGATGTAGCCCAGCTTGTTGGCCGCACCGGCCTTGGCCGCCACCATCCAGCCCTGACCCGCAGATGTGTCGCGCGACTGCAGCTTGACCTTCCAGCCCCCGCCGGCCAGCATGCCGCCGATGCGTTGCGCTTCAGCCTCAGGGCCCAGCGGCAGGTTGGCTTGTGCCTTGAGGCCAAAGGCCTGCAGGCTTTGTTCGCGGATGTTTTCTTTGTAGACCTTGAGGTCTTGGATGATTTTGGGCGTGTTGCGCGCGATGCACAGCGAGGTGCTGGTGACCAAGAACGCCAGGATCAGCAAGAACCACCAGGCGCTGTAGACCTTGTACAGACTCAGGGCCTCAAACACCTCGGCCCAAAAAGGCCCGAACTGGTTGATGTAATTGTTGATGGGCTCGCCCTGCTTGAGCACGGTGCCAATGACCGAGGCGATGCAAATCACGGTGAGCAGTGAAATCGCAAAGCGCATGGACGACAGCAACTCCACCGCAGAGCGCAGCGGTTGAGAGGGTGAGGAGCGCAAGGTGGCCGTCATTCAGAGGATTGTGCCCATGGGCATGAAAAAAGGCAGGTCTTCATGGAAAGACCTGCCTGTGTGTGTGTCAACGCGGCGGTGATGTGTGAACGAGCGTTTGATCCAACGCAAACAAGCTCAACAAGCAGCCAGCCCGCAGGCCGGCGATCAACGCAGGCCGGCGATGTAATCAGAGACCGCCTTGATTTCGCGGTCGTTCAACTTGGCAGCCACACCGGTCATTTGCGCGCTGTTTTTGCGTACGCCGTCACGGAAGGAGGTCAGTTGGGTGATGGTGTAGTCAGCGTGCTGACCGCTCAGACGGGGGTACTGCGAGGGAATGCCAGCACCGTTGGGGCTGTGGCAACCGGCGCAAGCGGCCACTTGGCGGTCGGCAATGCCACCGCGGTAAATGCGCTCACCCAAGGCCACCAGCTCTTTGTCTTTGGCAAAGCCGGGCTTGGCTTTCTGGGCGGAGGCCCAGTGGGCGATGTTGCGCATGTCGTCGTCGCTCAAGGTGGCGGCAAAACCGGACATGATGGCGTTGGCACGCTTGCCCGACTTGAACTCTTGCAACTGCTTGTTCAGGTACTCGGGGTGCTGGCCGGCCAGCTTGGGGTAAGCGGGCGAGCCGGAATTGCCGTCCGCGCCGTGGCAAGACGCGCACATGGCGGTGTATTTGGCCTCGCCAGCGGCCAGATCAAGCTTGGCAGCTTTGGCGGGGGCTGCGTCGCTGGCAAAAGAAACAACAGGGGCGGCCAGGGCGGCGGCCATCAACAGGTGCGCAAACAGCTTCATGGTGTGATCAGGTTGGGATGTGCAAAACTCCATAGATTCTACAATGCTGAACCTGCCCCTTCGGCAAATATGTGCCCACCCCCATGAACCACCCCCCTCGCCGACCTGCCGCCCCCCTCAAAACCGCGGCCAAAACTTCGGCACACCCCGCGCTGGGTTGGTTGCACACCGCCAAATTCCTCACCACCGCACCGCAACTGCACTTTCTGCCTGCCCTCGATGTGCCGGAAATCGCATTCGTGGGGCGATCCAACGCCGGCAAGTCCACCTGCATCAACACCCTGACGCAGCAAAAACAACTGGCCTTTGCGTCTAAAAAGCCGGGCCGCACCCAGCACATCAACCTGTTTTCCCTGGGTAAACAAGGCGTGATGGACGCGGTGCTCACCGACCTACCCGGCTACGGCTACGCGGCGGTGCCCAAGCAAGACAAGATCCGCTGGCAGCAGGTGATGGCCAACTATTTGGTGACCCGCGAGAACCTCAAGGGCATTGTGCTGATGTGCGACCCGCGCCACGGCTTGACCGAGCTCGACGAGGTGCTGCTCGAGGTCATCCGCCCCCGGGTGGAAGAGGGTCTGAAGTTTTTGGTGGTGCTGACCAAGGCCGACAAACTCACCCGCAGCGAATCGGCCAAGGCTCTGTCCATCATGAAGCTCAACGCCGGCGGCGGCGAGGTGCGCTTGTTCTCGGCCACCAAACGCATCGGCATTGAAGAGGTGGCCAAGCTCTTGTGGGACTGGGCACACCCTGCTGAGTCATTGACAGAAGCCACTGGCGCCAGCGCCCTGCCAGCCACCGCGCCCAAGGCGACAGAAGCTCCTGGCGACGAACCGCCGGCGCTGGACGAAGACTGATCAAGACTGACTTGAATCAAGCCTGTAAAGTGGTGGGCAGATCCACAAAGGCCTGTCCATGACCACCAGCTTGACCACCCCCGGCTCGCCCCCCGCCGGTATTGACACCTACACCCTGGACCTGCCCCATGGCATCAGCCTGTCGTGCCGTGCTGCCGGCGAGCGGGGCCGACCGGTGCTGGTGTTTTTGCACGGCTTTCCAGAAGCGGCCTTTGCATGGGACGCGCTGCTGCTCCATTTTTCGAAGCAAGAACATGGCGGCTACCGGTGCATCGCGCCTAATTTGCGTGGGTTCGAGCATTCCAGCGCCCCTGCTGACCCGGCCTTGTACCGTGCCAAACATTTGGTGACCGACATCGCCGCGCTTATTGCCATCGAGTCGCCCGGCGTGCCACTTGAGGCGCTGGTCGCGCACGACTGGGGCGGTGCGGTGGCCTGGAACCTGGCGAACCAAAAACCCGAGCTGATCGAGCGGCTGGTCATCATCAACTCGCCGCACCCCGGCACGTTTTTGCGCGAGCTGCAAAAGCCCAAGCAGCAAGACCACAGCGCCTACATGAACTTCCTCATCCGCCCGGATGCGGAACAACTGTTAGCCCAGGATGACTTTCGCCGCCTGTGGGAATTTTTCACCAACATGGGTGCAGGCGCTGAGCGTTTTGGCTGGTTGACCGATGCGGTCAAAGCCCAGTACCGCGCGGTGTGGGGCCTGGGACTCACGGGTGGTTGCAACTACTACCGCGCCTCACCCCTGCGCCCGCCGCGCCCCGAAGACCCGGCCGCAGCGGCCATCACCCTGCCGCGCGAGATGTTGACGGTGAACCTGCCCACGCTGGTGGTGTGGGGCATGCAAGACACCGCCTTGCCACCCGAGTTGATTGAGGGCCTGGACGACTACTTGCCACAACTCAAACTGGTGAAGGTGGACGATGCCACGCACTGGATCGTGCATGAACAACCTGAGCTGGTCGCCAAAGAAATTGGCGCTTTCTTGCTATCTAAAAAATAGCAGCGAGTTTCAAACAAGCCAGGTCAAACCAGCTATTCAATACACCGACGGCTCGCCCTCGGGCCGGTCTTTGAAGCGTTTGTGCACCCAGTAATACTGCTCAGGCGTGGCATCGATCCAGGCCTGCAAACGCAGGTTCATGGTGGCCGCGTCTGCCGTGGCGTCTGCGGTGGGAAAGTCGGTCCAAGTGGGCATCACTTGCACCTCATAGCCTTCACTCGTCATGCGCGTGACCACCGGCACCACCTGCGCACGGCCCAGGCGCGCAAAACGTGAGAGCGAGGGCACGGTGCAAGCCATCACGCCGTAAAAAGGCACAAACACCGACTCGTGCGGGCCGAAGTTCATGTCGGGCAGCAAATACAGCGGCTCGCCTTGACGCAACGCGGCCACGATGTCTTTGACCCCATCGGCACGGCCAAACAAACGCCCCTGACCAAACCTGCTGCGCCCTGCATGAATCCACGCGTCAATGGTGGTGTTGGCCTGGTTGGTGTAGATGGTGGTGAAGCGCCTATCCAGCTGCTGGGTCAGCGCCGTCCAGCCCGCGTCCAACCCCACAAAATGCGGCGCAAATATCACCGTGGGTTGATGGCCTTGCAGGGCCGCCACATCCCCCGTCAAACGCAAACGCGCACGGGTGGTCTCAGGGCTGCTGTGCCACAACCAACCGCGGTCTAACCAGGCTTGTGCGAAATGCACAAACACATCTTGTGCAACGCGAACGCGCTGCGCATGCGTCCACTGCGGGAAACACAAACGCAAATTGGTCATCACCACCCGGCGGCGCGGCGCCACCAGCAGGTACAAGGCCCAACCCAACACCCACCCCAGCGCACGCACCCAAGCCAAGGGCATCACACCCAGCAAGCGCATGAACACAACGCCAAGTTGGCTGAACACCCAACTCATGGACTCTCCTGCCGCGGGGTTTTGTAGCGCGCGTAGCCCCACAGGTATTGCTGCGGGCAGGTGCGGATCAAACGCTCCATGGCGCGGTTGATGCACGCAGCACCCGCCTCGGGCGAGAGGCCTTCCAGGCTCTCATCGAGCGCTTGCACATGCACCACAAATTTGCCCCAGCGTCGCTCGGCGCAGGCCAGCAGCACGCTAGCGCCGGTTTGCTGGGCCAGGCGCACCGCCAGGGTCATGGTGTAGGCGTCTTGGCCGAAAAACGGCGCCCAGACGCCCTGGCCTTGCGGGGGCACTTGGTCGGGCAGCAGGCCCACGCACTGGCCGCGGCGCAGGGCTTGGATGAGTTGCTTGACACCAGCCAGCGTGGTGGGCGCGGTCAAGAGGCCGGGGCGCTGGCGCGCCTGGGCCACCACGCTTCTGAGCCACGCTTGGCGCGGCGGGCGAAACAACACCGTCATGGGCTTGTGCTGGCCAAAGCGCTCGGTGTAGGCCTGGGACATCGCTTCAAAGCTGCCCAGGTGCGGGGTGAGAAACAACAAGCCACGGCCTTCTGCCAAGGCTTGGACCACCAAAGCATCGCCGTCTGCAGTGATCGGCACCGGCGCACCCAACCACAGCCGGGGCAGCTCCATCACCATGGCGCCAGCGTGCGCAGCCCCTCGCCAGGCCATGCCTGCGCCAAAGCCGGCCTGTGCGGCATTGGCCAGCATGCGGCGCCGGTAGGTGGGCGACAGAACGGCGACCAAGCACCCCAAAGCCCAACCCAAAGCCTGCAATAGACCCAGGGGAAGGATGGCTAATGTTCTGAACAAAAGGTGCATGGTCGGATAAACTATGGCCTGTCGCTGAGTTACAGAACTACTTGCAGGGCGACACAGCACGATTCACAGATTGTGCCTTGTCCGGGACACCGGGCATTTCTGCTAAAGCGTTCGCTGACAGCTCCCAAGGCCCGGCAACGCGGATCATCAACTTTGGAGTTTTTATGGCGAACGATTACCTCTTTACCTCTGAATCCGTTTCTGAAGGCCACCCCGACAAGGTGGCTGACCAGGTGTCTGACGCGATTTTGGACGCGATTTTCAAGCAAGACCCCCGCAGCCGCGTGGCCGCCGAGACCCTGTGCAACACCGGTTTGGTGGTGCTGGCCGGTGAGATCACCACCAACGCGCATGTGGACTACATCCAGGTCGCGCGCGACACCATCAAGCGCATCGGCTACGACAACACCGAGTACGGCATTGACTACAAAGGCTGCGCGGTGCTGGTGGCTTACGACAAGCAATCCAACGACATCGCCCAGGGCGTGGACCAGGCTTCGGACGACCACCTCAACACCGGTGCGGGCGACCAAGGCCTGATGTTCGGTTACGCTTGCAGCGAAACCCCGGTGCTCATGCCCGCCCCGATTTACTACGCCCACCGTTTGGTGGAGCGCCAGGCCCAGCTGCGCAAAGACGGCCGTCTGCCCTTTTTGCGCCCTGACGCCAAGAGCCAGGTGACCATGCGTTATGTGGACGGCAAGCCCCACAGCATCGACACCGTGGTGCTCTCGAGCCAACACAGCCCCGAGATGAGCAACGGCAGCACCATGAAGCAAGAGTTCGTGGACGCGGTGATTGAAGAAATCATCAAGCCCGTGCTGCCCAAAGAGTGGCTGCTCGACACCAAATACCTCATCAACCCCACCGGCCGTTTTGTGGTGGGTGGCCCCCAGGGCGACTGCGGCCTGACTGGTCGCAAAATCATTGTGGACACCTACGGCGGCGCTTGCCCGCACGGTGGTGGCGCCTTCTCCGGCAAAGACCCCACCAAGGTGGACCGCTCGGCTGCGTACGCCGCGCGCTATGTGGCCAAGAACATCGTGGCTGCCGGCTTGGCCACCCAGTGCCAGATTCAGGTGGCTTACGCCATTGGCGTGGCGCGCCCCATGAACGTGACCGTCAACACCCAAGGCACGGGCGTGATTGCCGACGAGAAAATCGCCGCGCTGGTCAACGAGCATTTTGATTTGCGTCCCAAAGGCATCATCCAGATGCTCGACCTGCTGCGCCCGATTTACGAAAAATCAGCTGCCTACGGTCACTTCGGCCGCGAAGAGCCCGAGTTCACCTGGGAGCGCACCGACAAAGCCGCCGCGCTGCGTGCCGCTGCCGGTCTGAAATAATCAGGGTTTGATGACCAAGCCCACACGATGAAACTGCAAACACAACGCTGGATCGACCGCTGGGTAGGCCAGTTGTTGTGCGCAGGGCTCTCGTTGTGGGCACGCTGGCGCGGCAACGCCAACCCCAAGGCGCCTGCGCAGGTGCGCCATGTGCTGGTGATTTTGCTCTCAGAGATGGGCAGCATCGTGCTGGCTGGCCCCATGTTTGCCGCGCTGCGCGCCAAATACCCCGGGGCCACGCTGCATGTGCTGCAGCTCAAGAAAAACCAAGAGGTCTCGCGCATGCTGGGCCTGGCCGCCGACGAACACCTGCACGCGCTCGATGACAAGTCGGGCCTGCAACTCGTCAAAGACATCTGGCGCTTCATGCAAACCATGCGCGCCCTGCCCTTGGATGTGGTGGTGGACTGCGAGCTGTTCTCGCGCATCAGCGCCTTGTTGTCTTACCTCAGTGGCGCCAAGTTGCGTGCGGGTTTCACGCCGCACACCCAAGAGGGCTTGTACCGCGGCAGCTTCATCAACCGCGCCATTCCCTACAACCCCTACCAGCACATCAGCAAACAGTTTTTGTCGCTGGTGGATGCTTTGGACCCTGTGCAAGGCGCGCCGGTGCACAAAGCTGCGCCCATTCGCGATTTTCCCGCGCGCACCGAGCTCAGCGTGGATTTCACCGCGGATGAGTTGAACAGTTACAAGGCCAAACTCGCGGCCGATCACCCGTCTGCGGTGGGCCGTAAATTGGTGTTGTTGTACGCAGGCGGCGGCATCTTGCCCGAGCGCGCTTGGCCCGCCGACCACTACGCCCGCGTGGCCCAAGGCCTGGTGGCCGCTGGCCATGCGGTGGGCTTGATTGGTTTGAAGGACGACGCGGCCTTGGCCGCTGACTTGAAAACCCGCGTGGCCAGCGATCTGTGTTTGAACCTCACCGGTTACACCCGCTCCATTCGCGAGTTGCTGATGCTCTTTCACGCGGCCGATTTGCTCATCACCAACGACGGCGGCCCAGGGCATTTCGCCACCCTCACGCCCATCCAAACCATGGTGTTTTTCGGGCCAGAGACGGGCAAGCTCTACGGCCCGCTGCCAGGTTTGCGTGGCGCACAAGCCAAAATTTTTGAGTCGGGCATTGCCTGCTCGCCGTGCTTGAGTGCCTACAACCACCGCCTGACGTTTTGCGACGGCGACAACCAGTGCCTCAAGCGCATCGCGCCGGACCCGGTGTTGCAAGAAGCCCTCTCGGTTCTGGCCAAGCCCTTGCAAGCGGCGGTCTTGGCATGACCGCGACCTCTGCAAGCCCCCTGCAACGGTTCGTGTTGTGGGTGCTGGGTTGGATCGAGCGTTACCGCTACATCAAGTTCGGTATTGTGGGCGCCAGCGGCACGGTGGTGAACCTGGCTGTGCTCTACCTGGGGCATGAGTATGTGTTTGCGCACATCGAGCAGGGCTACAACAAGCCTTACTTTTCACTCGCCCTGGCCATCGCGCTGGCCACACTCAACAACTTCAGCTGGAACCGTTTGTGGACCTGGTCAGACCGCGTCAAACAGCTGGAGGCTGATGAAATGCCCCGGGTGAGCCTACGCACCCTGGGCATGGAGTTTGGCCAGTATGTGACGGCCTCGGCCTTTGGCAGCTTGTTGCAATACGTGCTCACCCTGCTGCTATCAGGCAGCATGGACTACCGCTTGGCCAACATCATCGCGATTGTGGCGGCCAGCGTGAGCAACTTCCTGGCCAACGACCGCTGGACCTTCCGCCGCAAAGGCTGAGACACCGTCGCCTTGCTTCGCTTGGCTATCATCGAAGGATGAATCGCACCGTTCTTGTGATCGCCGCTTGCTTGGCTGCACTGGCTTATATGTGGGGCCTGGGCGGGCAGTACATCCCCAGCAATGGCGACGAGATGGTTTACGCGCACATCGCGCGCAAAACCGCGGAAAGCGGCCACTGGTTGCCCCTGGCCTCCGACCTGTTTGAGACCCGCAACACCAAACCACCCATGTTGTTTTGGCAAGCCATGGTGGCCGGTGACTTAGGCGGCTGGGGCCTGGCTGCCCTGCGCACCCCGGGCGTGCTTTACACCTTCGCGGTGGCGGCTGCTTTGGCTTGGCTGGTGGCGCGCGCCTCGCGCTTGACGGGCCATGGTGTGGGTCTTGGCTTGGGTCAGCCAAGCCTTACTCAAAACGCACAAGACTCAGGCCATCGCCAAGCGTCTGAGCACGCACTCTGGACCACGGGCTTGCTGGCTGCTGTGGTGTTTCTGGCGTTTTTCAGCACCCTTCGTTACCACCGCGCTTACCTCACCAGCGCACCCGAAACCTTTTGGTTCAGTTTGCCGATCTTGGTGTGGTTTTGGCAGTTGGGGCAAGGTCAATCACATCATGGCGCTATTTTTTCGATAGCAGATAAAACCTTATCATCTGCGCTCACCCCTTCATGGCTCAGTGTGGTGCTGCTCGGTTTGGGTTTGGGCATCGGCTTGGCCTACAAATCCTTTGCCCTGATCGCCCCCGCCACCGCGGCCTGGTGGTTGGTAGTACTGGCCTCGCAGCCGTGGATGGGCTGGCGCGCACTGATGTTGCTCAGCCTCAAGGTCGGCGTGGCGGCGGTGTTGGCACTGGGCGTGTTTGGCCTGTGGTTTGTGCTCGACCCGGACCCGGCGAGCGTTTGGCAAGAGTTCATCGTGGCTGAGAACGCGAAAAAGTTCTCCGACCAACGAGGCTACTGGGCCGAGGCGCTGAGCTTGAATGGCTCGAGCATCTGGTCGCAACTCTTGGCGTATGCGGTCAACGCGGGCTTGCTCGCACCCGTGGTGTTGGGGCTGATGGTGATGGGCGTGCAACACGTGTTCAAGCCCCAGATCAGATTTTCACAACGCTTTCAAGCCATGAGCCCGCTGGTCGCCCTGGCCCTGGCCTGGTTGCTGGTGTGGCTTGTGACCTTCACCATCCCGAGCCAACGTTCGGCGCGCTACGTGATTCCAGCCATGCCATCAGTCGCATTGCTCATCGCGGTGTATTGGCAGCGCATAGGCGCCATGTGGTTTCGCTTGACTGCCCTACTAGCCTTGGTGGCTGTGGTGCTGCTCGCGCGCGTGGCCTGGGTCATGTCGGGGCTGTCGGGTGGCTTGGGCATCAGCGCAAGCCTTGAAGCCGTCTTGGCTTTGGCGCTGGCTGCAGCGTTCGCCCTCGCGGCTTTGGCCAGTCTGCACCCGCGCGCTTGCCGCACCGCAGCCCTCTTGAGCGTGTTGGGGGTGTATGTGTTGATGGACGCGGTGCTCATGCCCATGGACAGTGCGCAGGCGCAGTTCGCCGCGCCTGACTCGTCAACATCTGTGTCAATCTCTACGTCACCTCGCGTGGCAGTGCCCAACAACTTCAATGGGCAGTACGAGCGTTACCGTTACATCTTGCCCGCAGGTTTTCAACCGCAACCCTACGAGGTTGGTGCGCGCGCGGCGCAAGGCAAGGCGGGTTTGGATGACTTGCTGGCGCAACATGACAGCGTGGTGTGGTCACAAGATGTCAACACAAGCAAGCCTGTATGCGAGCCTGCTTGCCAGGTGCTGGGCGTGCGTTGGGTCTTGAAGAGCCGACACCTGGCTGGCGAGGTGCGTTTGGATAATTTGTGGACGCCGCAAGACTGGTTGTTCGCCCGCGAATGGTGGCTCAAAGCTGGCTCAGCCGCGCAGGTACTTGAACCAACGGCGCAATAACCAGAGCTGACACCACACCCACAACAGTGGGTCTAAGAGCGCGGACCACACATTGCCTGTGGGCCAGCGGGTGAGTTCAAACACCAGCAACACGGCCATCACCCATAACCACGCCAAGTGGGTCTGGCGACCCCACAAGACCCAGGGCAAAAGCGCCAAGGCGGCCACCACCAAGAACGTGAGGCCATGAAAGCCCAGCGGGTAAAGCGCCACCGGCCACCAGGCCAGCACGTCGAACAACAACACCCAACCCAGCACCGACAAGACCAGAGCCACGCCGGTGAGCGTGTTGAGCAAGCCGCCTGGCGACTGCTGGCGAAACGCATAGGCCCAGGCGTTGCGTGCTGGGGCATCAAAGGCCAGGTTCAAGGCGTGCAGGGCCAAGGCCAGCATCATGAGGCTGGGCATTTGAAAGGCCAGCCCCAACCAGTAAGCCGGCGACCACACGCCGGGTAACAAACACAGTGCGCAGATCAAAATCAAGAGTAGCAGCTGCGGCAAGGTGCGCGTGGGCAATCGTGAGCGCCGGCCCCAGCGGTTCCACGCGGTGATGAGCAAAGCCCCCAAGACCAAGCCCCAACTCAAGCGCCTGGCCCACCACAGCGCGCCGCTGCCGGGCAGCAAGGGGCTGACCAGGTCCAAAGTGAACATGAAGTCCATCGCGCTCATGGTGCTTGCAAGCTAAAACGTTGCCACGCGATCGCGCGGCGGTGGTCGGTGTAGCTCACCCACAGGCTGTTGTCGGCCCAGGCCATCGAGGGGTAAGAAAATTCATGCCGCCCTTCGCCCTGCCCTTGCGCGAGCGTTAAGGTCTGCGTCCAACGCAAGCCGTCAGCAGAGGCACTGAGGGCCAACTCGCCGCGCGAATCTTGCAGGGGGTTGTAGACCAGGAACATCACCCCGGCTTGCAGGGCCAAGCCCGCCACCGAGGCATCGGGGTTGCGCAACTCGGCATCGGGCAGGTCTTGCCAGGTCTGGCCCCCGTCATGGGTTTGGGCCAGGCGCAGTTGTTTGTCGGGGCTGTTGTCGCGCATCAAGGCCAGCCACTCGGTGGGGCTGCGCATCAAGAGCGTGGGTTGCAGCAAATAGCCGCGTTGCGACATGCGCACCATGCCGCGAAACACACCCTGCGCATCAAAACGCAGCGCCACCGGGTACTTGGTGCCCAGCTCAAAATAGGCTGGCAACACCATGCCGCCATCTTGCAAAGGCAAGGGCATGGCGCGCACCAGGTGGCTGGTGTTCCACAACCACGACAAAGGCAGCACGCCTTCAAAACGGAACTGCAAGTCGTCCATGTTGCTGACCGCTTGCTTTTGCACATAGTGCACCACCCGCGCTGCAGCCCAACCGCCCAGCCCGGTGCCCACCACGAACAAATGGATGCGCCCGCTGCCGTCCATCCAAGCCACCGGGTTGCCCAAGCGGCGCACCGCGTAGTCGGTGCGCTGCCAACTGGCATCACGCTGCACCACAAAGCGCGCAGGCGACCATACTTGGCTGGCGCGGTCAAAGTGCGACATGGCAATTTGCACATCTGGCCCGCTCTCGCGCGAGCCGGCAAACCAAAACGCCATCACGCTCGCAGGCGATGTGGCGGGCAGGGCCAACAAGGTGCTGGCATGTGCGGCCGGTGTGTCTGCTGGCATGGGAATCAGGCCCGCGCCTTGGCTCACCAACTTAGGCAATGCACTTGGCGCATTCGTTGCAGACGTAGAGACAGCTTGCGTGGGCCAATCGCCCAGCGGTGCGGGCATGTCAGGCTCACGCCGCCAGCTGCTCAGCACCAGCAACAGGACGAGCGCGAGCAGCGCGCCTAAGCCGCGTTGCCAGACCATCAGTTGCCGTGTTTGAACCGCAGCGACTGTGCGATCACCGGGTAGGTGCCGGGCACCACTTCTTGCACAAAGCTCGAGCCACCGGCCTCGTCTTTGCGGCTCACCTCGACCTTGGAAGCGGCCTCGCCCAACGCACGCGGGTCGCGCAGGGTGATGAGGAGTTGTTCGTCGCCCTGCACGCCGGCAAATTCAAAATACTCGTCGCGCCCCAGCGGCACAAAAATTTCCACGCCCGCTTTCACCGCAATCGCCTGGTTGCTGCCTGGGTAAATTTGCTGGCGCTTGCCTTGGGGGTTGATGTTGTCAATCACCAAGAGGCCATCAAACGTGGGCAAGACCTTGAGCTTGATGCGGTCGCCCGAGCGAAAGCCCGCAGCCACCGGCTGCAAACCGGTGGGGTTGCCCGCGCGATCGAAGCCCACCACCGACACATGCACGCCCTGGTAGTTTTCTTTGCCGCTCTCGCCTTGCAGGGCCTTGGTTTGCAGGCCCAGCACGGTGTTTTCGTCAGCGCCCACGCCTTTGAAACCGAAGATGGAGCCTCCAGCCAAACTCACCACGGTGGCCTTGGTGGAGTTGGTCAATATCGTGCTGAGGGTGACCGGGTTGTTGAGGTCGCTGTGCGCTTTGGCGCTCACCCATTGGGTGAAAGCGTTCATGGCGAACCTGAACGCAATGTTGATGATCAGCCCCCAGATGAACTTGGGCTGCATCTCGCTGCCTTCATCGCCGTCTTGAATCGGCGTTGCCGCGTTTGGCGCTGGTGTTGGTACAGGTGTTTGGGCGTGCACTTGCACATGCACGGGGATGATCAAGGCTGCCAACAAGGCAGTGGCCAGGCGGCGTTGCAGGGTGTTCATGGGATCTCCTTGAGCCTTTGATCGATCTGGGTCACCACGGCCTGCAATTGCGCGGCCTGCGCCACCTCGCGGGCTCGGGTGTAAGCGCTGCGGGCCAGGGCGGCATCGCGCGGGGTGTGCAGCTGAGCGATGAGCATCCAGTCTGCGGCAATTTTGTCGGGCAGGCCCAAAGCGCGGTCCAGGCTCAGGGCTTGTTGGGCTGAGGCCAGGGCCTCGGTGTGGCGTTGCTGCTGCGCCTGGGCTTGCGCCAACAGGCGCCAAGCGTTGGCCAGTTCACGCGGCTCGTCTTGCTCAGCCAACGGTTTGAGGGTGGAGAGCAACAATTTTTCAGCCACATCCGCTTGCGACTGCGCCAGGGCCACCCGGGCTTGCAAGACCGCGATGGCAGCGGTCTGCGCGCATGCCTTGCAGCGCGCGCGCAAGTCTTGCAAGATGGTGTTGGCCGCAGCAAAGTCTTGCACGCCCAACGCAGCTTGCGCTTGCAAAATACCGGTGCTGATGCTGCGTTGCGCTATGGAAATGGTAGCTAAGGTGGCTTGTGCGGCTTGGGGAAAACCGGCTGCGAGTTCGCTGCGGGCTTGGTGCTCCAGGTTGCGGGCAACACCCGCCTCGTCGTCCAAACTCCGGTTCAAACGTTGGGCTTCTTTGAACTGGGTGATGGCCACGTCAAAACGGCCTTGTTCAAAACGACGCGCGCCCTGGGTCTCGGCCTCCAGGGCTTGCCGCTTCAAAGGCGGCAGAGGTGCAGGGGCGCTGGCGCAACCCGTGAAGGTGCTGATCAACACGCCGGTGAAAAGCCATGGCATCACAACTTGAACTTTGGCCAACCCAAGCGAACGACGCAATGCCAACAGCGTGCAGGTCAAACTCACGGCTTGACCCCGGTGCTTGCAGGTGTTTTAGCGCCCTGAGCCTTGCTGGCTGGGGCTGGTTCGCTATCTATTTTGAGTTTTTGGGGTGCAGGCGCATCCACCATGTTGCGCAGGGGCCAGGTGGTTTTGGCGCCGCTCACCACCTCGCGCACATCCGCGGCAATCGCATCGGTGTTTTGCAAAACGGGCGGCACACTGACTTCGGCTTGCGCAGAAATTTTTTCCACATGCGCGATCACGCCTGAGGTTTGCTCAATCACTTGTTGGGTGCGGTCCAACAAGCCTGGCAAGCGCTGGTTAAAGGTGTCCATGGTCTGGCCCAGGCGGGTCAAATCGCCCTGGGTTTTGTCCAGGGTTTGACGCACCGAGTCACCGACCAAACCGGCCTGCTGGTTGCCGGTGTTCACCAAGGTGTTGAGCGAAGCGGTGAGCGTGCGAATTTGCCCCAGCGTGGCGGGCAGGCCCTGCTGCTGGTCGGTCAAGGTGTGGGCCACCGCACCGGTGATGGTTTTCACATCATCAATCACCGGGTTGATTTTGTTGCGCAACTCCATGGCCATAGCGCTCAAAGAATCAGCGCGGGTGAAGGTGAGCTTGTCGCCGTTTTTGGCAGGTTGCCCTTTGCCTGCCGTGGCGTTGTTGCCCGGCACAATTTCAAGCACTGCTGCACCCACCAAACCTTCTTTGCGCAGCTCCACCAAAGACTCGGTGGTCACGAAACGCAGGTGGTCAGCGTCCACCACCATGCGCACCGTCACCTCGCCATTGGGTTGCAAGGCCACGGCCTGCACCGCGCCCACACGAAAGCCGGCAATCTTGACTTGCTGGCCTTTGCTCAGGTCGTGCGCGTTATCTGTCACAAAATTGAGTTCAACCGTTTCGCGAAACCACCCCTGGCGAAACATGATGGCCACCACGACCAGCAACGTGGCCAAGAACCCAACCCACAAAAACCGGCGCGCACCGCGCTGGAACAAAGCGGCTTCGCGGTCTTGCTCAATCAGCACAGACATGCGGCCTCCTGGCTGGGTGCGTCTTGAGTGACCATGGGCATCAAGCTAGGCTTCAAGTGAAGCCACAGCACGGGGCATGTGGGGTGCTTGTCTTGAAACAGCGCCACCATGCCCAACACCGCACGCTGCTGGGCGTGGTTCAGGTGCGTCATGGGGTGGTCGAGCACCAGCAGCGCAGGCTTACGCAACAGGGCGATGGCCCAAGCCACCGTCCAAAGCTCCAAAGGGTTGAGGTCGCTGGGCATCAAGCGGTGCAGCCGAGCCAATCTTTCTGGCGGCATGCCAGCGGCCTGCAAGGCGCCTTGCAAAGCCGCGTCTTGCGCAGTGGCAGCGTGCACGCCGTCTGACAAGGCCAGGGCCAGGTTGGCGCCCACGCTCAAGCCGCTGAGTAAGCCGCCATCTGGCGGCACCACCCAGGCGTGGTCTTCCAGCGCGCTGGCCAGTTCATCGAGCAGCTGCGGGTCGTCGTGCGACAAGGTGTAGCTGCCGCCTTGGCCCAATTGAATGGCCAAATCGACACCAGGGATCTGAAGCTCAAGCACGCGCCCATCCAGGCGCACCGCCAAACGCTGCTGCGGCGACATCACGCTCACTTCACCTCTTCAATCGTGAGCATGGCCGCGGCGTAGCCGGTGGAGCAACGTTTTTTCACCGCCAGCGTGCGGGTGGCAGCGGGGTTGCTGCACTCGGCCTCTTGAGGTGCGCTGGAACCCGCGGTCACCAGCTGAATATCTTTGGCCGCCACGGCCTCTACCGCAGAGAAGGGACCGGAAGGCTTCAAGCCCGCATCGGCAAAGTCACGCGGGTTGTCGGTGACGATGGCCAAGAGCGTGTTTTTGCCCGGTGGGCCTTCGGCACCCAGCTCCCACGAGGGGCGTGGCAGCTTGATGGATGCACCCGGCTCGATGATGTTTTGGCGATCAAGCTGGTTGGGAAAGAGCAAGTCAAAGGTCTGACCATCGGAGCCCACCATCAGCAAATACAGGTAGCCGCCCTCGCGCGAGGTGACGGTGAACTCGATGTTGTCTTTGCCAATCACCGGTTGGGGCTTGGTGGTGGTCAGCGTCAACAAGCGGCGGTCGTCGCGGCTGTTGTAGATGTCGGTGAGTGCGGCCAGGGGGGAAGGTTTGGCGGTGGCCACCACTTGCGGTGCCACCGGTTTGTTCGCCACCGGTATGGCCTGCGGCGCATCTTTGGCCGCGTAGCTCAACACCATGTTGGGGTTGCCGTTGATGACCACATGGTGCGGCAAAAAGCCCTGCGCACCGGCCAGTTGTTTCTCAATACGGTCTTGCGCGCAAAGGCGAATTTCTTCGGCCGACAAGCCGCCGCTGCCATCGCGGTCTTTGGCTTCACCAGCCAAACACGCCAGCCAGGCTTGCGAGGCCACACCGCCGCGGTTGGGTTGGTCCAGCGAGATTTCGCTGTCACGCGCCGCGGCAATGTGCACAAAGTTAGCACCCCCACTACCTGGTGTTTTGTTGTTCACCACGCTGCGGGTCAGCAGGTTGCTGGGCTTGCTGCAGGTCTGGCCCGGGGGCGTGTACGCCTTGGGGGTGTAGAGCGCATTGCCCACCGCGCGGGTGGTCACGCCACCGGAGTGGCAGGCGTCCAAAAACACAATGGTTTTTTGCGCCTTCTCCGACAAGCGCTTCAAACGCTCTTCCACCTCGCTGTCAATCAGGCCGCGACCATCGACCGAGATGAGCGACTCGGCGCAACGCTCCACGCCGTCTTCTTGCACCAACTGGCGGCCGCCGTGGCCAGAGTAGTAAATGAAGACCTGGTCGTTGCCACCCAATTTGGCCTCGAGGTCATCGAGCGCTTTGCGCATGCCTTCGACCGTCAATTGGCCGTCTTTGAGCGAGGTGATGTTGCCCTCAGGCACCCCCATGCGGGTGGCAATGGCCGTGGCGGTGGCGGTGTCAAAGGCCACACCGCGCAGCTTGGGGATGCCGCCCTGGTAGTCGCCAATCGTCATGATGAGCGCGTGCGCGGTGGCCGATGGTGGTTTGGCAAAACCGCGGATGCCGGTGGTGGCAATCAAGTTGCCACGCCCGGCACGGCCGTCGTCCAACTTGAGCAGCGAAGAAGCGCTGGGCTTGGGCGGCGGGTTGGTGTTTGGTGGGTCGGCCGCCAAGGCTGAGGCACACAGCGCACCCGCCAGTCCGAAGGTCACCCAGGCACGCCCTGCCAGCCCCAGTCGGGGCGAGGGCGCCAAAGTGCTGGGGACGCGGTCAAGCGTTTGGGTTGGAAACTGGGGGGTGCTCATGAGGTGTGTCCTCGGTTGTGATCTGGCTTAACGCTTGGAGAATAGTGGCAAAGGCAGGGCCTGTCCATCCGTGAGACCGTTCCCAATGGATGGTTCGCGAAGCTTGCGCGAAATGCAGCCGCCCGAGTTGCGCATCCGCCACGAATGCACGGCTCAGGGCGTCTTGCATGGTCTGGGCATCCACCTGCCAAGGCGCATGCACATCGGGGGTGAGCCAGTAAACCAGCATCACATCGCCAAACACCGACTGCACAAAGCCCGGGTCTTCAATCAACTGACTGATGCGACCGGCCTCCACCTGCGACTTAGCCACCAGGCTGTCGATCTGGCCCTTGAGCGCGCGGCGCTCTTTGTCTTTCATGTGGTCGAGCTTGACCACCATCACGCCCAGCAAGCGCTGCCCGCTATCGGTCACGCTCAGGCTGCGCACCTGACCGTCGGCCAACCATTTTTGCGACAGGCCGTAATACACCCGGCAAATCGCGAAGTACAACAAGCCCAGCGACAAAGGCGCGGAGGTGTCGATGTACCAGTGCGAGAAATTCAGCACCACAAAAGCCAGGCCCACCAGCGCGCCTTGCAACAAACCGAAAACCTTGTCGAACACCTCAATGCGCACCTGCTTGAACAGGGCCAAGGCCATGGCCCAAATCAGCAGCAAAGCCACCAGGCGCATGACCCAGGCCGGGCGCTCGTGCAGGTAGTCGCCATGGCGGAAGTTGTCAATCGCGGTGGCCAGAATTTCCACCCCCGGGTGGATGTGCGCCATGGGCGTGCCCTTCACATCGAACAAGCTTGGCGCGGTGGAGCCAATCACCACGATCTTGTTGTGAAAGTCAAAAGCTTTGCCCTCGGGCGCGGTGCCTTTGAACTGCCGGTAGGCGTCCACAAACGGCACGTAGGTGAACGAGAACGGCGGGCCGCGCCAGTTGATCAGCACCTCGCGCTGCGGCGAGCCCGGCAACTGAAATTCTTCGGCGATGCGCTGCGGCAAAGAGGGGATGCCCCAACCCGCCACCTCAATCCAGGCGGGGTAGCGGCGGATGATCCCGTCTTTGTCCGGGCTGACCTGGTGCGAGCCCAGGCGGCCGTTGTCCAGCGCCGCAGGCACCTTGGGCAGGATCATGGCCACCGTGGGGTTGGGGTCAGGGTTGCTACCTGCAACGAGGGGGCGCACACCTGGCAAAGCGCCGATGGGAATACGGCTCAAAGCGTCGTTTTGCGGATCCAGGCGCAGCACCGGGAAGAAGGTGCTGGTGGAGCGTTCAATCACCGCGTTGAACGCCGCGTCGCTTTGCGGACGCTGCACATCGGGGTCGGAAAACAAAATGTCAAACACAATCGCGCGCGGCTTTTGCTGTTCGATGCCTTGCACCAGTTCGCCCAGCACCTGGTTGGGCCAGGGCCAGCGGCCATGCTCGGGGGCCATGCCGGCCAAGCTGGCCTCGTCGATGTCGACAATCACAATCTCGGGGTCGGCCTTGGTGTAGCGCAAGCGTTTGGAGACCAGGGTGTCGAACAGCTTGGTGTCGGCCGAGGCCAGCAGGTCCACCACACCCAGGTCCACCACAATCAGCAGCGAAAACACCAGGGCCAAGGCGAGGTAAGCGCGCGCACCAGCGCGGCGCACCGTGGAGGCCACCTTGAGTTGCAACCGGTCAACCAAATTTGTGTGCGTGCTCATGAGTGCTTCAACGGGCCAGGAAGACCAAAAGGGCAAACACCACGTCCACCAAGAACACCGCCACCAGGCCATTGCCTACCGCGTGGATGGCGCAGTCGGTCATGGCGCGGGTATGGCGCTCGGCGGTGCTGCCATGGTGGGTGGCAATCACCCCAATCAACAAACCGGTGATGGCGCTTTTGAGGAGGGCCAAGAGCAAAAAGCCTGCATCGGCTGAATCCAAGAGCACATCGAGCACTTCCAGGAAAGGCAGGTTCTGCAACAAGGCCGTGCCCAACCAGCCGCTGATCAGCGCGGTGAGCTGAAACAAGATGGTCAAGGCAGGCAGCCCCAGGGCCAAGGCCGTCACGCGCGGCAGCAGCAGGTGGTCGGCCGGCACGATGCCCCAGCGCTTGAGCGCGGCGTATTCATTGTGCAGGTTCATCACCGCCAATTCAGAGGCCATGGACGCACTGGTGCGCGCCACGGTGACCAAAGCGCAAATAAGCGGGGCGAGCTCAAACACAAGCGCGTAAAACAGCCAGCGCATGGCCGAGGGGTTGGTGGTGCCCACCAGGGCCATCACCTGGTTAACCAGGCTGGCCCCGGTCAACACCGCCAGCGCACCCATGACGGGCACGGCAGACATACCGGTTTCATGCAACTGGCGATCAAACTCGCGGCGCATGAGCGGCTCGCGCAAACGGCGCGACCGCACCAGCACCAGGCCAGCGATCAGGGTATAGCCATGAAGTCGGTCTATCCAGGCTTGCATGGCGTCATTATGGCGGGGATAAAAAACGTGCCAGGTCTGGCCCCATTGGCTGCTGAATTGGCGCCTTTTCGACCTCTTTGATCTATGTCAGCCAAGGCAGCTGCCCTGGCTGCCCTGGCTGCCACCGCTGCATTCGCTCAATCTTCTGTTGGTATCGTCGGCGTGTTCGACATCGGTTTCAAGGGCAACTCGTCGCCCAACACCGGCAGCACCACCACCAGCACCAACGCTGTGGCACAAAACGGTACAGCCACCAGCGCTTTGAAATTCATCGGCACTGAAGACCTGGGCGGCGGCATGAAAGCTGGCTTCCTGGCTGAGATCAACCCCAACCTGGTTCAGTCTTCCACATCGAACCAAAACTACGCTTTCGCATCTGACTACAGCGGCACGCCCTTCAACGGCGAGCAGTTCCTCAGCTTGTCGGGTGGTTTCGGTGAATTCAAACTTGGCGTTCCTAACGCTGGCTTCTTCTTGGCTCAAAACGTGTCGCACCCCATGGGCACCGCCATGGCTTCCGGTTACGGCGCTTCTGGCGTGAACCGCCTGGGCTCTGTGGCTCCCGGTGTTGTGTCTGGCTTGAACAGCGGCACCTCACGCATCATCCGTCACGAGCGTTCACTGCAGTACGTCACGCCCACCATCAATGGTTTCAGCGCGATGATCACTTACGCAGCACAGAACGACAACAGCACCGCTGCTAACGGTAACCAAGACGGCTACCAAGACATCAGCCTGCGTTACAGCAATGGCCCCTTGAATGCCGCATTCTCCAGTGCCACGATCAAGCAAGGTAACGGTTCGGTTGCTTCTTTGTCCAGCATTCCTTATGCCGGCGCAATTACAGCAACTTCTGCCACCACAGCTACCGGTAGTCCTTTGGTCTACACCACAACGACAACCGTAGCTTCTGGTAAAGCAACGTCTTTGACCGGCTTGGCTAACGGTGACTACACCCACAGCGTGCTGGCTGCCAACTACAACATGGGCGCCACCACCATTTATGGCGGTTACACCACCTCCAAGAGCAATGGCTCTGCATCTGCTGAAGACGCCACCTCTTACAACGTGGCTGCCAAGTACACCATGGGTGCCATCGACTTCCTGGGTAACTACATGGTCTTGAGCTCCAACATCACCAACAACGGCAAGGTTTACGGTGGTGGCTTGGATTACAACTTGAGCAAGCGTACCGCTGTGTACTACCGCTTTGAGTTGGCCGATGCCAACACAGACGGCAAAGTCGCTACTGCCGGTGGCTCTGTGACCAACGCCAACATGGTTGGTGTTCGCCACGCTTTCTGATCTGACGCTGGCTTGAGCCAGCACAAGATTTAGAAATCTGAAAACCCCGCTACGTCAACGTGGCGGGGTTTTTTTCATGCAACGCTCAACTTCCCTGAAATCAACAACGCACGCCATGACCACATCTATCCGTCTCTTATTCACCTCTTTATTCATCAGCACCTTGGTCGCTTGCGGGGGTGGCGGTGGCAGCAGTGGGACGGCCGCCATCGGCTCAGCCATTTTGGGGATGACCTTGAGTGCAGATAACGCCAAGCTTTACCTGGCCAATGCGGACAAACAAGTCATTCAATCTTTGACGCTTTCATCTTCGGCTGTGTCCACTTACGCAGGTGGTGCTGGCTTGGTGGGCACCACCAATGCAACGGCCCTGGCGGCACGTTTCTACGAGCCTTTCGGACTGGTGAACTTACCGGCTGCTGGGCAAGATGTTTTTTACATCGCCGACACCTATAACCATGGCATTCGCAAAATAGATGCCGCCGGCACAGTCACCACTTTGGCTGGCAGCTTGGGCAATCCCGGCGCCAATGACGCCACGGGCACCGCTGCACTTTTCACCTTCCCCAAAGGCATCACCACAGACGGTACGAGCTTGTATGTGGCTGACACCAGCAACCATTTGATCCGTCAAGTCACAACTGCAGGTGTGGCGACAACCTTGGCTGGGACCAGTGGAACTTCGGGTTATTTGGACGGCGCGGCCAACACCAAGTTCTATGCACCTTTTTCATTGGCGGCGACCACCACCTATGTGTATGTCTCAGACACGGGTAACAACAGCATCCGCTCAGTCAAGCTCAGCGATAACACCGTGGCCACGGTAGCTGGCAGCACCTCGGGTGTGAGTGGCACGACTGACGCAGCGGGTACAGCGGCACGCTTCAACACGCCAGCGGCTATCGTGTCAGACGGGGCGACGCTTCTTTACGTCGCAGACTCGGGTAGCCACACCATTCGACAAATTGATCTGGCCAACAGCAACACCGTCTCCACCATTGCAGGCACGGCAGGCATCAGCGGTAGCACCGATGCAACGGGCGCTGCTGCCAGGTTCAACAACCCCATCGGTTTGGCTTTGGATACGACCAATGGCATTCTTTATGTGTCTGACCAAAACTACACCAAGGTTCGCAAAATTGTCTTGAGCACTGGCGTCGTCACCACGGTCAACGCAAGTTTCTAGATGAATTGAGCGCTACATGGCAGAATTTGTCTATCTTCATCGAAAGGTAGACAAATGAAACTTGGAGCTCAAACTGCATTGCTGGCCGCCTTGTTCAGCGGCGTGTTCGCCACCTCGGCCTTGGCGCAAGACGCCTTGAGCAAAGCCAAGGCCAGTGGCGTGGTGACCATGGGTGTGCGTGATTCGTCTGGCGCTTTGTCTTACACCCTGGGGGACGGCAAGTACGTGGGCTACCACATTGAGATTTGCGAGCGCATTCTGGGTAACCTGGAAAAGGCGGCCGGGCGTAAGCTGGAGATCAAATACCAAAGCGTGACCTCGCAAAACCGCATTCCGCTGGTGCAAAACGGCACGGTGGACATTGAGTGCGGCTCGACCACCAACAACGCCACCCGCCAAAAAGACGTGGCCTTCGCGGTGACCACCTATGTGGAAGAGGTGCGCATGGCTGTGAAAGCCAACTCGGGCATCACGTCGATCACCCAACTCAACGGCCGCAACGTGGCCACCACCACCGGTACCACCTCGGTGCAAACCCTGCGCAAGAACGAGCGAGCCAATGGCATCGACTTCAAAGAGGTGTTTGGCAAAGACCACGCCGACAGCTTTTTGCTGCTGGAGTCCGGCCGGGCTGACGCGTTTGTGATGGATGGTCAAATTTTGGCGGGCAACATCGCCACCTCCAAAGCGCCGGCCGACTACAAAATTGTGGGCGAGGTGCTGAGCGTCGAACCCATCGCCATCATGATGCGCAAGGACGACACGGGCCTGAAGAAAATGGCTGACGACACCATCGCCAACCTGCAAAAATCCGGCGAGCTGGCCAAGATTTACGACAAGTGGTTCGTGCAACCCATCCCACCCAAAAACACCCGCGTGGGCTTGCCAGCGAGTGACAACACCAAAGCCGCTTGGGCGACCCTGAACGACAAGCCGATGGAAGACTACGCTAAAAAATAATTTTTGTGAGCTGGGACTGGCAAGTTTTTCTCAACGACGACGGGAGCGGTCGAACCTACCTCGAATGGATGTTCGACGCCTGGTTGTGGACGCTGGCCGTTGCGGGCTGCGCCTGGGTGGTGGCCGTGTCGGTGGGGGCGGTGGTGGGCACGCTGCGCACCCTCACCCAGCCGCGTTGGGTAGCTGGTCTTGCTGCCACATGGGTGGAGGTGTTTCGCAACATTCCGCTCTTGGTGCAAATTTTTCTTTGGTACTTTGTGGTGCCCAAGATGTTCCCGGCCATGCAGCAAGTGCCCAGCTTTGTGTTGGTGGTGTTGGGGCTGGGTTTTTTCACCTCAGCGCGCATTGCTGAGCAGTTTCGCGCGGGCATCCAAACCCTGCCGCGCGGCCAGCGCTACGCCGGCCTGGCACTGGGCTTGAGCACCTTTCAAACCTACCGCTATGTGCTGCTGCCCATGGCGCTGCGCATCATCTTGCCGCCGCTGACCAGCGAGTCGATGAACCTGCTGAAGAATTCCTCGGTGGCCTTTGCGGTGTCGATTGCCGAGCTCACGATGTTTGCCATGCAAGCGCAAGAAGAAACCTCACGCGGGGTGGAAATTTACCTGGCGGTCACGGCCCTGTACGCGGTCTCGGCCTTTGCCATCAACCGCATGCTGGCCTGGGTGGAGCGGCGTTTGCAAATTCCGGGTGTGGTGGTTGCCACACAAGCGGGCGGGCATTGAGATGGGCGGCTTTGATCTGTCCTTTGTGAATGCCGAGGTCATTCACAAGTTTGTGCTCAACGGCTTTTTGTTCAGCCTGCAACTCACCGCGGTGGCCACCTTCGGTGGCGTGGTGTTGGGCACGGTGCTGGCGCTGATGCGTTTGAGCGGCCAGCGTTTATTGGCCCTGCCTGCCACGGTGTATGTCAACACCATGCGCTCGGTGCCGCTGGTGATGGTGATTTTGTGGTTCTTCTTGCTGGTGCCCAGTATCATCGGCCGCCCGGTGGGCGCTGAGGCTTCGGCGGTCATCACCTTCATCGCGTTTGAGGCGGCGTATTTCAGCGAGATCATGCGTGCGGGCATCCAGTCCATCCCGCGCGGGCAGGTGATGGCCGGCATGGCGTTGGGCATGAGCTACGGCCAGAACATGCGCTTGGTGGTGCTGCCTCAGGCGTTTCGCAACATGCTGCCGGTGCTGCTCACGCAAACCATTATTCTGTTCCAAGACACCTCGCTGGTGTATGCGATTGGGGCTTACGACTTGCTCAAGGGCCTGACCACTGCCGGCAAAATTTACGGCCGCCCCGAAGAGGCCTACATCTTGGCCGCAGGCATTTACTTTGTGTTGTGTTTCAGTTTGTCGTGGCTGGTCAAGCAGCTGCAGGCCCGCGTGGCCATCGTCCGTTAAGGGGTGCGCATGATTGAGATCAAGAACGTCTCGAAGTGGTACGGCGCGGTGCAGGTGCTGAGCAACTGCTCGGTCAACATCAACAAGGGTGATGTGGTGGTGGTTTGCGGCCCCTCGGGCTCGGGCAAGTCCACGCTCATCAAAACCGTGAATGCCTTAGAGCCGATTCAGCAAGGCGAAATTTTTGTGGATGGCGTGCCCCTGCACGACCCTGCCACCAACCTCCCCCAACTGCGTAGCCGGGTGGGCATGGTGTTTCAGCACTTCGAGTTGTTCCCGCATTTGAGCGTGACCGACAACCTGACGCTGGCACAAATCAAGGTGCTGGGCCGATCGCCTGACGAAGCGCAAGCGCGCGGGCTGAAGATGCTCGAACGCGTGGGTTTGATGGCGCACAAAGACAAGTTCCCGGGCCAACTCTCAGGCGGACAGCAGCAGCGCGTGGCCATTGCCCGCGCCCTGAGCATGGACCCGGTGGTGATGCTGTTTGACGAACCCACCTCAGCCCTAGACCCCGAGATGGTGGGCGAGGTGCTCGATGTGATGGTGTCCTTGGCCAAAGAAGGCATGACCATGATGGTGGTGACCCATGAGATGGGTTTTGCCCGCAAGGTGGCCAACCGGGTGATCTTCATCGATGTGGGCGGGCGCATTCTGGAAGACTGCAGCAAAGACGAGTTCTTCGGCAACCCCGAAGCCCGCCAGCCGCGTACCAAAGAGTTTTTGAACAAAATCCTCTCGCATTAACCTTAAGCCGCAAGGGCCATTCACGCGCTTGACCCATGGCCCTGTTAGGCTGATGTTTTCAATGAATGAGCTCAAGGGCCTCATGGTGAATCGTTGGCTGCGGCGTGGTGGGGTGCTGGTTGTCGGTGGCGGCGCCGTGTGGGTGACGCTGGTTTTGAGCGGCTGCGCCAGCGTTGATCCGCAGCATAGCGCCAACAGTGCACAACACCCGCATGGGCATCATCATTCTCAGGCTTGGCAAGGTTGGCACGTCCACCTGTTGCCCGGTAAACGCCCCACACACTACAAGCTGGATCAGCATGAAGGCCGCAGCGTGGTGCTGGCCACCTCAGAGCGGGCGGTGAGCTTGTTCAGAAAAAACCACCGCATCGAGCCCGACCAACTTGGCGCTTTGCACTTTTCCTGGAAGGTGCCGCAACTCATCAGCGGGGCTGACCTGGCCCAGCGCGACAAGGCCGATTCGCCCGCGCGCTTGGTGCTGGCTTTTGAGGGCGACCGCAGCACCTTCTCGATGAAAAACAGCATGCTCTCGGAGCTGTCGCAGGCGCTCACTGGCGAGCCCATGCCCTATGCCACGCTGATGTATGTGTGGAGCAACGCTGAGCCCATCGACACCGTGCTCAAAGACCCCAACACCGACCGCATACGCAAACTGGTGGTGGCCTCAGGCCCGAGCCAACTCAACCAGTGGCTGCAAATCGAGCGCGATGTGAAGCGTGATTTTGAAAAGGCGTTTGGTGAAGCCCCAGGCGCTTTGCTGAGCATCGGGCTGATGACCGACACCGACAACACCCGAAGCACGGCCAAGGCTTATTACGGGCCGGTGGCATGGGTGAAACCTTGAAAATTTTTAAGCGTAGCGCTTGTTCTTCAGGTTGTTTTTCATTTCCTTGAGCATGGGCTGCAGCTTGCCGCCACCAATGCGCAGGGCCACACAGGTGGCCAGAATATCCACCACCATCAGGTGCAACAAGCGCGAGACCATGGGGCTGTAACGGTCGTAGCCCTCAGGGTGGTCGGCTGCCAAATGGATATGCCCCGCGGTAGCCAAGGGTGAACCGCTGGCGGTGATGGTGATGGTGGTTGCTCCGTTTTTACGAGCAATGTCACAAGCATCCATGAGGTCGCGCGTGCGCCCCGAGTTAGAAATGATGACCAGGCAATCGCCCGGCCCCATGATCGAGGCGCTCATGACCATCATGTGCCCGTCGCTGTAACTCACGGTGTTCACACCCAGGCGAAAGAACTTGTGCTGCGCGTCTTGCGCCACGATGCCGGAGTTGCCCGCACCAATGAACTCGATGCGCTTGCCGGTTTGAAAGGTAGCGGCCATGGCCATCGCGGCTCTGTCGATGGCTGCGGTGCTCGCGTCGTTGCGGTACTTCAAAAACGCCGCCACCGTGTTGTCGATGACCTTGACCACCACGTCGCTGGTTTTGTCGTCCACATCCACGCTGCGGTGGATGAAGGGCACGCCCTCGCTGACTGTGCCGGCCAGCTTGAGTTTGAAATCGCTCAGGCCGTCGTAGCCCATGCTGCGGCAAAAACGCACCACGGTGGGCTTGCTCACATGCGCGCGCTCGGCCAGCTGGCTCACCGGCAGGCTGGCAAAGGTGCGCGGGTCAGACATGACCAAACGCGCCACGCGCTGCTCGGCCGGGGCCAGCGAAGGGAGAGAGGCGCGGATTCGGTCGAGCATGTGGGGCCTGGCAGTTTGTGTGAAGGTGGGGCGTGAAAGTGAAGGCGCGAATGAAGATGCGAATGAAGAGGCGAATGTGTCGTTAACTCGCCAAAGTACGTAACTTTGTTCCATCATAATGGAAAACATGACCCAGCTCGACGCACTCAAACAAGTCACCACCGTGGTGGCCGACACCGGCGATTTTCAGCAGATCGAGGCTTTTCGCCCGCAAGACGCCACCACCAACCCTTCGCTGATCTTGAAGGCGGCGCAAATGCCGGCCTACCAAAGCCTGCTGGCCGATGCACGCGGCATGAACGCGTCGGTGGACGACAAGGTCGACCAGTTGCTGGTGAACTTTGGGTGTGAGATTTTGCGGCGTGTACCGGGTCGCGTGTCCACCGAAGTGGATGCACGCTTGAGCTTCGATGCCGCCGCCACCTGTGCGCGTGCCCGCAAAATCATGGGCCTGTACCAGGCGCAGGGTGTGGACGCGTCGCGCGTGCTCATCAAAATCGCTGCGACCTGGGAAGGCATCCAGGCCGCTGCGCAACTCGAGCGCGAAGGCATCCACACCAACCTCACGTTGTTGTTTTCCTTTTGTCAGGCGGTGGCTTGCGGGCAGGCGGGTGTGCAACTCATTTCGCCCTTTGTGGGCCGCATTTACGACTGGTACAAAAAAGCCGCTGGCCCGAATTGGGTGGAGGCCGATAACGCGCTGGCCAACGACCCCGGGGTCTTGTCTGTGACCGCGATTTACAACCACTACAAACACTTTGGCATCGCCACCGAGGTGATGGGCGCGAGCTTTCGCAACGTGGGCCAAATCACCGCGCTGGCTGGTTGCGACTTGCTCACCATCAGCCCAGAGTTGCTCGCGCAACTCGCCGCTACCGACGCACCATTGCAACCCGCCTTGAGCGCCGAAAAAGCCCGCGCCATGCAGTTGCCTGAGGTGACGTACAACGAAGCGTCTTTCCGCCTGGCCCTGACCATGGACGCCATGGCCACCGAAAAATTGGCTGAAGGCATTCGCGCGTTTTGCGCCGACACCGTCAAGCTTGAAGCCTTGCTCAGCGCATGACCAACACCCCCAACTCCCGCCACACCTCTTGCGACCAGACCCCCGCCTGGGCTGAGCTGCAGCACTTGCACGCCACCCACAGGGTGGATTTGCGCCAGGCCTTTACCAGCACGCAGCGTTTTGCGCAGTTCAGTTTTGCAGCACCTTATGTGCTGGCTGACCTGTCTAAAAACTTGATGGACGCGGACATTGCCCAGGCCCTGAACCGCTTGGCCGCACAAACTGGTTTGCCTGAGCAACGCGCCGCCATGTTTCGCGGCGAGTTGGTGAACCGATCCGAAGGTCGTGCGGTGATGCACTGGCTCTTGCGCCAGCCTGACGATGCTTTGAAAAACCTCAGTGCAGGTAAACGCACGGCTGATATTGCCGCTACTGAATTCATAGCTAAAGAAGCTATAGAGGTTTTGCAAACCCGCCACGCCATGCTGGCCTACGCTGAACGTATTCGGCAAGACCAGCAGATCACCGACGTGGTCAACATCGGCATTGGCGGCTCGGATCTGGGGCCGCAAATGGCCTACCTGGCCTTGAAGCCCCAGGCTTCACGCAAGATCAAGTTTCACTTTGTCTCGAGTGTGGACGGCACCGAAATCAGCCAGGTGTTCACACAAATCAAGCCCGAGACCACGCTGTTTTTGGTGGCCTCGAAAAGCTTCACCACGCTGGAGACCATGACCAACGCGCGCACCGCCAAGGCCTGGTTTTTGGCGCAAGGCGGGCGTGATGTGGCGCGGCATTTTTGCGCGCTGACCACCAACACAAAAGCCGCAGCAGAATTTGGCATCAGCACCACCTTTGGCTTCAAAGACTGGGTGGGCGGGCGTTACTCCATGTGGTCGGCCATCGGACTGCCCATTGCCATTGCGGTGGGTGCTGATCACTTCATGAACATGCTGGCTGGCGCCTGCGCCATGGACCAGCATTTCTTGCATGAACCCTTGGCCACCAACGTGCCGGTGCAGCTGGCCTTGCTTGATATTTGGTACCGCAATTTCCACGACTTCCGCTCGCGCAGCGTGGCGCCTTATCACAGCGGTTTGCGCCGCATGCAGGCTTACCTCCAGCAGCTGGAAATGGAGAGCAACGGCAAGCAGGTGGACCAAGAGGGCCGCGCGTTGAAGGTTGCCACCTCTCCGGTGATTTGGGGCGAGCCCGCTGCCAACGGGCAGCACGCTTACTTTCAGTTGCTGCACCAGGGCAGCGATGTGATTCCGGTGGAGTTCATCGTGGTCAAAGCCCCCAACCACGGCCTGGCCGATCACCACACCAAACTCTTGGCCAACGCGCTGGCGCAGTCACGCGCCTTGATGATGGGGCAGGGAGACAAGAACGGCCACCGGTACTTGCCGGGTAACCGCCCGAGCACCACCTTGCTGCTGGACGAACTCACACCCCAAAGCCTGGGCGCCCTGGTGGCCCTGCAAGAGCACCGCGTGTTCGCCAGCGGCGCGATGTGGGGCATCAACAGCTTTGACCAATGGGGCGTGGAACTCGGCAAGGTCATCGCCAATGACATGGAACAACGCCTGCACACTGGCCAGACCGATGGGCTGGATGGATCGACCGCTGCGCTGTTGCAAAAACTGCGCTCTTAAATTCATAGCAAAGGGCGCAGGCTCTGCGCCACTTCCTTGAGCAAAGGTAGCACACGGTCGACCGCCTCTTGCGCGGTTTCAAACTGAATTGGCATGCTCACACTCAGTGAAGCCACCACCTGGCCGCGGTGGTCACGCAAGGGCACGGCCACACCGCGGTAAGCCAAATCCAGTTGCTGCTCTGACATGCCCCAGCCTTGTTGGCGAATGCGCGCCATCTCTTCACGCAGGCGTTGCGGGTCGGTGATGGTGTGCGCGGTGAAGGTGGGCAAGCGGGTGGTGGCCAGCCATTCGTCCACCGCTTCTTCGCCCAAATACGCCATCAACACCACACCCGCTGAGGTGACGTGACCAGGCACGCGCGCGCCCAGCGCGAAGCTGGTGTTCATGCTGCGGGTGGGGCCATTGCGGGCCACATACACCAGCTCATAACCATCAAGCACCGCCACAAAAGAAATCTCTTGCGTGTTCATGGCCAGGCGTTGCAGCGAAGGCTGCACGATGCGCGGCAAGCGGGCCGAGTCCAGATAGGCCTGGCCCAAGCGCATGATCTTGGGCGAGAGCCAAAACAGCTTGCCATCGGTGGCCACATAACCCAGGTTCAGCAAGGTGAGCAGATAACGGCGCGCGGCCGTGCGGCTCAGGCCGCAACGCAAACCAGCCTGGGTGGCGGTTTGGCGCGAGTTGTGTTCGTCAAAGGTTTGCAGCAGGGCCAGCCCTTTGTCCAGGCCGGCAATCCAGTCTTTTTTGTCGATGGGCGGTGTGCTGTTGACGGTGTTCATGGTCGTTTCAGTGAAAACCCTAGATGCGAACGATCATCGCACACAAACGTGCGTTAATCGCGCAAATGGGCCACCGGTCTCATCAAAACCTGTGTTTTCAACATAAATTCCATGTACCTCACCCAACCTTGGAGCCCCCTTGATGAACAAACGACTCACCCTCAAAGCCCTGGCCATGGTCACCGCCCTCGTGGCCGCTGGGGCGACTCACGCGCAACAGACCATCAAGATTGCCAACATCGTGGAGCTCTCCGGACCGGGCACGACCGCGGGCACCTTGTTCAAAAACGGGGTGGAGTTGGCCGTCAAAGAAATCAACGAGGCTGGTGGCATTCTGGGCAAGAAGATCGAGACCACCACCATGGACACCCAGACCAACCCCGGCGTGGCCAAGGGTCTGACGCAAAAGGCGGTGGACGACGGCGTGCTGGCCATCTTCGGGCCGGTGTACTCGGGCTCCATCATGGTGTCCATGGCTGAGAGCAAACGCGGCGAGGTGCCCAACTTCACCGGCGGCGAAGCCACATCCATCACCCAACAGGGCAATCCCTTTGTGTTTCGCACCTCGTTTGGCCAAAGCGTGGCGTTCCCCAAAGTGGCCAAGTACATCCACACCAAGGCCAAGACCCTGGCGGTGATTTATGTGAACAACGACTTCGGCAAGGGCGGTCGTGATGCCATCACCAAACTGATGGACGGCAGCCCCACCAAGATCGTGGCGGACATCTCCACCGACGCTGGCCAAGTGGACTTCTCGGCCGCGGTGCTCAAAGCCAAGCAAAGCAATGCCGATGCGCTGTTTGTTTACACCAACGAAGAAGAGTCGGCCCGCTTGCTGCGTGAATTGCGCAAGCAAGGCTGGACCAAACCCATCATTGGCGAAACCACCCTGACGGGCCAAAAAGTGATTGAGTTGGCGGGCGATGCAGCCAACGACGTGGTGGCTCACGTGGGTTTGACCGTGGACGCGCCGATTCCTGAAATGCTCAAGTTCAAAGCCAAGTACTACCAGGCCTACAACAGCATCTCGGACCACAACGGCATCAAGGGTTACACCGGCATGTATGCCCTCAAAGCCGCGATTGAGAAAACCGGCAAACTCGACCGCAAAGCCATCGCACAAAACCTGCGCGGCGCAAGCTTCAGCGCGAAAAAGTACCCTGGCGTCATCATGGACGTGAGCTTTGACGACAAGGGCGACATCGACCGCGAGAGCTTCATGGTCGAGGTGAAAAACGGTCGCCAGGTGGTGATCGAGACCTTGCCGGCTTTGAGCGCGAAGAAGTAAACCCACGCGGGTGGCCGGGCCTGTCTTGAAGGCCACCGCACCGCTTTCATCACCAGACCCTGAAGCGGCTCTAGCGGCCGCGGGGTGAGCTGTTTCCTCTTGAGAGACGCATGACCGACTTCTTACAACTTTTCTTCAGTGGTCTGGCCACTGGCAGCATTTATGCGCTGGCTGCGCTGGGCTTCACCTTGCTTTGGCAAGCCTCGGGCACCATCAACTTTGCGCAGGGCGAGTTCGTCATGCTGCCCGCCTTCATGATGCTGGGTTGCCTGGCCGCAGGCCTGCCTTTGCTGCTGGCGTTTGCGGTGAGTTGTGTGCTCTCGGTGCTGGTGCTGGGCTGGATGTTCAAGCGTGGCATTGTCGATCCGCTGTTCAAGTACGGCATGATGCCCATCGTGGTGGCCACCATCGGTCTGTCGATTGCCATGCGCAACGGCGTACGCGCCGGCTACAGCGCAGAGCCCCACCCCTTCCCCTACCTGTTCCCCGATGAACTGGTTCACATCGCCGGCGTCACACTCTCGGCCACCGACATCGGCACCTTCGTGTTCGCCCTGGCGCTCGTGCTCATCACCCAGGCCTTCCTGAACAAAACCGTCACAGGCCGGGCCATGCAGGCGGTGGCGCAAAACACCGAAAGTGCTGCGGTGCTGGGCATCAATGTGCCGCGCATGATTTTTTACACCTTCGCCATCAACGCGGTGCTGGCCGCGGCCGCGGCCATTTTGGTCACGCCCACTTACCTGGCCAAGTTCGACATGGGTTCGGGCCTGGGCAACAAGGCGTTTTTCGCAGCCATCATCGGCGGCTTCAACAACTCGCGCGGCGCTTTGCTGGGTGGGGTGATTGTGGGCGTGTGCGAGAACCTGGCCGCTGCCTATATTTCACCCGCCTACAAAGACGCGGTGGCGCTGGTGATTTTCATGGCGGTGATTCTCTTCAAGCCCCAAGGTTTGCTGGGCAAAACCGTGGAGCGCAAGGTATGAACAAACTCAAGCTCCTTCTGGGTGTGCTGGGTCTGGCAGTGCTTTTGGTGCTGCCCGCACAACTCAAAAACCACGGTATTTACCTTTTCACTTACTGGCTCATTTACGTGATGGCCACCATGGGCCTGAACCTCACGGTGGGTTACGCAGGGCAAAAGTCGCTGGGTCACGCGGCCTTCTTTGGCATTGGGGCGTACACCGTGGCCATCATGCTCAAGGCGGGCCTGAGCTTTTGGCTGGGCTTGCCCATGGCCGCGCTGGCTTGCTTTGCCCTCGGCCTGGCGTTGGGTTTCCCGGCCCTGCGTGTGCAAACCATTTACCTGGCCTTTGCCACCTTGGGTTTCAACACCGCGGTGTGGTTGGTCATGCGCAATGAAGAGTGGCTGACCGGTGGCACTTTTGGCATCAACAACATCGCCCGGCCCGAAGCCTTTGGTGTGAGTTTTGACGGCAACCTGGCCTATTACTACCTGGTGCTGGCCTTCACGCTGCTGCTGGCCGCTTTGCTGTGGGGCTTGCTGCGCTCGCCTTGGGGCAAGGCCTTTACCGCTTTGCGTGACAACCCGATACGCGCGGAGAGCCTGGGCATCGACACGCGCAGTTACACGCTGCTGAGCTTTGCGATTGGCGCGGCGTATGCCGGTGTGGCTGGTGGGCTGTTGGCCTCGCTGGTGCAGTTCATTGACCCCGCGCCCTTCACGGTGGAAGCCTCCATCATGATGTACCTCATGGTGGTGGTGGGCGGGCCGGGCTACTTCTTGGGGCCGGTGCTTGGCGCGGCGGTGGGCGTGATCTTGCCCGAGTGGCTGCGCTTTGCACAAGCCTGGTACTTGCTGGTCTTTGGCACAGCCGTGGTGCTGCTGATGATTTGGCTGCCCGATGGCTTGCTCAGCATCCCAGACCGCATCCGTGCCAAACGTCAATCGCGCGCCGCCTCGGCAGCACGCGCTGCACCTGTCACTGGAGCACGTCCATGACCACGCAAATGTCCACGCACATATCCACGCGCAGGGCCGCACCGGTGCTCAAAGTCACCGACCTGAAAAAAGCCTACGGCGCCATCCAAGCGGTGGGCGGCGTGTCCTTCGAGGTCTACCCGGGTGAAATTTTCGGGGTCATCGGTCCCAACGGTTCGGGCAAAACCACCTTGTTCAACAGCATGCTGGGGCAGATCACGCCCGATGCTGGGCGCATTGAACTCAAAGGCCAGGATGTCACGCAACTCGGGCCGCTGGAACTCAACCGCCGCGGCGTGGGACGAACCTTCCAGACCCTGCAGGTGTTTGGCAAGATGACGGTGCGCGACAACCTGATAGTGGCCGCGCAAGAGCACCAAGGCAGCATGTTCAAACGCATGTTCGCCCCCAGCGATTCAGGTTTGGGCGCGCAGGCCGATGCGCTGATTGACCAGTTTCACATTCGCCATGTGGCCGACAAAAAAGCCGGCGAGCTGAGCTACGGCCAGCAAAAGCTGGTCGACATCGCCATGGCCTTCATGAGCCAGCCCGATCTGGTGTTGCTCGATGAGCCGTGTGCAGGTGTGAACCCCTCGTTGGTGGGGGGCATCAGCAGCTTGCTCAAGCAACTCAACCAAAGCACGCGTGCGGATGGCCGTGCCAGCAGCTTTGTGGTGATTGAACACAACATGGACTTTGTGATGGACCTGTGCCACCGCATCATGGTGATGGTCGAAGGCAAAGTGCTGGCCATCGGCACACCCTCTGAGATTCGCGCCAACAAGCAGGTGCTCGACGCCTACCTGGGGAACTGACATGACAGCCTGCATTGAATTCGACGATGTGGTGGCCGGTTACAAGGACTTCATGATCCTCAACAACCTGTCCTTCAGCGTACCCAGCGGCTCCATCACCTTGCTCATTGGGCCCAATGGCGCGGGCAAGTCCACGGTGCTCAAAACCTTGTTCGGTTTGCTCAAGCCGCGCCAGGGCCAGATACGCCTGCACGGGCAAGACATCACCGGCGCCAGCCAAAAAGCGCTGTTGGCCCAAGGCATTGCGTTTGTGCCGCAAGGTCGCAACCTGTTCGGGCAGCTCTCGGTGTTTGAAAACCTGGAGCTCGGTGGCATCACCCTGGGCATGAAGACCACGCACGAGCGGATCCCCGAGGTGCTGGCATTTTTCCCGCGGGTGCAAGAACGCATCAACTCGCTGGCTTCGTCCTTGTCGGGCGGTGAGCAAAAGCAACTGGAAATTGGTCGCGCCCTTTTGCTGCGCCCCAAGGTGTTGTTGATCGACGAGCCCTCAATTGGCCTCTCGCCCATGGTGGTGCAAGACGTGTTCAAGCTCTTGCGCAAGTTGGCCGACCAGGGCACCACGGTGCTGATGGTGGAGCAAAACGTGAAGAGCGCCTTGAAGTACTCGGACGAAGCCATCGCCCTGGAGTCGGGCCGCTTGGTGTTGCACAAGCCTGCCGCGGAGATCTTGGCCGACCCGCAAATGGACCGCTTGTTTTTGGGCGGTGCGCACACCACAGCCACGGTTTAAAACCAGGCTCGGGTAAACCCCAGCAAGCCCTGAGGTTCTGGCTCTTGCCTGCCATAAAGAGTCTGTCTATACTCCGTGTATGGACAAGTTAGTACATTCTGCAAAAACATCTGGGCGCACCAACGACCCGGAGCGCACCATGGCCGGCATCATGGCTGTGGCCACGCAGGAGTTCGCGGCCAAGGGCTTGGCGGGCGCGCGCATTGACGCGATTGCTGACGCCACCCACACCAGCAAGCGCATGATTTACTACTATTACGGTAGCAAAGAAGGCTTGTATTTGGCGGTGTTGGAGGAGTCTTACCGTCGCATCCGCCAGGTGGAGAGCGAGTTGCACCTGGGCGATTTACCGCCCACAGAGGCCCTGGCCAAGTTGGTGGGCTTCACCTTTGACCACCACCACAACAACCAGGACTTCATACGCCTGGTGATGTCGGAGAACATGCAGCGTGGCGAGTACCTGGCGCAAAGCGAGCTCATCCAAGAGCTCAATGTGTCGGTCATCACCGCGATTGCCGAGCTGTACCAGCGCGGTGTGCGCCTGGGCGAATTCCGCGCCGGGCTCGACCCGATCGACATTCACGCGTCCATCTCGGCGCTGACGTTTTTCAACGTGTCGAACCGCTACACCTTTGACCTGATTTTCAAGCGCAACAGCCAGGCCCCTAAAGCACTGGCCAAGAGGCGCGCCAGCGTGATTGAGATGGTGTTGAGGTTCGTCAGGGTTAACCTTGAGACTTAAAAATTAACTACTCTGTACATTTTGTGCCATGGCTGATGTGCGCTGACTGACAAAGAGAGATAAGGACAAGCGATGCTGAATCGATTACTGGGCCACTACACCCGCTTTCTGGGCGTGTTGATGGCCGTGTTTCTGGCGGTGATGGTGGTGCTGGTGTTTGGCAATGTGGTGCTGCGCTACGGCTTCAATTCGGGCATCACCATGTCGGAAGAACTCTCGCGCTGGTTGTTTGTGTGGGTGACCTTCCTGGGCGCGATTGTGGCCATGAAAGAAGGCGCGCATCTGGGCTCAGACACCCTGGTCTCTCGCCTCTCCATCCGCGGCCAAAAGGTTTGCCTGGTGCTCAGCCACTTGCTCATGTTGTTTGTGTGCTGGCTCTTGTTCAAAGGCTCGTGGGAGCTGGTCAAGATCAACCTGGACGCCACCAGCGCGGTGATGGAAGTCTCGATGGCCTGGTTCTTTGCAGGCGGCATGGTGTGCGCTGTCTCGGGTGCACTCATTTTGGTGGACCACCTGTGGCGCTTGATGACCGGTGAGCTGGCCGACAGTGAGTTGATTGGTGTGCGCGAATCGGAAGAAGAGCCGATCGACGCCCCTGCCCCTTTGAAGTGAGTGCCGCACCATGACGATTGCTGTTTTCCTCGGCTCCTTGCTGGCCGCCATGGCCCTGGGTGTGCCCATTGCGTTTTCGCTGCTGCTGTGCGGCGTGGCGTTGATGTGGCACATGAACATGTTCGATGCGCAAATCCTCGCGCAAAACCTGATTGAGGGCTCCAACAGCTTCCCGCTCTTGGCCGTGCCCTTCTTCATGCTGGCCGGTGAGGTGATGAACACCGGCGGCCTCTCGCGCCGCATTGTGGACTTTGCGCTGGCGCTGGTCGGCCACATCCGCGGCGGCTTGGGCTATGTGACGATTGTGGCGGCGTGTTTGCTCTCGGCCCTCTCAGGCTCAGCGGTGGCGGATGCTGCAGCGCTGACCGCCTTGCTGCTGCCCATGATGGTCAAAGCCGGCCATGACAAAGCGCGCAGCGGCGGCTTGATTGCCGCGTGCGGTGTGATTGGCCCCATCATCCCACCGTCCATCGGCTTTGTGATTTTCGGGGTGGCCGCCAATGTATCCATCAGCAAGTTGTTTTTGGCCGGCATCTTCCCAGGCATTGTGCTGAGCGCTGGTTTGTGGATCACCTGGTGGTGGCTCACCCGCAAAGAAGACCTCTCGCCCCCACCGCGCAAAAGCTGGGGCGAGGTGCTGGCCGCCATGCGCAGTGCCGGCTGGGCGCTGATGCTGCCCGTCATCATTTTGGTGGGCCTGCGCATGGGCGTGTTCACACCCACCGAAGCCGCGGTGGTGGCGGCCATGTACGCGCTGTTTGTGGCTGGCGTGATTTACCGCGAACTCAGCTGGGCGCAGTTGTTCGAGGTATTTCGCTCGGCTGCCAAAACCACCGCGGTCATCATGTTCCTGGTGGCTGCCGCCATGGTCTCGGCTTGGTTGATCACCGTAGCTAATTTGCCGGCACAAGTGGTCACGCTCTTGCAGCCTTTGCTGGACAACCCCAAGCTGCTGATGGCCGCCATCATGTTGCTGGTGATGGTGGTGGGCACCGCGATGGACATGACGCCCACGATTTTGATTTTGACGCCGGTACTCATGCCCATCGTCAAAGCCGCGGGCATCGACCCGGTGTATTTCGGGGTGATGTTCATCATCAACAACTCGATTGGCTTGGTCACCCCGCCGGTGGGCACCGTGCTCAATGTGGTGGCGGGTGTGGGCCGCATGCGCATGGACGATGTGACCCGCGGCGTGCTGCCCTTCATGGCGGTGCAGTTCATCGTGATGTTCCTGATGGTGCTGTTCCCGCAAATTGTGATGGTGCCAGCCCGCTGGTTTTATTGATTTTTAAAGCGCTGAGCTGCACCCGTACGCCAGTCAGTGCTATTTATTTCATAGCGTACAAGTTTTTCTGGAGACCTTAGTCATGAAACGTGTATTCATCAAAACCGTGTTGGCCAGCGTGGCCTTGGCCGCTGTGGGCCTGGCTTACGCGCAAGAAAAAACCATCAAGTTCGCCAACCAAAACAGCGCGGGCCACCCCATCGTGATGGGCATGGAAAAGTTCAAGGAAGTGGTGGAAGCCAAGTCCGGCGGCAAAATCAAAGTGAATATTTTTGTGGGTGGTGCACTGGGTAACGACCAGGCAAATGTGTCGGCCCTGCAAGGCGGCTCGCTGGAAATGGTGTCGATGAACTCGGGCATTTTGGCCAGCCAGGTCAAAGACTTCGCGGTCTACGATTTCCCCTTCATGTTCGCCAACGAGAAAGAGGCTGACGCGGTGGTGGACGGCCCCTTTGGCCAGAAGATGCACGAGAAGTTGCTGGACAAAGGCATTGTGGGTCTGGGCTACTACGAGCTGGGTTTTCGCAACCTGACCAACAGCAAGCGCGCTATCAATAAAGTAGCAGACATCGATGGTCTGAAGCTGCGTGTGATCCCCAACCCCATCAATGTGGATTGGGTCAAAGCGCTGGGTGCCAACCCCACACCGCTGCCTTTCCCTGAGGTGTACGCCGCCCTGGAGCAGCGCGCGATTGACGGCCAGGAAAACCCTGTGGCCACCATCAACTCGGCCAAGTTTTACGAGGTGCAAAAGCACCTGACGCTCACCCGTCACCAGTACAACCCGCAGTCCATCATGGTCAGCAAAAAGTTCTGGGACGGCTTGAACGCGTCTGAGAAAAAACTGATTGAAGAAGCCGTGGCCGAGTCCATCAAGTACCAGCGCGCTCAGTCGCGTGGTCAGGTGGCCAGCATCACCGACAACCTGAAGAAAAACGGCATGCAAGTCACCGAGTTGCCACCCGCTGAAATGGTCATCCTTCGCGACAAAATGAAGCCGGTGATTGCCAAGCACGGCGAGGCGATTGCTGCCACCGTGGCTGATCTGCAGGCTGAGCTGGCCAAGATCCGCAAGTAAGTAGTTAGAGGGCTGCGCTGGTTCGCAGCCCCGTCAAAAGGAGTTTGTATGAAAGTGCTCGTGCTCAACGGCATCAACCTCAACATGTTCGGCAAGCGTGACCCGGCCCAGTACGGCACAGCCACGCTCGACGACATCAACGCCAGCCTGCAACAACTCGCGAAAGAGCTGGGCGTGAGCGTCGAATGCTTTCAAACCAACTTTGAAGGCACCATGTGCGAGCGCATCCACCAGGCGCATGCCGACCAAGTGGACGCGGTGCTCATCAACGCGGGGGCCTGGACACATTACAGCTACGGCATACGTGATGCGCTGGCCATCCTCAAGTGCCCCATCGTGGAGGTGCACATGTCCAACGTGCATGCCCGCGAAGCGTTCCGCCATGTCTCGGTGTTTTCCGAGGTGGTCAAAGGCCAAATCTGCGGCTTCGGCGTGGACAGCTATTTGCTGGCGCTGCGCGCTGCGGTGTCGGCTGCTCAATTCAAATAAGCATGTACATCACCGGCAACACCGAGTTCATTGCCCACATCGGTTACCCCACCTTCAGCTTCAAGTCGCCCATGATTTACAACCCGTATTTCGAAGGTGCGGGCATTGATGCGCTGGTGGTGCCCATGGGCTGCCAGGCCGAGAACTACCCCACGTTTTTGCGCTCGGTGTTTGGGCTCACCAACATCCGTGGCGCGCTCATCACCATGCCGCACAAGGTCACCACGGTGGGCTTGCTCGATGAGGTGTCCATCAACGTCAAAGTGGCGGGTGCATGCAATGCTGTCAAGCGCACGGCCGATGGCCGCTTGGTGGGCGACATGTTCGATGGCGCTGGTTTTGTGCGCGGTGTGCAGCGCAAAGGTTTTGACCTGACCAACAAGCGCGTGCTGGTGGTGGGTTGCGGTGGTGTGGGTTGCGCGATTGCCGCGTCCCTCGCGGGTGCAGGCATTGCCGGCATCGCGGTATTTGATGTGAACACCGCAGCCGCCGATGCATTGGCAAAGCGTTTGCAGGACAACTATCCAGCGTTAGCAGTGAGTACCGGCTCGAACGACCCCGCAGGCTTTGACCTGGTGGTCAACGCCACGCCCATGGGCATGAACCCGGGCGACCCGCTGCCCATGGATGTCTCGCGCTTGACCCCCCACACCTTTGTGGGCGAGGTGGTGATGGCCACCGAGATGACCGCGTTTTTACAAGCCGCCAAAGACCGCGGCTGCCAGGTGCAGGTGGGCTCGGACATGCTGTTCGAGCAGATCCCCGCTTACCTGGAGTATTTCGATTTCCCCAGCACCACCGCTGAGCATTTGCGCAGCGTGGCGCGTTTGAGCTACTAACGTTCAAGGACTGCCATGACCCAAGTGCAACGCGAAAACGTGCCCGAGATGCCCAACCGCTTGGGCATTGAAGGCATTGAGTTCATCGAGTACGCCACCAGCCGCCCGCAGGCCCTGGGCCAGGTGCTGGAGAACATGGGCTTTCGCCCGGTGGCGCGCCACCGATCTAGGGAGGTCACGCTCTACCGCCAGGGCGATATGAACCTGGTGGTCAACGCCAGCCCTGATGACGCGCGGGTGAGTGCCACCGCCAATGGCGCGCCAGTTTTATCGGCCGTGGCCTTTCGCGTGAAAGATGCCTTGAAGGCTCACACCCGCTGTGTGGACCTGGGCGCTTGGAGCGTGCCCAGCCACGCGCAGGCCATGGAGCTGCACATCCCCGCCATCCACGGCCCCGGGCGCAGCCGCTTTTACTTTGTGGACCGTTGGCAAGAATTCTCGATTTACGACATCGACTTCAAAACCATCCCCACCGTCGACCCCAAGCCTGCCGCTCTGTGCGACATGACTTACTTTGGCGTGGTGCAGTACATCGGCGCGGGCCGCAGCAGCGACTGGCTGGCGTATTTCGAGCAGATGTTTGACTTCAGTGCCGTGCCCGACGACCAACGCTTTGGCATTTTGCCCAAAGGTCATTTGCTCACCAGCCCCTGCGGCACGTTTTTGTGGCAACTCATCGAGCCCGACCCTTGGATGGAAGGCGACGACACGCCGGAGTGCCTGCAGCGCATCGGCCTGGGTGTGCCCGATGTGAGCGCGGCCGTGGCCGCCCTCAAAGCCCGTGGGGTGGAGTTTGTCGAGTCCACCCAGTTGCACCCCGAAGACCGTGGCGCGCTGACCCGCAATGCCTTGGGCTCGGTGTCGTTCGAGCTGGTGCACAAAACATAGGACCCGGCCATGAACGTGATCAACGGCTTTGGCATGGACACCATCACCCTGGCTGGCAGCCTGGAGGCCAAGCTCGCGGCCATGAAGGACGCTGGCTTTTCGCAGGTCATGCTCATGGCGCGCGACCTGGTGAGCCACCCCGGTGGCGTGCCTGCCGCGGTGCAGGCGGTGAACGACAGTGGCTTGCGCCCCACCGGCTTTCAGGTGCTGCGCGACTTCGAGGGCCTGTCGGGCCACTTGCACCACTACAAGGTGGACATGGCGCGCGCCATGCTCGAGATGTGCGCGGCCACCGGCAGCAAGGTGCTGCTGGCGTGTTCATCCACCTCGCGTCATGCCACCGACAACCTGGACGACATCGCCCGCGATTTGCGCAAGCTCGCCATGATGGCCATTCCCTTGGGCATCAAGGTCGCGTACGAGGGCTTGTCTTGGGGCCGCCACATCAACGAGTTCACCACCGCGTGGGACGTGATTTGCCGCGCCGATTGCCCCAACCTCGGCATTGGTTTGGACTCGTTTCACATCTTCGCAGCCAAGACATCGCTGGATGCGATTGAAGACCTGGACCCGAGCAAAATTTTCTTGGTGCAGCTCTCCGACTTCATGTGGCACGAGACGCCCACCTTCGAAGAACGTATGACCACCGCCAGGACCTTTCGCGTGTTCCCCGGCGAAGGCGTGCACAGCGCCGAGCTGGCCGACCTGGTGCTGCGCCTGGACCGCATTGGCTACCGCGGCGACTACAGCTTTGAAGTGTTCAACGACGACTACCAGCAACTGCCCCTGGCCACCGTTGCTGAACGCGCCCGCGTGAGCGCCACCTGGCTGAGCGAAGACGTGCTGCACCGCCCCGCGCCCTTACCTGCGTGGACACGACGAGGCTGAGCTTTTACAAACACAGACCCAAAAAGAAAAAACCCCGAAGCAAAAACTTCGGGGTTTTTTCATGTGAGCCAACAAGCTGTAGCGGTATTCGATACCAACAACGCCCATCGACGCAGCATGAGGGCTTAGCGCAAGGCGCTTGGGCGCTGACAGTACCTGAGGGTACGGCAAGCCCAAGCAACGCGGCGATCAGCCCTCAGGCAAGGAGCAAAATTACATGCCCATGCCACCCATGCCGCCCATACCACCCATGTCAGGCATACCGCCACCAGCTGGTGCGTCGTCCTTGGCGGCTTCAGACACCATGCACTCGGTGGTCAGCATCAAGCTGGCCACAGACGCGGCGTTTTGCAGCGCGGTGCGGGTCACTTTGGTGGGGTCCAAGATACCCATTTCGATCATGTCACCGTAGGTGTCATTGGCAGCGTTGAAGCCGTAGTTGCCTTTGCCAGCCAACACCGCGTTGACCACCACCGAGGCTTCGCCACCGGCGTTGTAAACGATCTCGCGCAGGGGCGCTTCGATGGCCTTGAGCACCAGCTTAATGCCGGCTTCTTGGTCAGCGTTGTCACCCTTGATGGTGCCAGCAGCTTGCTTGGCGCGCAGCAGAGCCACGCCACCACCAGCCACAATGCCTTCTTCCACAGCAGCGCGGGTGGCGTGCAGGGCGTCTTCCACGCGGGCTTTCTTCTCTTTCATCTCGACTTCGGTGGCAGCGCCAACCTTGATCACGGCCACACCGCCGGCCAACTTGGCCACGCGCTCTTGGAGCTTCTCGCGGTCGTAGTCGCTGGTGGCTTCTTCGATCTGCACGCGCACTTGCTTGACGCGGGCTTCGATGTCAGCAGCAGCGCCAGCACCGTCGATGATGATGGTGTTTTCTTTGCCCACTTCGATGCGCTTGGCTTGACCCAGGTCGGCCAAAGTCACTTTGTCCAGGCTCAGGCCCACTTCTTCAGCGATCACTTTGCCGCCGGTCAAGATGGCGATGTCTTCCAACATGGCTTTGCGACGGTCACCGAAACCAGGAGCCTTCACAGCCACCACTTTCAGAATGCCGCGAATGGTGTTGACCACCAAGGTTGCCAGGGCTTCGCCCTCGACGTCTTCAGCAATGATCAACAGCGGACGGCCGGCCTTGGCCACTTGCTCGAGCGTGGGCAGCAGGTCGCGGATGTTGCTGATTTTCTTGTCGAACAACAGCACGAAGGGGTTGTCCAACAAAGCAGCTTGCTTCTCGGGGTTGTTGATGAAGTAGGGCGACAGGTAGCCGCGGTCGAACTGCATGCCTTCAACCACGTCGAGTTCGTTTTGCAGCGATTTGCCGTCTTCCACGGTGATCACGCCTTCTTTGCCCACTTTGTCCATGGCGTTGGCGATGATGTCGCCGATGCTGGAGTCAGAGTTGGCAGAAATCGAACCCACTTGGGCGATTTCTTTAGAAGTGGTGGTGGGCTTGGAAGCTTTCTTCAGCTCTTCGATCAAAGCGGTCACGGCCTTGTCGATGCCACGCTTCAAGTCCATGGGGTTCATGCCAGCGGCCACGTACTTCATGCCTTCGCGCACGATGGCTTGGGCCAGCACGGTAGCGGTGGTGGTGCCGTCGCCAGCGTTGTCAGAAGTCTTGGAAGCGACTTCCTTGACCATTTGCGCGCCCATGTTCTGGAGCTTGTCTTTGAGTTCGATTTCCTTGGCCACGGACACACCGTCCTTGGTCACGGTGGGGGCGCCGAACGAGCGCTCGAGCACCACGTTACGACCTTTGGGGCCCAGGGTCACTTTGACCGCGTTAGCCAGAATGTTCACGCCTTCAACCATGCGTGCGCGGGCTTCGCCGCCGAAAATCACGTCTTTTGCTGCCATGTTTGGCTCCTAAGAATTAAATTAAAAACAGTGCCGAGCCTTGAAATACCAAGCAACTCAGCTATGAAATTGAGAGTGAATTACTTCTCGACAACCGCAAATAGGTCGTCTTCTTTCATGACGAGGAGTTCGTCGCCATCGACCTTGACGGTCTGGCCGCTGTACTTGCCGAACAACACGCGGTCGCCCACTTTCACCGACAGGGCTTTGGTCTCGCCCTTGTCGTTGGTTTTGCCGGGGCCCACGGCCAAGACTTCACCCTGGTCAGGCTTCTCAGCGGCGCTGTCAGGAATGACGATGCCGGAGGCGGTTTTGGTTTCGTTTTCCACGCGCTTGACAATCACGCGGTCGGCCAGAGGACGCAGTTTCATGAAAAATCTCCTAGAAACAATGGTTTTCAAGTAAAGGCCGGCAGCCACGGGGCTACCCGCCGGAACACACATGGGGCCTTGTTAGCACTCAACCCCAGCGAGTGCTAATGATAAGGGCAAAACAGCGCATTTCAAGAGCCCAGGCGTGACAGATGTCAAACCAGCGTCAACCCGCAAGGGTGAGCATGGGTGGCCTGTCAACTCTCAAAGTTGTTCATTTCAAAGACCGCGAAGCTGTTCAAGCGACGGTTGAAGCCCTTCGTTTTGTGGCGAAAAACACACAAAAATTGACGTATTTCAACCTAAAAGTCCGTGAATTCGCCTTTTAGGTGGGACATTAGTCGCGTTCAAACAAGCCGGCCCGAAATTTCGTTATACGAAATGTTGCTCGAAACACCCGCCCCTCCCGCCAACGACGCCAAGTTCGGCTCGCCCAGCCGCAGCCGCACGGTGCCGATTCCGGAAAGTATCACACCTGTGCCGGGCTACCCGCGCAAGTTGGTGGTGTTCAAAATCACCGCCAGCAAGTACTGGCAGGTGCGGTGTTGGATCGGGGGTCGGACCTACAAGCGCAGCTCGCACAGCATGAGCCTGAAAGTGGCACAGTCGTTCGCGCGAGTACTTTACGAACAATTGCTGGCCCAAACGCAGCCCGCCAGCGCGGTTTTTAACCCCCCAAAAGTCATCAGCCGGGCCAAGGTTCACAGTCCCGATGCGACCTTTGGGCAGCTGGCTGAAGACATGTTTTTGGCCGAAAAAGCGCGCACCGAACGCGGCGAATTTGCGCGCGGCAGTTTGCAAGTGCTGCGCAACCGACTGGACGCGCACATCTTGCCGCGCTGGCGCGAGATGCCCATGGCCCACGTGGGCTACCCGCAACTCATGGCGTTTTTGCAAGACATGAGCGGCGAGATGAGCACCATCACCCTGAGCCAATATTTCGTGGCCATCCGCAAAGTGTTCAACCACGCGTTTCGCATGGGCGTCATCAAAACCACGCCCGAGTTTCCGAAGGTGAAAATCAAAACCCAGTCGCGCGGCGCTTTCACACCCACCGAGTACTGGCGCATCTTGCGAACCGCGCGCGCCTTGCGCGGCAAACCCCACCCCGAGAGCCAACGCACACTGCGCAAAACTTATAAATTGATTTACAGCGATGACCACATGCCGCCCGATTTAGCGTGGGCAGTGGGTTTCATGGTCAACAGCTTTATTCGCCCGAGTGATTTGAAAACCCTCAAACACAAACACGTGGAAGTGGTCAAAGCGGGCAACACCTATTTACGCCTGACGCTGCCCGAAACCAAAAGCCACGACGCACCCATCGTCACCTTATTTCCGGCGGTGCGTATTTACCGGCAAATTTGTTTGCACCAACAAGGCTTGAGCCGCGCCAAGCCCGATGACTATGTGTTTTTACCGCACCTCAAAGACCGCAACTACGCACTCAATGTGCTCAACCTCATGTTCAACTGGGTGCTGAAAGTCACGGGCTTGAAAACCAATGCGCATGGTTTGCCCCGCTCCATGTACAGCCTGCGCCACTCGGCCATCACCTTCCGTTTGCTGTACGGCCACGGTATTGATTTATTAACTTTGGCACGCAACGCCCGCACCAGCGTGGATGTGATCAATAACCACTACGCCAGCACGGTGAGTGGCGAGCAAAACATTGCGCTGTTGCAGAGCAGACGGTCGCGCAACAACGGGGGGTGATGCGCTGATTTTGAATCTTGTTTTAGTTTCTGTTTTGAACTTGGTAAGTCTTACTTGCTGAACGTCAGTTCAATCGCGCGGCCTTGAAACATCGGCAATACGCCAACCAAAGTGTCACCCACTTTTTTGCCGTTGAACACAATGCGCCCACAGCCTTTGATTTCGTTGAGTTCACTTTTGAAACTGATGTCATCGCCCACCAGGGAACCCGTGAGTGAAACTGGGTAACGACAGGTAGAAGCGCCCCAAACTTTGAGCACCTTGCCCTCAAACACGCCATCGCCTTTGAGATCCAGCTCAAGCTCAATTTTGAAATTCATCGAGCGGCCGCCGTTAGAAGGCGCGCTGAAGTTAGCCGCGTATTGTTCGGCCGCACCAGCGACAGTGCCTATGCATAAAGCTGCAACACACAAAATAGTTTTGAACATATTAATCTCCAAATAAAAAACCCCGTCACATCACTGTAACGGGGTTTTTAGTTTCTAAATCTTAAACTGGCTTGCAGCCAGCGTCAGATTAGAACGAGTGGCGAACACCAACCATAGAAGCATTGGTCACAGAACCACCAACAACGGCAGCAGCGTCGTTAGTGTTAGCGTTAGCGGCTTCGAAGCGATAGTAAACAGCGGTGCGCTTGCTCAGGTTGTAGTTAGCACCCAAACCCAACACGGAAGCGTTGTTCACGCCAGCGATGTTAGATGTACGCACTGTGTAACCAGCCAGCAAGTCAGTCTGACCCATCACGTACTTGGCAGCCAAGTTCCAGGAAGTCGCATCTTCCAGCACTGCAGCATTGGTCATACCATTGCTCTTGGTGGTGGTGTAGCCAGCGTAAACGGTGGTGGTACCGAAGGTGTAGTTACCAGCCAACACGTTGTAAGTGTAGTCACCATTGGCGAGATTAGCAGACAAGCCAGTGTTAGTAGTCAAGTAAGGATTGCTCGCCAAAGTTGGGATGGTGTTAGCACCAAACTTGTTCACAGCATTAGCAAAAGACACATTCAGTGGGCCATTGCTGTAGTTCAAGGCGATGTCGGTATAACCGTCTTGGTTGCTAGGGTTAGCATTATTGGTGTTGTCGTTCAGGGCTGCGTAAGTCACAGTAGCCGAGAAACCGCTGAAGCTAGGTGTGGTGTACTGAATGGAACGCTCGTGACGGATGATACGGGCGGTACCAGAGGCCACGCCTGAAACGATACCCAAAGCACGGGTGCCCAAGCGGCTCACGCCACCAGCGCCATAAGCGGAGCCCATGGCAGTACCGAAGGGGTTGGAATTGTTCAATGCCAAGAAGAAACCAGCGTTAGGGACACCCAGTTTCACGTCACCAAAACCACCGGACAAGCCAAGGTACTGCTCGCCGTTGAAGGGCGTGCCGCTGTAGTCAGTTGCGAAAGCGTAGTTTTGGTTCGATGTGGAAGACTGAACCAGGTTGGGGTTGATCTCAGCCAGGAAGCTGGCCTTCATGCCGCCGCCCAGGTCTTCTGTGCCCACAAATTTGATAGCGGAGGTAGCAATACCGTTTTGAGCCACAGCGTTGGTGCTGGCGTTGGTGCCAGCAGCTGTGTAGGGAGCAGAGTTAGCTTTGAAGCCGATATCGAACACGCCGACGATGCCGACGGAAGATTGCGCGAAAGAAGCTGTGGCAGCCAGGGCAGCCAGGGCAACGAGGGTCTTTTTCATTTGAAAGTTCTCCAAAGGTTAAACAAGGGGCACCAAGGTTTGAGCCCCGGGCCAACCTCCTTATTTAGGAAGTTGTTGCAATTGAAGCAGAACCCGACCCCAAGCACATCAACACCAGGGAAATTTTGGGGTTTTTCGCCGTTTTTCGTTGCACGGGTGCAACAAAACAAAGCTGGACCACCCATCCAATCGCCCACTTTGGCACGCCAAGTCAGATCAACCCACCGCAGCCATCAATTCAAAACCAAGTTGACGGATCCGCTTATGTTGGCATTTTCGACAACAGGTAAACTTGATTGCGGCTGTCGCCGCCAGGAGAGCACGATGACTCAGCGCACCCTCACCATCACCCTTCAACCTGACTGGCAAAGCGCTTTACGCGCCGCAGCTCAGTTGGCCAACGCCGACAGTTATCAAGGCGAAGTGCTCAACTTTGAAACACCCGCACAGTTTTTTGGGCAACTGACAGAAAAACGTTGGGCGCTTGTGCGTAGCGCGCAAGGCCAAGGCGAGTTAGCTCTGCGCGAACTGGCACGCAGAGTTGGCCGTGATGTGAAACGCGTGCACGACGATGTGGCGGTTCTGGCCAACCTAGGGTTGCTGGAGCGGACCGCCAGCGGTGGTGTGCTGTGTCCATTCAGCTCCATGCATATCGACATGTATTTGAAGGCGGCTTGAGCAAAGACGTCTCAACCAAATAGCTCGCTGTGCGAACCCAGCCTTGCCAGCCTTAGCAAGTCAGGACCAGACTGTCGGTAAATGAGGAGTAAATCGGGCTTGATGTGGCATTCACGATAGCCAGCCCAATTTCCGATCAGATCATGGTCACGGTATTTGAGATCGAGAACTTGGTCAGTCGCCAAAGCCAGCAACACCTGGCTCAAATCGTCGCAAAGCGACGCTCGGTAACGCCCTTTTAATGCTCTTTTGTAGTCGCGCTTGAAGGCAGATGCTTGCTCAATCGTTCGCATTCAGGTCGGCCATTAATTCATCAATGCTGGTGAACTTTTTGCCCCTGCCGCCTTCAAGCTCGGCCATGGCATGGCGCGTTGTGGCGTTGGGCGCTTTCACCTCAAAGGGCAAACGGCGATCATCAGCGACGCGTAACATCAACATGCGTATGGCATCTGATATCGATAGACCCATGGCCTCAAGCGCATCGGCCGCTCGCGCTTTCGTGTCGCTGTCGATACGTGCACGAACGTAAGTGTCGGTGGCGAAGCTCATGGATTGACTCCTGGGGTTTATGGAAGTCTCAATTGTAGTCACAATGAAGCTACACGGGATAGCCCCCAATATTTTTCTGATGCAATTTGTACAAGCTAAAAGTCACGTATGGAAGCCATGGGCACTTTACGAGCGTTTATTCACAACTTTGCCGCTATAGCAGCGCGGGTGACTGCTGGCGAAAACTTGGTGGTGCCCCGCCACGGCAAGCCTATGGCGAAAATTGTGCGGCCAGTAGCTGCCAAAGCAGCCACCGAAGGCCGTGAGGCACTGATTCAAAAAGCACTGGCATTTCGCATGAGCCAGACCTTCGGTCACGCGGGCAAGTTTGTCCGTGACGATGCTTACGATGACTGAAGGCCGCTGGACGCTGGACACGGCATCAAAACCCTTTACACCGAAGACTTGGGCTCACTCAAACGCCCCTTGGGTGTGCAAGTGATCAACCCTTTTGATTAAATACCCGCCATGGACATCCTGCTCACCACCCTCGACAACACCCTGCGCACGCTGTTTGCCAAGCCGCACGCCAGCGCCCCCATGCCTCAGCCGGCGTTTGCTTCGCCTGATCACTTGAGCGAAGCCGACAAGCAGCACGCCGCGGGCCTGATGCGGGTCAACCATGTGGGGGAGGTGTGCGCCCAGGCTTTGTACACCGCGCAGGCGCTTGCTACCAAAAACGAAGCGCTTAAAGCCCATTTCATGGCGGCTAGCGCGGAAGAAACCAAACATTTGGCATGGACGGCGCAGCGTCTGGAGCAACTGGGCAGCCGTCCCTCTCTGCTCAACCCGCTGTGGTACGCCGGGGCGTTTGGCTTAGGCCTGCTGGCCGGGCGCTTGGGTGACGCCTGGAGCCTGGGCTTTGTGGTGGAAACCGAAAACCAGGTGGAGGCTCACCTGGATAGCCACCTGCGCGAGTTGCCCGCGGCCGACGCCGCCTCGCGCGCCATCGTGTCCGAGATGAAAGCCGACGAAGCCCGCCACGCCCTGGACGCCCAACACGCGGGCGCCAAACCCTTGCCCACCCCAGTCAAAGGCCTGATGACCGCGGCCGCCAAGGTGATGACCACCGTGGCTTACAAGGTTTAAAGGCTGGGCTTACTTTCGCCCATAAGTGCTGTCGTGGTCAGGGGCAATGGTGAGCAGCCGTAAGAACTCACCTTCTCGGTAGGCCGTGCAGCGACGCGACTGAGTGATGCGCATAGAATAAACGGCGTCTAAACCAGGCGGGGGCTTGATGCTGACGATTTTTTCCCACTTTAAACCGCTGTCCTTGTAGACCTGCGCCCATGTGAGCTGCTTGATTTTTTTCAAGGTGTCCAAAGCGGCATGGCGCTCAGGCTTTTGCAAGTTGAGCAGGTGGTCTTGAAAAACCGGGGTGTTCATGTCCAAACGGACAAGCCCATCTGAGCCAGCCATGGGCTTTATTCGCCTTGCAAGCGCTCAATCAAGTCGTCTGCGCCCACATCGTGCGCCGGGTTGGCTTGCGCCCAAGCCAGTGCCTGCTCCAAGTCTGCAGCCGCGCCTGAGGCGTGCAGCCAGCGCTCGTTGTCAGGCACCACCGTGGCTGTGCGAATCAGCCATACCCCCGCCTCTTGCTCTTCGACGAGCACCTGACGCCCAGCAAAATGTTTGCCAAGGGAAATTTGCCCGTTGGCTCCTATAACCTTGACGCTGGTATTGATGGCTGCTTGCATATTTTAGTGCCGCACGAAATTAGTAAAAGCTCATTTTAGTGCTTCTAGGGTTGCGGTCAAGCCTCCACCACCTCAAAACTGGTGGTGATTTCCGCGGTTTTGCCCAGCATGATGGTGGCGGAGCAGTATTTGTCGTGGCTCATTTGGATGGCGCGCTCTACTGCCGCTTCGGGCAGGCCCTTGCCGGTCACGGTGAAGTGCATGTTGATTTTGTTGAACACCTTGGGATCGACCTCGGCGCGTTCGGACTGCAGGCGCACCGAGCAGCCGCGCACATCGTGGCGGCCGCGTTTAAGGATCAGCACCACGTCATAAGCCGTGCAGCCGCCAGCGCCAGCCAACAAGGTTTCCATGGGGCGCGGGGCCAGGTTATGGCCGCCATTTTCGGGCTTGGCCGCATCGGGCGCGCCGTCCATCACCAAGGTGTGGCCGCTGCCGGTTTCAGCCAAAAAGCCCATGCCTGAGCGGGTGCCGGTCGCGCCGGTCCAGGTTACGGTGCAGTCCATCTGGGTCATCCTTCATCAGTTAAAAAATCGGCACGAAGTCACAAAAGACGCCATAATTGACATTTAATTTAACATCAAAATCATGGACACCGTCTTAAGCAACCTCACGGTCAGCGTGACCAACCTCAAGCGCCACTATGCCGATATTTTGAAGCAAGCCGAGGACGAACCGGTGGCGGTGCTCAACCACAACCGGGCTGAGGCTTATCTCTTGCCTGCGGCCCACTACGAGCGTCTGATGGCTCACCTGGAAGATTTGGAAGATGCCAAACTGATACGCGAACGAGCCCAAGGCCCGTTTGTGGATGTCAGCATCGATGAGCTATAAGCTGCGCTTTCACGCACTGGCGCTGCGCGAGTGGCAACAACTCGATGCCAGTGTGCGCGAACCACTCAAAAAGAAACTGCAAGAACGTCTGGTGCGCCCGCATGTGCCAGCTGCAGCGCTGCGCGGCATGCCCAACTGCTACAAAATCAAACTGCTGGCGCTGGGCTACCGCTTGGTATATCAAGTGGACGATGAGGTGGTCACCGTCAGGGTGATCGCTGCTGGCAAACGCGACAAACAACAGGTCTACAAAACCGCTACAAAGCGGCTGTGATCTTTTGCCTTTGCCACGATGTGGGCGTGTGTGCCAGAGCCACTAAACTTGACACATGAGTGCTTCACCTAAAAAACAGCCCCTGACCTCCGCCGACTACCTGCAAAAAATCCTCACCGCGCGGGTGTATGACGTGGCGGTGGAAACGCCACTCGAATCTGCCAAGGTGCTCAGCCGGCGTTTGCACAACCGGGTATTGCTCAAGCGTGAAGACCAGCAACCGGTTTTCAGCTTCAAGCTGCGCGGGGCTTACAACAAGATGGCGCATTTGAGCGCTGAGCAACTCGCCGCCGGCGTCATTTGCGCCTCGGCAGGTAACCACGCGCAGGGCGTTGCGCTGGGGGCGAGCAAGTTGGGCACGCGCGCGGTGATTGTGATGCCCACCACCACCCCGCAAGTCAAAATTGACGCGGTCAAAGCCTTGGGTGGCGAAGTGGTGTTGAGTGGCGAGAGCTATTCAGACGCGTACAAGCAAGCGTTGTTGCTACAAAAAAAAGAGCGGCTGACTTTCGTTCACCCCTTTGACGACCCCGATGTGATTGCCGGCCAGGGCACGATTGCCATGGAAATGTTGCGCCAGTTGCAAGGTCTAGGCAAGCATGGCGCGAGCGACCTGGATGCGGTGTTTGTGGCCATTGGCGGCGGCGGCTTGATTGCGGGGGTGGCCAGTTACATCAAAGCCATTCGGCCTGACATTCAGGTGATTGGCGTGCAGATGAACGACTCCAAAGCCATGATGGACTCCATCGACGCAGAAGAACGCGTGCTGCTCGATGACGTGGGCTTGTTCAGCGACGGCACGGCGGTGAAACAAGTGGGCGAAGAGACGTTTCGCCTCACGCAAGAACTGGTGGACGACTACATCGAGGTGGACACCGACGCGGTGTGCGCGGCCATCAAAGACGTGTTTGTGGACACCCGCAGCATCGTGGAGCC
>CANGLW010000006.1 GCA_947454955.1 Comamonadaceae bacterium
CGATCGTGGCTGTGACTGTGCCGCTGGTGAGCACAGCCACCGCGTTGACGTCTGCCGCAGCAGGCGTGCCACTGACGATGAGGTCTTTGGCGCTGATGCTGCTGATGTCTGATGCGCCCAGCGCAAACAGGGTGTTGAGCACCGAGGTGCTGCCGGTGATGGTGCCAACACCGCTAGCATCTATCGCCACCGAAGTCTTGGCCGCCAAAGACACCAGGTCAGTGGCATTGGCCGCACCAGTGACCGTCAAGCTGTAGGCGTTGACTTGTGCATCGCTCAAAGCGTTCAAGGTAAACGCCGTGCCCGAATCAATCGTGGCGGTCACCACGCCGCTGGTCAAACCCGCAGCGGTGTTCGCATCAGACACGCCGATGGGGCTACTGATGGTGATGGCTTTGCCAGCCAGGCCGGTGATACCCAACGAGCCAAAGGCAGTGACGAGGTCGCTCACCGCACTGGCAGTGACCGTACCCACAGCGCTGGCGTTGATGGCTACCGAAGTTTTGCCGTCTAGGGTGTTGAGGTCGGTCGCAGCGACGCTGCTGCCGGTGAGCGTGAGGCTCAGGGCATCTGTGGCGCCCAAATTGGGCATGGCAGCAATCAGGTTGGCAGCCGTGTCAGCAACCACTGCGGCGGTGATATCGCCACCGGTCAGTCCAGCAATGGTGTTGGCCTGTGCAGCCGTGACCAGACCCGTCAGCGTCACTGGGCGTGTGGTTAAACCACTGAAGGCTGTCAGTGCTGTATTGACTTCTGCATAGCTGCCAATGAGCGAGGCTGTGGCTGCGTTGGTCAGGGTGATGGTGCCGGTGGTCTTGGCATCCAAGGCATTGAGTGCTGCGGCATCAATGGTGGTGTCAGCGATGCTCACGGCATACGCGTTGTTGGTCTCGGCCAGACCACTCAGTGCGCTCAGGCTGGTCTCAGCCAGGCTTGTGGTGACGGCACCTGAGGTGCGTGACGCGATCTCGTTGGCTTGCGCTACCGACAAAGGGCCATCGCTGATGCTCACAGCCTCATTACCCAAACCAGTGATACCAGCTGACGAGTAAGCACTCAGCACATTGGCATACGTGCCCGACACGCCAGTGATGCTGGAGGCAGAAGCGTTCACAGCCACAGCCGTCTTGCCATCCAAGGCCAGCAAGTCGCTGGCAGCCACCGTGCCCGTGTCGTTGAGGGTCAAGGTCAGGTTGTCAGTGGCCGATGCGTTGCCTAAGGCCGAGTTGAGGTTTGTAGCGGTATCAGCAGTGACCGTGGCGGTGACGACACCCGTGGTTAAGCCCGCAGCGGTGTTCGCATCAGACACGCCGATGGGGCCACTGATGGTGATGGCTTTGCCAGCCAAACCGGTGATACCTGATGAATCAAAGGCGGTGCTCAATGCACTGACCGACGTTCCGGTGACTGTCGCCACCGAGGTCGCATCGATCAAGCCAGAAGTTTTACCATCCAGCGTGTTCAAGGCAGTCGCTGTCACCGTGCTGTCTGTGAGCTTGATCGTGTAGTTGTTGGTGTCGGCATCGGTCAGGGCGGTAACCAGGTTGCTGGCCGTGTCCGTCAGGTTCGCTGTGACCACGCCTGTAATGTGAGTGGCGAACAAATTGGCTTGTGCGGCCGTCACTGGACCTGTTATCACCACATTACTTGTGGTGTTGATGTTCAACATCGAAGGGGCGTTCACCACGGTCAGCACATCAGCATTGTTGCCAATGAGTGTGGTCATGTTCGTGAGGTCAATGTTGTCAACCTTGGCATCAAGTGCCAGCAGGTCAGCCGCATTGACGCTGCCATTGGTCACCGCCAGAGTGGTGATGCTTTCATTCAAACCCAGCGTCAAGTTCAGCGCATCGCTCACCGACGCATTCACTTGCCCAATGACCTTGGAGCCGCTGTTGTGCGCCTCGAGCAAGGAAGCTGCTTGCGCAGCCGTGGCTGCACCTGTTGTGGTGATGTTGACCGCACCGTCCAGCACGGCCTGGCTCAGGCCCGCTACCGAGCTGGCTGCATCACTGATGCTGTAAGTGAAGCGGTTACCCAGCACTTGCAAAACGCTGAGGTCAGCAGCAGATGTGTTGCTGATGGTGGCGGTGACCACACCCGAGGTTCTGGCGTCATAGACATTCGCCTGTGTAACGGTGATAGCACCCACCACGTTGATGGGCGCACCAGCATCGTAGGTGAACGACGAGGCGCCTTGGATGGCATTGTTGCCGGCCAAATCAGCGACGTCCGCGGTGATATTGATGTCGCCCTGACCAAAGCCCTTGATCTCTCGGGGGGTCAGCGAGATTTGCCAGTTGCCAGAACCATCCACAACCGTGGTGGTTTTGATGAGATCGCCCACCACCACGGTCACAAGTTGGCCCTGCTCTGCACCAGCAGCCACACCAGAAATGATTTGACTGCTTTCTTTTTCAGCGGCGTCAAGCAGGCCGCCCGACAAGGTATTGATGGTCAGTACTGGCGCGGTGGTGTCCACCAGGTAGTTCGCGTTATCGGTCACCATGGCGTAGCTCAAGGTGGCTGTATTGCCAGCTGAGTCTTTGATAGTGCCGCCGTTGAGAACCAAGCCGTTGACGGGCAAGGAGATGCCATTGGTGTCGGTCTGCGTGTTCAGAATGGTGTACTCAAACTTGAGCGCATTGGTGCCGGTGCCCGAGGCGTAGGTGGCCGTGACTTCGGTGCTGCCAATCATCAGTTTGAGCGTGGGTGTGCCACCGGTGGTGACCACATTGACCGCTTCGCTGAAGGTGACGGTGACAGAAACTTTGTCGCCCGCATTCACACGGTTGTTTTGAATGCCGGTGGCACTGGTGATGGCCAATGACGAAACAGTTGGGGGTGTGGTGTCGGGTTCTGGCGAACTGCCTCCCCCTTTGCCGCCAGCAGCTGCTAGCCCCAAGCCGCCCAACACAGCAGCCAAAGTGCCACCACCAAAGCCACTGGCAGCCTTGGCATCATCAACAGCCGCGCCTTTGTTGTCGGCCGTGCCTGCGCCCGCATCGCTGGCGACCTTGTCGTCAGCCTTGTCATTGGCAGCATAGTTCTCCACAAAGCCCGCGCTTGATGCGGACAAGGCAGAGGCCGACAGAGATGCGGCCTCGCTGTCAAAGAACTGGGCCACAGCCGCAGCGTCTTTGAGAATGAGGGTTTGGCTCAGCTCAGGAGATTCGATCCACAGATCTTTGCCTACAGCAACGACCTTGATGCCCACTGGCGTCAGGCCGGTGGCTTCGTCAATCAGTTTGAACTTGCTGAGGTTGGCCAAGTCTTGGCCTGCCAATTTGTCCAAACCCAATTTGTGACGCTGGCCGTTGCCGTCGGTGTAGACAGCTTTGATGCTAGGTTTTTGAACGGATGCCATGCATCAATCTCCTGAAGAAAAACTTAAAAAATGTGTTGCAGTCGCCGATAACGACGACATGCCTTGGATGTCTTGGACACGACTTGCCATCACGCGCGCGAAAGCCTGAGCACCGGGGTGGCGCTCAAGCTGTGGGCATGGTGAAGAGGCAATGTGGTCAGGGCCTGAATGGCCCAACCGATCGAGGTGATTCAGGAACATTTCGGCCCTATAGGTCTACGTGAACGTCTACCGGCCGAACCCACCTTAGGAATAAAGGCTTTGATGAAATAACTCCCGAATGCACAAACGATGTGTCGATCCAAGGCCCCTTACTTCATAAGGTGCACTTGTTGCATGGATGTTATTTTTTTACCTTTATCAAGTGAACATCTCAAAATGCAAGCTTGTGCATGAGAGGTTGATTCAAGACAAATATATGTTGCAGTTTTGAGAGTAAATACGCTGCAACTTGTGGTAACCGATGACACCACCCGACAGGTGTGCGCACGGAATTGATGGAGGTCAAGGCCTCAACGTTCGCCCTCTGGACCAGTCGAAAATTGGTATTCAACCCAATGGATTACTTAAGCATGTTTTAGAAAAAACCAACATGTGCTTTTTTCGTATTAATAAGTTGAATATCAACTTATTAAACCTTATCCAACCAATTGCAAAATTAAAAACTAACAAGGAAACCAACAAGGCATGATGGTCTTAGCTACTACACATACACCTCGATACTATCGGTGCTGCTTTATCTTCAGCTAAATCTCTCACCACCAAAACTCACAAAGTCTGACAATCAACTGAAACTGAACAGACTTTAGTTATGTGGACTACTGCCGAGTTTTAGTGATGAGCCAACCATTTCACAACATGCCAACTTTGAGCAAAGTTTTCATCCTGACCCTCCTCTGTTGGCTTGGTTTGACACACGCCGTCGAACGGGGCGAGCCAGAACCTACGCCCGACGCGCAAGGTCACATTCAGAAAAAAATTGGCCACCGCACGGCGGATTGGATCAATCGCATCAGCCCGTTTGAGAGCTTGCAACAAGTGCAGCGTGGTGCGGTGCCGCCGGCTGGCGCCACAAGCAGCAGCAGTTCGGTCATCACTTATCACGGCGGGCCGGTGATGACCACACTCTCCAAATTGGTGGTGATTTGGTATGGCAACTGGCGACAAACCAACAACACCGACACGCTGGCCGGACAGCAACTCATTCTTGATGCGCTCTACGGCATGGCCGCCACGCCCAATGGCACCACCAACTATGCCGGCATCACCACCGGCTACGCCTCGGCTTTGGGCAACTACACACAAACAGGTGGTTTGTCGGTGTCTAACTTGTCGTCGACCAACATCGTTGAACTGACCGTGCCCACATCGCTGACCTATGGCGGCACCAAGCTCACCGACAAAACGGTGCTGAGCCTGGTCACACTGGCAGCAGGTAATGCGCCCGATGTGAACGCGATTTACCTGGTGCTGTCGTCTTCCGACATTGCAGAGACCTCGGGGTTCTTAAGCAAGTACTGCGGTTGGCACAGCTACAACGCCACCTTGTTCAAAGGCAAATCCATCAAGTACGCGTTTGTGGGCAACCCGGCCAAGTCGCTCTCGTCTTGCGCTTACCAAACCACCAGTTCACCCAACAACAACCCCGGGGTGGACGCGATGATTTCGGTGATCGCGCATGAGTTGGCAGAAACCGTGAGCGACCCGCAACTCAGCGCCTGGTTCAACTCGGCCGGCGCAGAAAACGCCGACATCTGCGGTTGGACCTATGGCAGCCAACTCACGCGGCTGCCCAATGGCTCTTATTACAACGTGACCCTACCCACACGCACTGGCACACGCAATTTTCTGTTGCAACGCGCCTTGGCCAGCAGCAACTCCAAGTGCTATGTGAACGCCACAGGGGCTGTGCAATGAACACCACGCGTTGGCTGTGTTTGTTGGTGGCCTTGTGTTGCAACGCACAGGCACAGAACACACTCAAGACCATTCCCCAAGCGGCGCAGGTGCAAACCAACGCAGACGCGCCGTTGTACGAAGAGCTGGAGCGCTCGCTGGAACAGGCTTTGAGTTCGCAAAATTCACAAGAGGTACTTGCCAAACTCAGCGCCGACTTTGTAGCACGAGATGCGCGCCAAGCGGGTGTGTTGACACGGCAAGCCTGGCTGGATCAAGCACGCATACGCCGAGCAGCGAGACTGGTGAGCGACCTGCATGTGCAGCTCAACACCGAGAGCAAAACAGCGGTGGTGAGTTTTTATTTGCTGGAACCTGCCAGCGACAAGCGCCCCGCACGCACAACGTTTGTGGTGGATGTGTGGCGGCAGCAGCAACTCATGTCGCGCTACACCAGCCCGGTGCGGCAGATTCCCAGCGCGCGCCGACCGGACGGCAAAGAGTGATCACAAGCGCTTCAAAAATGCCTGCACCATGCCCAGCGCATAACGGCTGGCGGTGTCGCGCACAAAGGCATTGAAGTCGACATGCGCGGTGTCGTCTGCGCGGTCAGAGATGGTGCGCACAGCCGCAAAGGGCACGCCGTAGTCGTGACAAACCTGGGCCACGGCCGCGCCTTCCATTTCCACCGCCAAAGGTGGATGACCCGCATCCACCAAGCCTTGGGTGAGTGCGGCCACTTCAGCAGCTGAGGACACAAAGCGGTCGCCACTGGCAATCAAGCCTTGGTGCACTTTTGCGTTAGATGCGCCCACAATACTCACCAAAGCTTGCTGTGCTGCTTCCAAAAGATGAGCATTCAACGCTGCATCACATGCAAAACGGCTTAGGCCATACAACGGAATTTCATAGCGGGGAAAGAGCGGCGAGCAATCCATGTCGTGCTGCACAAAGTCGGTGGCCAGCACCACATCACCCACCTTCACACCAGGACCCACGCCACCGGCCACGCCGGTGAACACCAAACGCTTGGCTTCAAAGGCTTCAATGACAGTGGTGGCAGTGGTGGCGGCGGCCACCTTGCCCAACTTGGACAAAGCCAGCACCACCGGCTGGCCATGCAAGTGGCCGCGCCAGAATTCACGCCCAGCGCGTTTCACACACACTGGGTTTTCCAACAACTCAATCAGGCCAGCTTGTTCTTGCGCGAAGGCGCTCAGAATCGCGGTGCTCATGTGAGGCTGTTCAGGCCTTGTGGTCTCGCAGTTCGCGACGCAAAATTTTGCCCACCGGGGTTTTGGGCAAGTCGGTGCGGAACTCCACCACCTTGGGTTGTTTGTAACCCGTGAGGTTAGCTTTGCAATGCGCACGCACTTGCTCTTCGGTCAGGGCCGGGTCTTTGCGAACCACCACCACTTTCACCGCCTCGCCGCTGTTGGCATCAGGCATGCCCACGCAGGCGCACTCCAACACGCCCGGCAGCATGGCCACCACGTCTTCAATTTCGTTGGGATAGACATTGAAGCCGCTCACCAGAATCATGTCTTTCTTGCGGTCAACGATGCGGAAGAAACCGCGCTCGTCCATCAGGCCCACATCGCCGGTTTTGAAGTAGCCGTCAGCCGTCATGACCTTGGCGGTTTCATCGGGGCGCTGCCAGTAACCGGCCATGACCTGAGGGCCTTTGATGGCGATCTCACCCACCTGGCCTTGCGGCAACTCGCGGCCTTCGTCGTCCAGAATGGTCATCCAGGTGCCGGGAATCGGCACACCAATCGTGCCGGTGTATTCGGTGGTGGTGACCGGGTTGCAGCTGGCCGACGGGCTGGTTTCGCTCAGACCGTAGCCCTCGCAAATCGGGCAACCGGTTTCTTCAATCCAACGCTTGGCTACCGCGCCTTGCACCGCCATGCCACCGCCCACCGACACCTTGAGGTTGGACCAGTTGACCTTGTGAAAGTCAGGGTGGTTCACCAAGCCGTTGAACAGCGTGTTGACTGCCGGGAAACTGTGGAAGGTGTGCTTGGAGAGTTCGTTGAGCACCGCGGGCAAGTCGCGCGGGTTGGGAATCAAAATGAGTTTGCCGCCGGTGCGCATCGAGAGCATCATGCCCACGGTGAACGCGAAGATGTGGTAGAGCGGCAAGGCACACACCGAGGTGGGTTGCTCGTTGGCCGGCACCTTGTTCATGGCCGGGGCGTTCCAGGCTTCAGACTGCAACAAGTTGGCAATGACGTTGCGATGCAGCAGCACCGCGCCTTTGGACACACCGGTGGTGCCACCGGTGTACTGCAACACCGCCACATCGTCAGGCTGGGTGTTGACGCGACGCAACTCGGTTTTGCTGCCGATGCTCAGCGCGTCATTGAAGCGCACCGCCTTGGGCAGGTTGAACGCGGGCACCATTTTCTTGACGTTGCGCACCACATAGTTCACCAGCAAGCCCTTGAGGCCCAGGCGGTCGCCCATGCTGCACAAAACCACGTGTTGCACCGGCGTTTGGCTGATGCATTTTTCCAGCGTGGCGGCAAAGTTCTCAATGATGACGATGGCCTTGGCGCCCGAGTCTTTGAGCTGGTGCTCGAGCTCACGTGCGGTGTAGAGCGGGTTGACGTTGACCACCACAAAACCTGCACGCAGGATGGCGGCCACAGCCACCGGGTACTGCGGCACGTTGGGCATCATGATGGCCACGCGGTCGCCGGTGATGAGCCCCAAGCTTTGCAAGTAAGCACCAAACGCGCGGCTTTGGCGATCGGTGTCGGCAAAGCTGAAGTCTTTGCCCAAAAAGCTGTACGCGGCTTTGCCCGCGTTCTTCTGAAAGCTTTCTTCCATCAAGCCCACCAGAGAACTGTAGGGCAGGGGCGGCAAATCAGCGGGCACGCCTGCTGGGTAGCTTTGCAGCCAAATGCGATCGGTCATGGACTTGTCTCCTTATGGTGTCCTGATGTCCGGGCTGGACACCGTGCCACTGATATCAGCACGGTGCTTATTTTGCTGGAATTATGAGTGGCCAGTACCTATATCAAACCCGAATTTGAGTGCGATCTTCAAGCAAATACATCAGGCCCGCAGCGCGCCGAGCACCTCGTCGAGCATTTTCTTGGCGTCGCCAAACAGCATGCGGTTGTTCTCTTTGTAGAACAGTGGGTTGTCCACACCAGCGTAGCCCGAAGCCATGGAACGCTTCATGACGATGCTGGTCTTGGCCTTCCACACTTCCAACACCGGCATGCCGGCGATCGGGCTGGTGGGGTCGTCTTGTGCGGCGGGGTTCACGATGTCGTTCGCACCAATCACCATGGCCACATCGGTGTCGGGGAAGTCTTCGTTGATCTCGTCCATCTCCATCACGATGTCGTAAGGCACCTTGGCTTCGGCCAACAACACGTTCATGTGGCCTGGCATGCGGCCGGCCACCGGGTGAATGGCAAAGCGCACGTTCACGCCTTTGTCGCGCAGGGTCTTGGTGATTTCGTTCACGGTGTGCTGGGCTTGCGCCACGGCCATGCCGTAGCCCGGCACAATCACCACGCTCTTGGCTTCACGCAGCAACTCAGCGGTGTCTGCTGCGCTCACGGGCACGGCTTCACCTTGTGGCTCGGCGGCTTCGCCGCTGGCCTTGGCCACAGGCGCACCACCACCAAAACCACCGGCAATCACGCTGATGAAGTTGCGGTTCATCGCGTTACACATGATGTAACTCAGGATGGCGCCCGATGAGCCCACCAGCGCACCGGTGACGATCAGCAGGTCGTTGCCCAGCATGAAGCCGGTGGCCGCAGCGGCCCAGCCCGAATAGCTGTTGAGCATGGAGACCACCACCGGCATGTCGGCACCACCAATGGCCATCACCATGTGCACGCCAAACAAGAGCGAGATCACGGTCATCACCAGCAGCGGGGTCATGCCCTCGGCCACGGTTTTAGAAGCCACGAAATCACCACCGAACCAGATGACCACCAGCAGCGCGCCCAGGTTGAGCCAATGGCGCGCAGGCAGCATCAGCGGCTTGCCGCCAATCTTGCCGTTGAGCTTGCCAAAGGCAATCAACGAGCCCGAGAAGGTAACCGCACCGATCAAGATGCCGATGTAAATCTCCACCTCGTGGATGATTTTTTCAGCGCCTTCAAATTGGATGGAGGTGTCGACATAGCTGGCGAAACCCACCAAGCAAGCGGCCAAACCCACCAGGCTGTGCATGAGCGCCACCAGCTCGGGCATTTGGGTCATCTTGACCACTTTGGCTGCGTACAAACCAATGCCGCCACCCAAAACCAGGGCACAGATGACCCAGGCCAAACCAGCTTCGCTGACGCGCGGGCCATATACCGTGGCGAGCACGGCCAGGGCCATGCCCACCATGCCAAACAAATTACCGCGGCGCGATGTTTCCGGGTTGGACAAACCACCCAGGCTCATGATGAACAAAATGGCAGCACCCAGGTAGGCCACCGTTGCAAGACTTTGGGACATGATGTCTTTTCCTTCTTCTTATTTGCGGAACATGGCGAGCATGCGGCGCGTCACGGCAAAGCCACCAAACATGTTCACAGCGGTCAGCACAATGCCTGCAAAGGCCAGCCAACGAATCAGCACATCGGGCCGGCTCACGCCTGCCACTTCAGGGGGTGCAATTTGCACCAAAGCGCCGATGGCGATGATGCTGGAGATCGCGTTGGTCACGCTCATGAGCGGCGTGTGCAAAGCAGGTGTGACGTTCCACACCACCATGTAGCCAATGAAGCAGGCCAGGACAAACACCGTCAAGTGACCGAGGAAGGCTGAAGGCGCGTACGCACCCATGAACCAGAAGGCCAAGGCAGCCACTGCAAAAATAATAGCAAGGGTTTTAGCAGGCATGGGGGCGCTGGCACCATGGCCATGACCACCCTTTTTCTCGGCCACAGGCGCAGCAACCGGCTTGGGGGCAGGCGCGGCGGCTTGCTTGAGGGGCGGTGCGGGCCAGGTGATGGCGCCGTCTTTAACCACGGTCAAGCCGCGTATGGCGTCGTCTTCCATGTTGACGTTGATCACACCGTCTTTGGCTTTGCACAACTCTTCGGTCAGGCGCAGCAAGTTGGTGGCGTACAACGTGGACGATTGTTTGGACAGGCGCGAGGCCAGGTCGGTGTAGCCAATGATGGTCACACCATGGCGCACCACGGCTTCACCGGGCACGGTCAGTTCGCAGTTGCCGCCTTGTTCAGCGGCCATGTCCACGATGACGCTGCCGGGCTTCATGCTTTGCACCATCTCAGCGGTGATGAGCTTGGGCGCGGGCTTGCCCGGAATCAGCGCGGTGGTGATGATGATGTCCACCTCGCGCGCTTGCTTGGCATACATCTCACGCTGCGCGGCTTGGAAGCCTTCGGACATGACCTTGGCATAACCGCCGCCACCCGAACCTTCTTCTTCATAGTCCACCTTGACGAACTCACCACCGAGCGAGACGACCTGATCGGCCACCTCAGCGCGTGTGTCGTTGGCGCGCACGATCGCGCCCAGGCTGGCAGCCGTGCCAATGGCGGCCAAGCCAGCCACACCAGCACCGGCAATGAACACCTTGGCCGGCGGCACTTTGCCTGCGGCCGTGATTTGGCCGTTGAAGAAACGACCAAACGCGTTGGCTGCTTCAATGACCGCACGGTAACCGCTCACACCAGCAGTCGAGGTGAGCGCGTCCATTTTTTGAGCGCGCGACAAGGTACGTGGCAAGCAGTCGATGGCCAACACGGTGGCTTTTTTGCCCGCGAGCTGGTCCATGAGGGCGGGGTTTTGCGCAGGCCAGACAAAGCCAATCAGGGCGCTGCCTTCGCGCATCTGCGCGACTTCTTCGGTGCTGGGTGGGCGCACTTTGAAGACGATGTCAGAGCCGGCCCACAGGGCAGCAGCGCCATTGACCACCTCAGCGCCAGCAGCGCGGTAGGCGTCGTCGCTCACATTGGCGCCTTCACCGGCACCTGACTCCACCACCACCGAGAAGCCCAGCTTGATGAGCTTTTCCACCACCTCGGGCACGGTGGCCACGCGCTTTTCAAGCGGGAAAATCTCCCGCGGCACGCCAATGCGCTGTTTCACTGTGCCAGCTTCCATACCTCATCTCCTGAACAGGTTCTTCACCAAGGCAAGCCCGGCCCACTGGGGGCGGCCCTACCTTACAAAGTTTGTAAGCTTAACTGAGAAATGCCGATCAGCCGGGAATTCCCTCATGAACAACTGCTTTTCAGGTTGATAAGCGCATTCATAATCTGAAACATGAATGAACGTTGGAAACCCAGCGTCACGGTGGCGGCCATCATCGAGAAAGACGGCAAGTTCATGCTGGTCGAAGAGATGACCCCCACCGGTTTGATGCTCAACAACCCGGCCGGGCACCTCGATCCCGGCGAATCGCCCGAGGACGGCTGCGCCCGCGAAGCCCTGGAAGAAACCACCCACCGCTTCAGGCCCACCGCGCTGGTGGGCATTTACCTCTCGCGCTTGCAGCGACCCCACAAGTCGGGCGCGGGCCTTGAAGACATCACCTACCTGCGCATGGCTTTTTGCGGCGAGCTGGGTGAGGTGGTGCAGGGGGCAAGGCTGGACACCGGCATTGAGCGCACCTTGTGGCTCACGCCCGAGGAAATTCGCCAGAGCACCCACCGCCACCGCAGCCCCTTGGTGCTGACCTGCATGGAAGACTACCTGGCAGGGCGACGCCTGCCCCTGAGCGCCATCACCACCGACCCCACGGTGCAGCTGTACGGCCCGCAGGTGGGGGCCTGACCTAAGCCGCGTAAACCGCGTGAACCGGGTCAGGTTCGCTCACCGTTGGCGGGTGCATGGTGGCGTCATTGGCGTGCTCCAGCCACGCTTGGGCGTCCAGGGCTGACAAGGGTTTGCTGAACAAATAGCCCTGTCCGAAGTCGCAGGCCATGCTGCTGAGCCAATCGCGCTGCTCAGCGCGCTCGACACCTTCTGCGACCACCTGGAGCTTCATGTCGCGCGCCAAGGTCAACACGGTGCGAATGAGGGCTTGGCGAGCCTCGTTCACCGCGATGTCTTCCATGAACGAGCGGTCGATTTTCAGCACATTGAAAGGCAAACGGCTGAGGTAGCTCAGCGATGAATAGCCGGTGCCAAAGTCGTCCATGCACAAGGCCACACCCCGGTGGTTGATGCGCGGCAGCTCGGTGTTGGCGGCATCGAGGTTGGCGATCACCGCAGATTCTGTGAGCTCCAAGCGCAGGTCTTGCGGTTTGAGTTGGTAGAAATTCAGCAGCGCCATCATTTCGTCAAACAGCTTCACGCCTGAGAGCTGTCGGCCCGAGACGTTCACACTCACATACCAACCCTCACGCCACAAGCCTTGTTTTTTCCAATGGGCCACGGCTTGCATGGCCATCTCCAGCACTTGGCGGCCGATGGCTTCAATCATGCCGTTTTCTTCAGCCAGGGGAATGAAGTCGGCCGGGCTCACCATGCCGCGCTGTGGGCAGTTCCAACGCACCAGGGCCTCCAAGCCCGCGTGCTCACCAGTTTGCAGATTGACGATGGGTTGAAAGTGCAATTCAAAGGCCTGCTTGTCAATGGCTTGGGCCAAAGCCACTTCGAGGCTGTAGCGTTCTTGCACCCACATTTGCATGTGCGGCTCGAACATGACGGCCTGGGCGCGCCCACGTTTCTTGGCCTCGTACATGGCAATGTCAGCATCGCGTATCAGGTCTTCCGCGCGCTCGTAGCTGTCGTTGCAGGTCACAAAGCCGATGCTCACCCCCACTTTGACCTCGCGCTCTTGCAGCATCACCGGCTGGCTGATCCAGCTCATCAGGGCCTGCGCCAGCGCTTGTTTGGCTTCTAACGTGGCACCGGCCTCGATCATCACCACGAACTCATCGCCGCCAAAACGCCCGGCCATGGCGCGTTCACCCCAATGCGCTTGCAAGGTGCTTTGGATGCGGCGCGCCACCTCTTTGAGCAAGGCATCGCCCTGCTGGTGCCCTTGGGTGTCGTTGATGAGTTTGAAGTTGTCCAGGTCAAGCAAGAGCACACAAATACCGCCCTCGCGAGGCAAAGGATGCACATGCAAGCGCTGTTGAATTTGGGCTGACAAATGGTCGCGGTTCCACAAGCCGGTGAGCTTGTCGGTGCCGGCCACCACCATGAGTTGCTTGAGTTCTTGCTCGCGCTGCTGGCGCACCAGGAACACGGTGGCAATGAGCCAAAACACGGTGAGCAGCACCGCACCAATGGGCAAACCGAAATCGGCACGCAAACCTAACGCGTCATTGAACATGGTTTGTGCGGCGGTTTGCAGCATGCTACCGGCGATGAAGCTCATGAAGCCCAAGCCGTAAAACAGTTTGACGGGCTCTCGGGTGAGCATAGCCTTGAGCACCACCCACACGGTGACGGTGGTGCTGATCAGCAAGAAACTTTGCGCCCAAGGGTAGATGGGTTCCACCACATGCGCTACAAAAAACAGAGCGCCGGCAAAAACCACACCGCCTAAATAGAAGCTGCGAAAACGCGGACCCAGGTCGGCGAATTGCGTGACACACCAACCCGCGCTCAAGATCACACTGCCGGCGGCCAGCCCTTGCATCAACCCAAAAAACTCACTGCCTGGCCACAGCGGAATGAAGGATTCGCCCAGGCTGTAGGTTTGCAGCATCCACAGCCACAAGCAGGCGGTGAAGGTGAGGTTGGCGCGGATGTCGGCCACCTTTTGGCGCAAGAAAAAAACCGCAGAGATGATGAGGATGGTCATGAGCGTGGTGGCAACCACACCGATGCCGAAAAACACATTCACGCTTTGGCGGGTGAACTCGGTGGCCTCCATCACGCCCAGGGTGGGCACCTTGCCCTTGGTGTCTTGCACCAGCACCACGGTTTGGCTGTCGCTTTGCAACAAGGGCAAAGAGAAGTTGGGGTAGGGGCTGAGGATTTCGCGCCGGTCAAAGTTGACATGGCGCCCCGCATGCTTGAGGAAAGGACAGCCCAGCGCGTCCATGCCGCTGATCCACACGTCTTGCGCCAAGTAGTCTTGCACGTACACCACCGGCCTGAGCAAACGCCGCCCGGGCTTGACCGCAAAAGCGTAAGTAGGGCGCGTGGGGTCGAGTGCTGGCATCGCCAATTTGAGGCAATCATCTGCCGTCGACGCCGCGTTCCACCAAGCCTGGTGCTGGGTTTGCCAAGCCAGCACGTCGGGGCTGTGGCTCATGCCGGCAGGCGCCTCCCACAGTTTGGTGATCTGCTGGGCGTGTGCCGGTGAGGCAGTGGCCAAGGTCGCAAGCAGCACGGCCAAGCCGGACAACATGGCCAACAGCGGTTTGAACAGAAAGCGCGTCAATGGGTTCACAAGCACCTTGGTGAAAATCAGATGCCACCCAGACGGGTTAAAGGCATGCTTCAGCGTTTTGAAGACACACCCTGGAGGTGCGACAGGAGGTTCAAGCTTATCGTTTTGAGCGAGCTTGACGATTGATTTTGAAATATCGCAACTGTCAGATTTAGCAATTCAGCGCCTGTCACACCAAGCTGACAGACGCTGCTGCACGACTGGCTGGCCTTATTCCGAGCCGGCCGCCGCAGGGTTGGGGCGACGCTTCTCGACCGCCCAGCGCAGCAAGGCCGCACTGCGGAATATGCCGTGCGCAAACTTGCCGTAGGGCAGCGTCAAGAACAGGGCCATGACCACGCCCAGGTGCACCGCCAACAAAGCGGGCATGGCCACGCTGCCACGCGCAGCCCACAAGCCCAAGCCGGTGAGCGCGGTGAGGAACAGCAGCGCGATGAAGCCGCGGTCCATGGGTTTTTGCGCGGCATCACCATGCTGCGGGTGGCGGCGCACATTCAAGCGCCACAAACCCGCGGTGCCCACCAGCAAACTGATGCCCCCCACCGCACCCAACACTTTGGGCAAGCTGGGCAGGTCGTAAGGCGCGGGTGCGCCGCCGATGTAGTGGTAAAGCGTGGCCACGCTGGTGGAGGCAAAGCACAGCGCAAAGCCGTAGAAGGTGGCGTGGTGAAAACGGCGGCGCGCATGCGTCCAGCCATCGTCCTCGTTGTGGCAGCCTTCACCGTGACCACCGTCCAGGTAGGTCAGCGCCAAGGCGTTATGCGCGGCCTCAGGCAAGGCGCCGGGCTCGGTGCGCTTGCCTTCACCTGGCGACATGTCCCGCCAGAACTGGCGCACACCCAAACCCAGGGCAACTAACGCCCACACAAACACCGGCGAGAACAAAGCCACCAGGGTGTTGTGCGGGAACAAGCTGTAGAAGTTGGCTTGGGCCAAGGGAACACGCCACAGCGCGTCACTGGCTGCGAGGGTGAGCAGCAAAAACACACTCAGGCTCAAGGCGGCAGCAAGCGCCACCGTGAGGCCATTGCGCGCGTAGAGCGTGCCCAAAGCGCGTGGCCAGGCGTAGTGCGTGTAGGTTTGCAAGCGCACCTTGGCCATGGCCTGCGGCACGTTGACCGCAAATTCATGCGGCGGCGCGTACTGGCACGCGTGCAGGCAAGCGCCGCAGTTGTGGCACAGGTTAGCCAGGTAATGCACATCGGCCTCATGGAAGGTCAGGCGGTGCGTCATGGCCGGGAACACCGCACAAAAACCTTCGCAGTAACGGCAGGCATTGCAAATTTGCATCTGCCGCGCCACCTCGGCCACGGGCTCGGCCAACGCCAGCGAACGCGCCTCTTGCACGAGGTTTTGCAAGCTGGCCGTACCAGACATGTTAGAAGCTTGGGCACTCATGATGCTATCTTTTCAAGAGCAAACTTGGCAGCTTGCGTGCCGGCTATGCGCCCAAATGCCGTACCAATCGACATGCCCACACCGGCGGTGTAGCCCTTGCCCAGCACATTGCCGGCCATCATCTCGCCGGCCACAAACAGGTTGTCGCTGGGTACGCCACCAAAGTGCGCAGCGGCCTGGTCGTTGACTTTGAGGCCCAGGTAGGTGAAGGTCACGCCGGGTTTCAAGGCATAGCCATAAAACGGCCCGGTGTCGATGGGCCGCGCCCAATGGGTTTTGGTCGGGGCCACGCCCTGCGTGTGGCAATCGTCAAGCTGGGTGTGGTCAAAACTACCCGGCACACACGCGGCGTTGTAGTCGTTGAGGGTTTGCATGAAGGTGGCTTCATCCAAGCCCAGCGCACGGGCCAGCTCGGGCAAGGTGTCGGCCTTGACGCCGTCAAACACCGGCGGCATGAAGCGGCCAATGGCTTTGCTGTCGATGATGGCGTAACCAATTTGCCCGGGTTGCTGCGCCACCAAGCGGCCCCAAATCGCATAGCGCTTGGGCCAGAAGTCTTCGCCCTCGTCGTAAAAACGCTGGGCTTTTGAATTGACCACCACGCCCAAGGACACGCAGTCGATGCGGGTGCAAATGCCGCCGTCATACAGCGGGGCACGCGCGTCAATGGCCACGCAATGCGCCTGGGTGGGGTCGCCGATGATGTCGGCACCGCTGTGGTCGATCATGAACTTGAGCAGCGTGCCCATGTTGTAGCGGGTGCCGCGTATCAAAAAGTTGTCAGCCGGCCACTCGCCCCACTCGTTCTGGCCCCAGGCCTCGCGCATCCAGGCAATGTTGGACTCAAAACCACCGGAGGCCAACACGCAAGCTTTGGCCGCGATGCGCTGCGGGCCGTTGGGGGTGGTGATGGTCGCGGCTTTGAAATGACCGTCTTCCAACTCAAGCCGTTCCACCGGTGCGTTGTAACGAATTTGCACACCCAATTTTTCAGCACTGCGGTAGTAGGCGTTGACCAGCGCTTTGCCCCCGCCCATGAAAAACGCGTTGGTGCGCGAGAGGCTCAAGGTGCCTGAGAGCGAGGGCTGAAAACGCACGCCGTGCTTGGCCATCCAGGGCCGGCAGGTGGACGAGGCGCGGATGGTCAAGCGCGCCAGGTGCTCGTCGGTCTGCCCGCCGGTGACCTTGAGCAGGTCTTGCCAAAACTCTTCTTCGGGGTAGGCGTCGACCAGCACGTCTTGCGGGCCATCGTGCATACAGCGCAGGTTGCGGGTGTGGCTGGAATTGCCCCCGCGCCATTCGCGCGGCGCGGCTTCAAGCAGCATGACCGAGGCGCCCGCCTCGCGCGCCATCAGCGCTGCACACAAGGCGGCGTTGCCCCCGCCGATCACCAACACATCAAGGTCTGTCATGGGCTGGGATAATCGCACACATATGACCGGGATTTCATCGAAGAAACGCGTAGTGGTGGGCTTGAGCGGAGGCGTGGACTCTGCGGTGACCGCCTGGCTGCTCAAACAGCAGGGCCACGAGGTCGTGGGCATCTTCATGAAGAACTGGGAAGACGATGACGACACCGAGTACTGCTCGAGCAACATCGACTTCGTGGACGCGGCCGCGGTGGCCGATGTGCTGGGCATCGAGATCGAGCACGTCAACTTTGCGGCCGACTACAAAGACCGGGTGTTTGCCGAGTTTTTGCGCGAGTACCAGGCCGGGCGCACGCCCAACCCCGATATTTTGTGCAACGCCGAGATCAAGTTCAAAGCCTTCCTGGACCACGCCATGCGCCTGGGGGCCGAGAAAATTGCCACCGGCCACTACGCCCGCGTGCGTCACAACACAGGCACAAATTTGCATGAGCTGCTCAAAGGGCTGGACGCGTCCAAAGACCAGAGTTATTTTTTGCACCGCTTGAACCAGACGCAGCTGGCCAACACCTGGTTCCCGGTGGGTGAGCTGCACAAAACCGAGGTGCGCCGCATTGCCGATGAGATCGGGCTGCCCAATGCGAAGAAGAAAGACAGCACCGGCATTTGCTTCATCGGCGAGCGGCCGTTTCGTGAGTTTTTGAACCGCTACATTGCCAAAGAACCCGGCCCCATCAAAAACGAAAAAGGCCATGTGCTGGGCCAGCATGTGGGCTTGAGTTTTTACACCCTGGGTCAGCGCCAGGGCCTGGGCATAGGCGGCGTGAAAACCAAAGGCGTGCAACGCGGCGGCGGCGACCATGCGCCTTGGTTTGTGGCGCGCAAAGACATGGCGGCCAACACCTTGTACGTGGTGCAAGGGCACGACCACCCGTGGTTGCTTTCGCAACAATTGCACGCGCAAGATGTGAGCTGGGTGGCGGGGCACTCGCCTTTGAATGCGGCATATGCCGCCAAGACCCGCTACCGCCAAGCTGATTCGGCTTGCAGCTATGAAACCGATAGCAAAGGTTTTGCCCTGAATTTCCCGCAAGCCCAATGGGCGGTCACGCCGGGCCAATCGGCCGTGCTGTACGACGGCGAGGTGTGTTTGGGCGGTGGGGTGATTGATGCGGCCAGTGCTGCGTCTGCTTGAAATTTATTGCTATGACATTGATCGCTTGTGACACAACACATCGTCAAACACCTGGCTTTGAAGTGAGTCCTCTCTGCGCGCGCAGCCTCTTGGCCATTGGGCTTGCGTGCTGGGTCGGCATGGCTGCGCAGGCTCAACCGCGACAGCAACAGACATCAGCAGGCATGGACCGCACCGAAGTCACGGTGGGTGCGGTGGCGCGTTATGCGCAGGCCACCGGCTTTGTGTCGCAAGCCGAGAAACAAGGCTGGAGCCTGACCTACGAGGGCGGCTGGGCCAAACGCTCCGGCTGGTCCTGGGCCAAGCCTTATGGCCAAACGGCGGCGCCCGATGAACCTGCGGTGCACCTGAACTTCGACGAAGCCCAAGGCTACTGCCGCTGGGCCGGTCAGCGCCTGCCCACCGCGCGCGAGTGGCGGCAGTGGGCTTACACCGAACAGCGCACCACACCCCCTGCACCCTTTGTGCAGGGCCAATCCTACCCTTACCCCACGGGCGACACGCCACAAGGCGCGCACTGCCTGGGCGACTGCGGCAGCCGCACTCAAGGCGTGTCTCATGCCCAAACCTCACGCGGTGTGGGCCACACCCGCGTGGGCACCACCACAGCCGGCGTGAACGGCTTGTTCGACATGGGTGGCAATGTGTGGGAATGGGCACAAGGCGACAATCCCGCCGCCACCGAACAACCCACCCTGGGCGGCTCCTGGTGGTATGGTGCGGCCCCCATGCACCGCGATCACCAAGCCACCAAAGCCCGCGACCTGAGCGTGGTGTACGTGGGTTTTCGCTGCTTCACGCCTGAAACAAAACAGCCCTGAGGCGCGTGGCACCCAGGGCTGTGACAGGTCAGCGATTGACTCGCTTAAAACGGTAGAAATTAAAACGGAATATCGTCGTCCATGTCGTCAAAGCCGCTGGCTGATTTGGCCGGGGCTTGGCGTTGCGCTGGTGCGGCTTGTGGCGCTGGGCGCTGAGGTGGTGCGGCGCGGCGGGGCATGCCGCCGCCTTCGTCGTCAGGGCTGCCCATGCCTTCGCGCTTGCCCAGCAACTGCATCTCGGTGGCGATGATGTCGACCGTGTTTTTTTCCACGCCCGACTGGTCGGTGTATTTGCCGTATTTCAGGCGGCCTTCCACGTACAGGGGCTGGCCTTTTTTCACGTACTCGCCGGCGATTTCAGCCAAGCGGTCATAGAAGGTGACGCGGTGCCACTGGGTGTCTTCGATGGTCTCGCCGGAGTTGCGGTCTTTGCGACGGCTGGAGGTGGCGATGCTCACATTGGCCACGGCTTGGCCCGAGGGCAGGTAACGGATTTCGGGGTCGCGGCCGCAGTTGCCCACGAGGATGACTTTGTTGACGGATGCCATGGCAATTTCTCCAGATGAATGCCGTCATTATGGCGGCATTCACCCCGGCTTCAAGCGCTTGGCTTGAACGCTCAAGTCAGGCGTGATTCGCAGCCCGTGATGAGGGCGCACGCATGGGCCAGGCCACCGCCAGCCACACCGCCATGCCGGCTGCACAGGTCCAAAACAAACCACTCATACCCTGGTGCTTGAGCAACCAGCCACCCAAGGTGCCGCCCACAAAAAAGCCGATGGACTGCAAGGTGTTGTAAACGCCCAGCGCCGCGCCGCGGGCATGGTCGGGCGCCACGCGGGAGGCTAGGCTGGGCTGCGTGGCTTCCAGCACGTTAAAGCCACAGAAAAACGCCACCAGCAACACCGCCAGGCTGGCCAAGGTGGGCGCTTGCCCCACCCACAACAGGCCCAGCTGCACCAACAAAATCACGCCGATGGACGCCAGGAACACCGCACGCAAATAACCGCGGCGCTCCAGCGGGAACAGAGTGAAACCCATCACCAGAAACGAGGCCAGCACCGCGGGCAAATACACCTGCCAATGCTGCGACTTGGCCAAGCCAGCCTGCACCAGCAAGGCAGGCACCGCCACCCACATGGCCAGCTGCACCGCGTGCAGCATGAAGACGCCCACATCAAGGCGCACCAGCGCAGGGTCACGCAGCACCTCCATCAGCCCGCCGCGCTTGGCGTCTTTGCGCTCAGGCTCTGCAGGCACCCACCACACCACCGCAGCCATGCCACCCAGGGTCAACACCGCGGTCAAGGCAAACAAACCGGCTAAGCCCATGAAGCTGACCAAGAGAGGCGCCAACACCAGCGAGAGCGCGAACATGAGGCCGATGCTCGAGCCCACCAACGCCATGGCCTTGGTGCGCACCACATCGCGGGTCTGGTCGGCCAGCAAGGCGGTGACCGCGGCAGACACCGCACCCGCGCCTTGCAAAGCGCGCCCGGCAATCAAGGCCTCCAGGCTGGTGGCCAAGGCGGCCCACACACTGCCCAGGGCAAACACCGCCAGGCCGAACAAAATCACCCGCTTGCGGCCATAGCGGTCCGAGGCCAGGCCGAAAGGAATTTGCAGGATGCCCTGGGTCAAGCCATAAATGCCCATGGCCAGGCCCACGCGGGCCGGGTCGTCACCACCGGGGTACTTGGCCGCTTCCAGCGCAAACACCGGCAGCACCAGGAACAAGCCCAGCATGCGCAGCGCAAAAATGCTGGCCAGCGATAGGCTTGAGCGCAACTCCAGCGGCGTCATGGCCGCGGGGTTCAGCGTTTTTGGGGTGGGGAACGGTGCAGACACAGGCAGGGTTTAACGAGGCTCAAGCCAGATATTGTCCCCGATCACCACCGATCTTCTGGCGCCCCGAACAAGTCTTGACGCGGCCCCAGTGCGCGCGAGGGGCAGACCCACTATCATGGAGGGTTTAGTCCGTCTGCGAACCTTGAACACCCCCACGCCCCCAGAACTGATCGTTCGCGCCCTGCAAGAAGACCAGGCACATGCAGACTTGGCCGCGCCTGCTGCACGCGAGGCATTGCCCCACAACGCCCCTCAAGTTGCTCAGCAAGGCACTTACCTGGGCGCGGCGCTGCAACGCATCAGCATCCGCGGGGCGCGCACGCACAACCTCAAAAACATCGACCTCGACATCCCGCGCAACCAGCTGGTGGTCATCACCGGTTTGAGCGGTTCGGGCAAGTCCAGCCTGGCGTTTGATACGTTGTACGCCGAGGGGCAGCGGCGTTATGTGGAGAGTTTGTCCACCTACGCGCGGCAGTTTTTGCAGCTGATGGACAAGCCCGATGTGGACCTGATTGAGGGCCTGTCGCCCGCGATTTCCATCGAGCAAAAGGCCACCAGCCACAACCCGCGCTCCACCGTGGGCACGGTGACCGAGATTCACGACTACCTGCGTTTGCTCTATGCCCGTGCAGGCACGCCGATGTGCCCCGAGCACGGGCAAGCCTTGCAGTCGCAAACCGTGAGCCAGATGGTGGACGCGGTGATGGCCTTGCCGCAAGACACCCGCTTGATGATTCTGGCGCCGGTGGCGCGCGAGAAAAAAGGCGAATTTGTCGAGCTGTTCAACAGCATGCAGGCCCAGGGCTATGTGCGGTTTCGCATCAACGGCGAGATTGTGGAGTTCGACCAACTGCCCGCGCTGAAGAAAACCGAGAAGCACAACATCGACGTGGTGGTGGACCGCCTCAAAGTGCGTGCCGATGGCGACGGTCAAACCAGTTTGAAGCAACGCCTGGCCGAGAGCTTTGAAGCCGCACTGCGCATTGCCGATGCACGCGCCATTGCCTTGGAAATGGACGGCGATAAAGAGCATCTGTTCAATGCGCGCTTTGCCTGCCCCAGCTGCACCTATTCCATCAGCGAGCTCGAGCCGCGGCTCTTCTCGTTCAACTCACCGCAGGGCGCTTGCCCGGCGTGCGATGGCATCGGGGCACAAGAGTTTTTTGACCCGCAGCGGGTGGTGGCGTTTCCCTCGCTCAGCCTGGCCAGTGGCGCCATCAAAGGCTGGGACCGACGCAACGCCTATTACTTCACCATGCTCGAGAGCCTGGCCAAGCATTACGGCTTTGACATCGAAGAGTCGTTTGAAAGCTTGCCAGAAAAAATTCAGCACACCTTGCTGTTTGGTTCGGGCGAAGAAGAGATCAAGTTCAGCTACATCACCGATGGCAGCTCGGGCAAAAAGGTCAGCAAAAAACATGCGTTCGAGGGCATCATCCCCAACATGCAGCGCCGCTACCGCGAGACCGACTCGGCCCTGGTGCGCGAAGACCTCGGACGGCTGCGTAACACCCAGGCTTGCCCTGAGTGCGCGGGTTCGCGGCTGCGTCGTGAAGCACGTTTTGTGAAGCTGGGCGAAGGCCCCCAAAGCCGCGCGATTTTTGAAGTGAGCCACCTCACCTTGCGCGAGTGCTTTGAGTATTTCGACACGCTTCAACTGCGCGGCGCCAAGGCCGAGATTGCCGACAAAGTGGTGCGCGAAATTCGCCTGCGTTTGAAGTTCCTCAACGACGTGGGCCTGAACTATTTGAGTCTGGACCGCAGTGCCGAAACACTCAGCGGCGGCGAGGCACAGCGCATCCGCTTGGCCAGCCAAATTGGTTCGGGTTTGACAGGCGTGATGTATGTGCTTGATGAACCCAGCATCGGCCTGCACCAGCGCGACAACGACCGCTTGATTGGCACGCTCATGCACCTGCGCGACATTGGCAACAGCGTGCTGGTGGTGGAGCACGACGAAGACATGATGCGCGCGGCTGACCATGTGATTGACATGGGGCCAGGCGCCGGTGTGCACGGCGGGCGTGTGGTGGCACAAGGCACGTACGAGGCCATCAAAGCCAACCCCGATTCGCTCACCGGCAAGTACCTCAGTGGCGCTTTGCAAATTGCGGTGCCCAAGCGGCGCACGCCTTGGCTGCCGGTGGTGCAAACCAAAGCCCCGGTGCTCAAAGCCAAAGCCAGTGCGGCGGCCGTGGCCTGGGCGGTGCGCCAAGAGCAGCACATCGCCACCCAAGGCGAGTTGCAAGCCATCCGCGTGGTGGGTGCCACGGGCCACAACCTGAAAAACATCACGGTGGATTTCCCGGTGGGCTTGCTCACCTGCGTGACCGGTGTGTCGGGCTCGGGCAAATCCACCTTGGTGAACGACACGCTGTATGCCTCGGTGGCGCGCTCGCTCTACCGTTCACACGACGAGCCCGCGCCTTGCGAATCGGTCGATGGCATTGAGTATTTCGACAAGGTCATCAACGTGGACCAGTCGCCCATTGGACGCACGCCGCGCTCTAACCCGGCCACGTACACGGGCCTCTTCACTGCGATACGCGACCTGATGGCCGAGGTGCCGATGGCACGTGAACGCGGCTACGGCCCGGGGCGTTTTTCATTCAACGTGGCTGGTGGCCGCTGCGAAGCCTGCCAGGGCGACGGCATGGTGAAAGTGGAGATGCACTTTCTGCCCGATGTGTACGTGCCTTGCGATGTGTGCATGGGTCAACGCTACAACCGCGAAACCCTGGAAGTGCTCTACAAAGGCAAGAACATCGCGCAAATTTTGGACCTGACTGTGGAGGCGGCATACCAATTTTTAAGCGCCGTGCCCACGATTGCGCGCAAGCTGCAAACCCTCTTGGATGTGGGCCTGAGCTACGTGCGCCTGGGCCAATCGGCTACCACGCTCTCAGGTGGTGAGGCGCAGCGCGTCAAGCTGGCGCTGGAGCTCTCCAAACGCGACACTGGCCGCACGCTCTACATCTTGGACGAGCCCACCACCGGTCTTCACTTTGCCGACATTGATCTGCTGCTCAAGGTGCTGCACCAGCTGCGCGATGCGGGCAACACGATTGTGATCATCGAGCACAACCTCGATGTCATCAAAACCGCGGATTGGCTGATCGACATCGGCCCTGAAGGCGGCAGCGGTGGCGGCACCGTGGTGGGCGTGGGCACGCCCGAAGACCTGGCGGCCAACCCGGCGAGTTTCACCGGGCGCTACCTGCGGCCTTTGCTGGGCATGCCTGCCCCAACGCTGGGCCAGAGCGCGTGAGCACCAAGGCCGCGCCGCTGGCATTGAGCGTCAAGGACCTGCTGGCTGCGCTGTCGGTCATCGTGATTTGGGGCTCCAACTTTGTGTTCATGAAGTTCGTGCTCAAAGACTTCACACCGTTCCAAATGGGTGCGGCGCGCTACCTGGCGGCTGCCCTGCCCCTGGTGTTTTTCATCAAGCCCCCGGCCATGCCGTGGAAGTGGGTGGTGCTGTACGGCTTGTTTCAAGGCGTTGGGCAGTTCGGCTTTTTGTTTTTGGCGCTGCAAGTGGGCATGACGGCCTCGCTGGCGTCGGTGCTCATGCAGACCCATGTGTTTTTCACCGCACTGTTCAGCTTTGTGTGGCTGCGTGAACGGCTCACCCCGCCGCTGGTCGGTGGCCTGATCTTGGCCGGGCTGGGCTTGAGTTGCTTCGCTCTGAATTTTGTAGCAAGGCCCGAAGTAGTGGCGGTAACTGTAGGCGGCTTTGCTTTGAACTTGTGCGGTGCGGCTTTGTGGGCGGCATCGAACATCGTGGCACGTAAAGCGCAGGGCGCAGCACCTGCGTTTGAGCCGCTGCCGTTTTTGGTGTGGAGCAGCATCGTGCCGGTGGTGCCCTTCATGGCCTTGAGTTGGGCCTTCGATGCACCCGCGCCTGCCGGCATGGGTTGGCTGGACGCCGCCAAGTGGGCCAGCGTGCCACTGAGTTCGTGGGTGTCGGTGTTGTTCCTGGGTTGGGTGGCCACCATCTTGGCCTACACCTTATGGACCGGCCTGCTCAAGCGCCACCCTGCCAACCGCGTCGCGCCCTTCAGCCTGGGCGTGCCGGTGGTGGGCATCAGCGCAGGCATGCTGACCCTGGGCGAACAAGTCCAGCCCCTGCAATGGGCTGGCATTGCCTTGGTGGTGTCAGCACTGGCGTGTGTGATGCTGGGCGATCGATTGTTGAAGGGTGGACTCAAGACCAAAAATTGACATCAAAATATTGTTTTGATATCATTTCTCGGCCATTTCCCTCATCACCATGTCATCCGTCGTCATTCGCAACTTACCCGAAGCCACGCACCGCAGCCTCAAGCTGATGGCACAGCAGCACGGCCGCAGCACCGAGGCTGAGATTCGCTTCATCCTCGAGCAAGCTGTGACGCCGGTGCAGGGCATGGGCGATATGCTGGCTGCACTGGGCCGTGATTTAGGTGGTTTGGATTTAGCGATTCAACGTGACCAGCGGCCGGTTGATGCGGCTAACTTTGAATGATCATCCTTGACACCAATGTGGTGTCTGAGCCTCTCAAGCCCGCGCCCGATGCTGCGGTGCTGGCTTGGTTAAATGCGCAAGCACCCCGCTCCCTGTTCATCACCAGCATCAGCTTGGCCGAGTTATTCACCGGCATTGAAAACTTGCCCGCAGGCCAACGACGCCGCGCCTTGGCCCAATCTTTGAGCACGCAATTGCTGGCATTATTTGCAGACCGGGTGTTGAGCTTTGATGCCTCGGCCGCCACCGCCTTTGCCAACATCCACACCCAAGCCAAACAGGCGGGCAACCCGATTGGCTTTGCAGACTGCAGCATCGCCGCTATCGCGCAAGCGCAAGGCTTTACCTTGGCCACCCGCAACTTGCGAGATTTTCAAGGCACCAGCATTGAACTGATCAACCCCTGGAATCACCAGGCTTAGGTTTGATATCCAAGCAGGGCTCAGGTCTTTTAGCCATGAATTATTTGCTCCTTTTTCAGGAGCAAGCTCAACGGCCTAAATCCTCGATCGCGTCGATCACCAGACCCGTACCAACGGCAATCAACAGGATGTCACCGGCCACGCGCACAAAGCGGTGGCCCGAGGGTGGCGGCCCCAAACGCATGAGCACCGCAGGCTCCAGGTCGTAGTAAATCACCTCACGCGGCAACACATAACCGCGCCGCCACAACCTGGCCTGACCCGGTGGCAAACAACCGTTGTGTTTTTTCGCCAGGCCCGGCGGGCAGTGAGATGCCTCGCGGTAGGTTTGGCCGTAGTAGTCGCGCACCATGGCGCGGTGATCGTCATGGAAGTAAGCGCGTGGGCCGGGTCGCTCGCCACTTCGACGTTCTGTGTCGTGACGGTTGTTGTCTTGCCGCTCCACCTCACGTCGCTGCGGCGGATCTGCCCATGCCAGGGTGCTGCACAAGAGCGCGCCCACCCAAACCATGAGCCCGAATCTTGCGTGTCGCTTCATCACAACCCCTTGTGCAAAGAGGTTGATGCTAGAGGTCAGCCCCGAGCTTAGGGCTGCTTCAAATCAAGCTTTGTTCAAGCCTTGTGCAAGCCTTGTGCAAGCCTGAATGAGGCTCGAAAAATTAAGGCTTGGCCGCGTTCAGCACGTCACGCGTCTTGAGTGCTTCGGCACGGGCAGCCGCGGCAAAGTCGTCACCAGCGCTGGCATACAACACCGCGCGCGAAGAGTTCACCGCAATCGGCGCGGTGGTCTGGCCGTCTCGGGCTTGGTAGGCCGCGCGCACCGTGGCGACCGCATCGCCGCCTTGCGCGCCCACACCGGGGATCAGCAAAGGCACGGTGGGGGCCACACGGCGCACGCGCTCAATTTCATTCGGGTAGGTGGCGCCCACCACCAAACCCAGTTGGCCGTTACGGTTCCAGGGGCCTTGCACCAGGCCGGCCACATGCTCGTACAGGTAAGGCTCGCCGGGCAAACCCAGGCGTTGGGCTTGCAGGTCATCGCCACCAGGGTTGGAGGTGCGGCACAGCAAAAATGCGCCCTTGTCGTGGTACTTCAAATAGGGCTCGAGCGAGTCAAAGCCCATGTAGGGCGAGAGGGTGACCGCATCGGCCCCGTAACGCTCAAACGCCTCTTTGGCGTACTGCTCGGCGGTGCTGCCGATGTCACCGCGCTTGGCATCCAGAATCACCGGCACATGGGGCGCGACACGGCGCATGTGGGCCATGAGCTGCTCAAGCTGGCGCTCGGCACCGTGCGCGGCAAAGTAGGCGATTTGCGGTTTGAAGGCTATCACCAGGTCGGCCGTGGCCTCGACGATGGCGGCACAAAAGTCGTAAATTTTCTCGGGCTTGCCGCGCATGCCCCCGGGGAATTTCGTGGATTCCGGATCCAGGCCGACGCACAGCAGGGACTGGTTGCGCCGCTCGGCGTCTTGGAGCATGTCGATGAAGTTCATACCCCGATTGTAAAAAGGTCACAATCGGGCGCATGCAAAAGCTTTCCCAGCGACAACTGCTGACCCTGGTGGCCGTCACCATCATCTGGGGTATGAACTGGCCGATGATGAAACTCGGTGCCACAGGCATGCCGCCTTTGTCATTTCGCGTCATCTCCATGTGGCTGAGCATGCCCATCATCGTGGCGGCCCTGCTGGTGCTGAAAACGCCATTTCGGGTGCCGCGTGCGCAGTGGCCTGAGCTGCTGAAAATCTCGATCTTCAACATGATGATCTGGCACAGCCTGATGATCGTGGCGGTCAAGAGCCTCTCGAGCGGACGCGCGGCCATTCTGGGTTACAGCATGCCCATTTTTTCTGCGGTGCTGGGGGTCGTGCTGTTTGGCGCCAAGCTGTCTAACCGTGCCTGGGGCGGCGTGGCGGCTGCCGGTGTGGGCGTGATCTTATTGCTCTGGCATGAGTTCACCAACCTCAGCGGCAACCCGCTGGCCGTGGGCATGGCGTTGATGTCCGCGCTGTCGTGGGCGATGGGCATCCAACTGTTACGTCGCACCACACTGACCATTCCCACGCTCACCATTTCGTTTTGGATGACCCTGCTCACCGCCGTGCTGATGAGTTGCTTGGCCACACTGCTTGAACGCCAGAACTGGGCGATGCCCAGCCCCACCACGTGGGTCGCCATTACCTACAACGCCGTGCTGATTTTTGGTTGCGCGCAAATCCTGTGGCTTTGGTTGGCGCGCCACCTCACACCGGTGGCCTCGACCTTGAGCGTGATGATGATCCCGGTGATCGGTGTGTTCAGCGGCGCACTGTGGCTGGGCGAAGTCTTGCACTGGCAAGACTGGGCCTCGGTGGCCTTGATGGTGCTGGCGATTGCCTCGGTGCTGCTGCCCGCCAAGCAGACCTGATCAGGCCGCTTGGGCTTGTGCCGCGGTCGGCGCGTCCATGGCTTGACGCTCACGCTCGATCATTTTGTCGAGCATGCGACGCGCTTGCACACCACCGGTGTCGATGTTGAGCTTGAGCAATTTGCGCTCGGGGTGCGCGCTCAAATTGCGCTGCTGCAGCTCCAACACCTCCAGGTCTTCGGTGAAGATACGCCCTTGCCCTTCGCGAATTTGCGCGGTGAGTTGCGTGTCTTTGGGGTTGAACTTGCGCGCCATGCCCCAGAAATACCAAATCGAGGTTTCAGTCTCGGGCGTGATGAAGTCCACCACCACGCTATAGGCTTTTTTGTCGTTGGGTGCGTCGTAGCCACCATGACCTTGGTGGGCCACACCCACCTCAATCATCACGCTCGAAGGTGGCGTGAAGCGGCAGATCTGCCAACGGTCCACCGGCACATCATCGGTAAGGCCGTTGCCGCGCAAAGCCATCTTCCAAAACGGTGGCGCCTCGATGCCACTCATGAAACGGCTGGTCACCACTTGTTCGCCCTCTAACGAGGTTTTGCAAGGCGTTTCATCAATTTCTTTTTGACCGATGCTGCTGGCATGCACATAGGTTTCGTGGGTGAGGTCCATCAGGTTGTCGATCATCAAGCGGTAATCGCAGCCAATGTGAAACAAGCCGCCGCCATAGGCCCAGTCAGGGTGGTTATGCCACTCAAGTTGCTGGATGGTGGCGGGGTCGGCCAGCGCGCGGTCGCCGGGCCAGACCCAAATGAAGCCATAGCGTTCTTCCACTGCATAGCTGGTGATCGTCGGAAAACCGCCCACACGTTGCCCGGGCATGGCCACGGTTTTGCCGTCGCAACCCATCTCCAGGCCGTGGTAGCCGCAGACCAATTTGCCCTCGCACACCTTGCCTAAAGAGAGCGGCGCGCCGCGGTGCGGGCAGAAGTCGTCCAGCGCAGCCACTTGGTTGTTCACGCCGCGGTAGAACACCATGTGGATGCCGCAGATCTGGCGGCCCAGGGGCTTGGCGTCGATTTCATCAGCGGTACAGGCCACGTACCAGGCGTTCTTGGGGAAGGTGGCAGCGCGCTGGGGCAAAGCGATGGGGGCGACGTTGACTGGTGACATGGCAGTGTCCTTGCAGGGGTTGGGGCTGGCGACCGGGCGTGGTCAGTCCGTATGCGGAATGTGATTCATTGTACGGAATGACTGGCCAAATGCAAGCACGTGAAAACACGCACCAGCCACTAAACCGACTGGTCGTGCAGGTTCACGAAGGTGCGCAGCAGGCGCAAAAACTCTTGTTGCTCCGTGGGTTTGAAGTGGCTCATCAGCGCGTCTTGCATGCGCTCGGCCCCGGGGGTGAGCTCGGCCAAAATCGCTTGGCCTTGCGCGGTTAAGGACAGGCTGCGCTGGCGGCGCGGCAGCACCTCGCGGTGCACCCAGCCCTTGGCTTCCAAGCGGGTGGCGGTGTCGGCGGTGGTGGAGGTGTCCAGCGCGATCAGTTGTGCCAACGTCACTTGGTCGATGCCGGGGTTTTGCGCCAGGGTGCGCAAAATCGCGTACTGGATGGGCGTGACATGACGGCCATGCACCTCATGAAACTTGGCCACCGCGATCTGCTGCGCGCGGCGCAACAGGTGCCCAGGCTCGTCCACCAACTTGAACGCCGGGCTGGTGATGCTGGGCGCCTTCTGTACCGCTACCTTCTTTACAGCCACCTTTTTCACAGGTATGGGCTTTGCTATCTTTTTCGCAGCTACCACACCAGCTTTCTTGCCAGCTGGCTGGCTTGTCTTCTTGCTTGCTTTGTTGTTTGTTTTATTGCTGGTAGCCATCGCGTTCACTCAAGGCTTGGCAGGTGCATCAGCTGGCGCAGCGGGTGCTGCAGGCTCCGCGGCAATGCCCGGTGCGGCCACCGCAGGCAGCGGTTCGACTTCGCGGATGTCGCTCACAAAGTATTCGGTCTCGCCGGTGCAGGAGGTGGGCAAGAGCTTGTGCTGCGCGTACATCAGCACCACGCGCTTGCCGGCCAGCTGGTTGATTTTGGCGGCCACCGCATCGTCACGCACGGTGAACTCAAACTTGTCGGGAATCGCGCCAGGCATGGTGACCATGGCCATCTCGCCCTCCCAGGTTTTGCACAACCAGCCTTTTCGCGAGAGCTTTTGCACATAACCGGCGCGCTCGCCATCGGCATACGACCAGTTCAAGGCCAGCCAGGTCCACACCATCGGGGCGAGCACCAACACCAGCACGATGGTGATGAGGAAGCGAGGGAATTTAGTCATGGTCAATGTCTTATGTGTTGGGCGCTGCAGACAGATGCGGCGCGGTGGCCAGGGCCAGGCACAGGTCTACCCAGGCTTTGGCTTTGTCAGCAGGTGCGCGCAAGAGGTAAGCGGGGTGGTAGCTCACCACCACCGGAATCCGGGTGATGCCGTTGACGCTATTACTTTGATAGCTGTGCACTTGCCCGCGCAATTTGCCCAAGGGCGTGGCAGCCACATCGGGCAGGCTGCTGTGCAACAAGCTTTGCGCGGCAAAACGGCCCAAGGCCAAGATAACGGAAGGTTGCACCAACTCAATTTGCCGCTGCAGGAAGGGCGCGCACTGCGCCATCTCTTCAGGCTGTGGGTTGCGGTTGGCGGGTGGGCGGCACTTGAGCACATTGGTGATGAACACATCACCCCCGCGGCTCAAGCCCACCGCTTTGAGCATGTTGTCGAGCAACTGCCCGGCCGACCCCACAAAGGGCTGGCCTTGTGAATCTTCTTGCTCGCCCGGGGCTTCGCCCACGATCAACCAACGCGCAGGTGCAGCACCGGTGCCAAACACGGTGTGCTGTCGCGACTTGCACAAGCCACAAGCCTGGCAAGCCGACACCGCGGTTTGGAGACCATCCCAGTCCAGCGTTGCGATGGCAGGGTTGACCGTGATGCTCTGGGCCGAGGTGGTCATTTCTACAGACGCCGGTGTGGTTTGAGGCGGTACCACACCTGGTCTGAGCACTGGCGATGCTGCAGGCGCGGCAGCGGGTGGCGTATCCCCCATCAAAGCGACATCAGCTTGTTGCGCATCGTCAAGAACTTGAGGCTGGTCTTGATGCTGCAGTTGCGGGTGCACAGGAGCCTGCGGTTGCCATACCCGCACCCCCATCTCCAGCAGCATCGCGCGTTGGCGCGCATCCAAGTTCATGCTCATGGGGTGATTGTGACCGAGGCCGACTTGCTTGGGCTTGCGCTAAGTTGAAGGCTCATCACCACCGCGTCTTCGCGTTGGCCGTGCCCGTTGGGGTAGTAACCGCGGCGCAGGCCCACGCGGTGAAAGCCATGGGCCTCGTACACACGAATGGCGCGGGCGTTGCTCTGGCGCACCTCCAGCCACAGGGTGTTGGCGCCTTGTCCGCGCGACCAGATGGCCAAGGCCTCGAGCATCAAACGGCCCCAGCCCTGGCCCTGGTAGGCGGGCGCCACGGTGATGTTGAGCAAATGCACCTCTTCAAACCCGCGCATGGCCACCATGTAGCCCAAGATCTCGTCGCCGGCCATGAGCAACTGGCCCGGGTAGCCGGCGCGCAGGGCATCGGCAAAATTGCCACGGCTCCAGGGGTGCGGGTAGGTATGTTGCTCGATCTTGAGCACCTCATTGAGGTGGTCCGGCGTCATGACCTCCAGACGCACCTCGATCCCCTCGGGGGTGATGGACATTGCAGCTTGAGCCACGCGGCACCTCAAGCCGACCGCTTGAGCGCCTCGCGCTCAGCTGTAGTCTGTGCCACTTTGTTGCGGATGTAACGCGGCATGGCCGCCTCAGCGGGCACCGCCAAACCTTGCGCCAGGAGCGTGGGCACCAAGGCCAACATGGCTTGCGCGGTGGGCAGGGCCGTCCAGCGCGGCAGTTCAGGCCAAGGCAGGCGTTCGCCGTAAGCCGCAAACGCGTTGCCGCACAAGGCTTGAAGAGGCTGTGTGAATGCTGCGGCCAGTGCCTCGGGCTTGCACAAGACGGCCTCGGCATCCGCATGCCAAACACCCTGGCCATGGTTAGCCGGCATGTAACTGAAAGGGGCGGCGTACACCTCGTCCATGCGCGCATCGAGCAAGGCCAACACGCGCAAAGGCTCATCAATTTGGTCTGCATGCGCCTGACGTGCCGCTTGCGCTGTGGCCATGAGCGAATCCACCGGCAAGAGGGGCACACCCGCAGCAAAGCCCAAGCCTTGCGCCACCGAGCACGCGGTGCGTAAACCCGTGAACGAGCCTGGGCCTTGACCAAACGCGATGCAGGCCAAGTCGGCATACGCCAAACCTGCCTGAGCCATCAGGCCCTCAATGGCCGGGATCAAATGTGCGGAGGACTGCGCGCCGCCCGGCCCTTCCCACGACCACAGCTGTGCGCCACGCTGCACGGCAATCGACATCTGCTCGGTGCTGGTGTCCAGCGCCAGCACAGCCATCGGCGTCAAGTCGTTCACCATCTCAAGCCTTCACCGCCAGGGCGGGTTTGAGGGCGCTGCGCTGCACCCCAAACAAAATACCCACCGTCACACAGACCAAGCCCAAGAGCAAGTGCCAACCCAAAGGCTCGCCCAAAAACACCACCGCACCCAGCGCAGACAAACCGGGCACCAGCGCGGTGATCATGGTGGAGCGCACCGGGCCGTAGTAACGGATCATTTGCGTGAACGTGATGCCCGAAATCACCACCGAGCCCACGCCCTGGAACAGCGCCTGAAACACAATTTGCCCCCAGGGTGCGCTGCCCAATTGGGTTTGCATGGCACCCACTGCCAGTAACACGCCGTACAGCGGCACATAGGTGAACAAAGCAAACACGGTGATGGCCGCAGTGGCGCGCACCGCCTCTAAAGCAAAGCGGCGCACCAACACGCTGTAAGCCGACCAGCACACGGCAGCGCTCATGAACAGCAGGTCGCCCTTCCACACCTCACCGCCCTCAAAAGCTTTGAGCAAACTGCTGCCACCCACCAAGGCATCGCCCAACACAATGAAAGCCAGGCCCAGCACGCGCTGGCCAGAGGGCCGGTCTTTGAGGATGAAAAAAGCCAAGATCGTGGTCCACAGCGGCAAGCTGCCCGGCATGAGCACCGAGGCGTGCGCGGCCGGTGCGTAAAAGAAGCCCGAGTACGACAAACACGCGTACAAAAACCCGCCAAACATGCCGCACAGCGCGGTGATGCGCAAGTTCAAAGGCGAGAGGCCAAAGAAGGAAGAACTTTGCTCCGCGTTGACGCGCGCGGCTTGCTTCATCCACCACGCGGCCAACGGAATCAGCACCAAGCTGGCGCCGATGATGCGGGCGAACGCGATGTCAAACGGGTTGAGCGCCCCTTTGGCCGAGGCCCGCGCAATCACGATGAACGCCGCCCAAATGGCCACGGTGATGACGGCGGAAGTCAGGCCGATGGCGCGTGGGGACGGGCGGGTCTTGAACAACATCCTCACATTATCGTTGGCTGCACATGCAGGCGCTGACTTGGGCGCGGTGCATTTCAATTAGCATGCTCGGCATGAACCCCTTTTTGTCGGTCACTGTGGCGCCGTTGAAGCTGATGCAATTCATCGCCGGTGTGATGCTGGTCGGCTCAGGTGTGTGCGCCTCCAGCGCCTGGGCACAGCCCCTGCCCAAAGAGGTGATGAGCGCGCTGCAACGCGCGCAGGTGCCGCCTGAGGCCATGAGTGTGTGGGTGATGGATGCGCAAAGTACCCCACAGCCCACGAACAACACCAATAGCCCGCGCCTGAACCACCTGAGCAAAGAGCCGCGCAATCCCGCCTCGGTCATGAAGCTGGTGACCACCCTGGCTGCGCTGGAGCTGCTGGGGCCGACCTACACCTGGGCCACGCCCGTCTATCTGCAGGGCCAGGTGCGCGAGGGCACGCTGCAAGGTCACGTGATCATTCAAGGCCTGGGCGACCCCAAGCTGGTGATGGAGCGGGTGTGGCTGCTTCTGCGCCGGTTGCGTGGCCTGGGCATCGAGCGCATCAACGGCGACATCGTGCTGGACCGCAGCGCCTTTGACGTGCCGGCCGCCGACCCGGGCGACTTTGATGGCGAGCGGCTACGCCCCTACAACGCCACGCCCGATGCGCTCTTGGTCAACTACAAATCCATGGTGCTGACCTTCAGCCCCGACCGCGCGCAAGGCTTAGCGCGTGTGCAGCTTGACCCACCGTTGGCAGGCGTGCAAGTCAACAGCACCGTGGCTTTGGGTGAGCCTGTTCGCAACAACATCAACCGCGCGCAGGCTGCTGAATGCGACGATTACCGCGCAGCTTTGAAAGCTGATTTTTCCGCACAAGCCATCCGCTTTGCCGGTCGCTACCCCGCAGGCTGCGGCGAGAAAGTCTGGCCAGTGGCTTACCCTGACCCGTCCAGTTTTGCAGCGCGCACCATCGAAGGCTTGTGGCGCGGCATGGGCGGGCAGCTCAGTGGTCAGGTGCGTGACGGCCGTGTGCCCGAAGGTCTGCTGCCCACGTTTGAAATCACCTCGCCACCATTGGCTGAGGTGATTCGGGACATCAACAAATACAGCAACAACGTGATGGCGCAGCAGCTGTTTTTAACGCTGAGCCTGGGCAAAACACCGGCTAACTTTGCGGCTTCGCGCGAGGTGGTGAACACCTGGTGGCGCAACCGTTTGGGGGAGGACGCACCGCTCTTAGACAACGGCTCGGGCCTGTCTCGCCAGGAGCGCATCAGCGCGCAAGCACTGGGTCGTTTGCTGCACTACGGTTGGAAGAGTTCGGCCATGCCGGACTGGTTCGCCTCGCTGCCCATCAGCGGGGTGGACGGCACGCTCAAACGCATGCAGGTGAGCCCGGGCAGCGCGCATTTGAAAAGTGGCAGCCTGCGCGATGTGGTGAGTGTGGGCGGCATCGTGCATGCACAAAGCGGCAAGCGCTATGTGCTGGTGGCCATGATCAACCACCCCAATGCCAACGCGGCTCGCAGCGCCATTGACGCGCTGGTGAGCTGGACGGCCAAAGACTGATGAATGGGATCGACACCATCGGCAGCGTGGCCGCAGCCCTCACCACCCTGAGCTTTGTGCCGCAGGCGGTGAAGACCTTCAAGACGCGTGATGTGAGCGGCATCTCGCTGGGCATGTACACCGCATTCACGCTGGGCGTGGCGCTGTGGCTCGTCTACGGTGTTCTGATCGGGGCCTGGCCGGTCATCATCGCCAACGCCGTCACCTTGGTGCTGGCCTTGGCGATTTTGGTGATGAAGTTGAGGTTTGGTTAAAACATCATTCGGCCAACCACGGCGCGACAAACGCAAACCAGCCGCCCACCAGGTACAGCAGCACGCTGACGCCATAAACCCGCGCTGACCATGTGCGGGTGCGCAGGCAAGCATCGCGCAGCGCAGGGTCGATGGGGCAAGGCGCGTTGCGGTTGCGCCATTGCAGCACCCCACTGGCGCTGAGCATGAGGCCAGCCAACACAAACACCACCTCTTTGTGCTCACTCACCCACACCAGCTGCGGGAACACCGCCACCAAACTCGAGAGCACGGCACCCGCACCCAGCGCCACCAGGAGCGCGGGCAAGGCGCAACAAATCAAGGTGCTGGAGCTGGCAAACAGGCTCAGCACCGAGGCCCAAAAGCCCGTGGCCATCGGCTGGGTCAAATCTTCAGGGGCGTCCGTCATTTTTTGAGCTGCGCTTTGATGTCAGCCACCGACTGACTCACGCGCTCAAGTTTGACCACGTCGTAACCGGCCTCGGTGATTTCATGGGCGATGGTGCTCTCGTCCAGGGTCTGGCCGTCTTTGATTTGCACCGCCACGGTTTTACGTTTCAGGTCCACAAACACGGTTTGCACCGCGCCCAGTTGGCTCAGGCGTTTTTCAATGCCTTGCGCGCAAAACGCACAGACCATGCCGTTGACCGTGGCCTTGATGCTGGTGGCAGCCCACGCGTGCAAGGGGCTCAGCAAGGCCAGCGCCAGGCTTGTGAAAGCGAATAATTTTTTCATGATGAAACCTTAAAAATTGAGCATGAGGTTGGTGCGAACTTCGTTTTTCTGGTTCACACCGAGCTCAAGAAAATAGCGTTTGTGGATGATGCGCAGCATGGGCGTGACCTCGGTCGCGTCACTCAAGCCGTTCATGCGGCGCGCCTCCACAATGAACCAAGGCTGCGGCTCGTCGTAGTCGGCCTCGTAAAAAGAAAACCCGGCGCGTAGCGACAGGGTGTCGTGGTTCAGGCCATCGGCGCGGTTAAAGCGCGCGGTCATGGCGCTGTAGATGCGCGTGGTTTCATAGTCCAGCTGAAAGCCTGGCGTGACCATGGTGCGGCTGCCGCTGAAGTCATTGCCGCTCACACTGCCCACACCGCCAAGCAACCACACATTCGCTTGCGCCTCAGGAAGGTTCCAGCGCTTGGCCAAGTGAGTCGCGGTGGCCTCGGTCAATGTGCGCGAAACGGCTTTGTCGTCCGAGCGCATGAAGGTGCTGGCCGCCCCCACCGCCCATCGCGGGGTGAGCGCGTAGTTGGCGGAGATGTCTTGCCAGCTTGCGCTGTGATCGGCCATCACCATCCAGCTGTCTTTGAAGCCCATGGGGGCCGCATTTGCAGCAGCCATGCTGAGCGCTGTTAAAACCCAAGCACCCGTTGCCCGCAGCGTGAACCGCCACGACCTCATTTGGCCAACTCCATCGCGTCAATCACCAAATGGTCGTTTTTAAGCTCGACCATGAAGCGCACTTTGTCACCAGGCTTGAAGCCGTCCAACTTCACACCCGGCAAGACCTTGAAGGGCATGGTCATGGCGTCCATCTTCACCAGCTCAATGCGCTGATGGTCCAGCACCACACGGGACTTGTCGGCTTCCACCTTGACCACCTTCGCAGCAATCCACGGCGGGCCGGCATGCGCCACCGACACCATCAAGCCCGCAGACAAGGCCAACAACTTAACCAGCGCCAACAAGCGCGAATTTGAATGCCACATGAATTTCTCCTGAATCGTTCAACACCGACAACCCGCGCCTTGGAGCGCAGGTCATCACGTCAAGCGCCTTTTTTGGACGCACCTGGGGTGGGAGGTCTCAGAGAATGGGTGGTTTGGCCACCTGGGGCAACTCGGCGCTGACAAAACGCATCTGAGCTTGCGGCAGTGGCAAGGGGCTGTGCTGACCGCCCAGGTTCAAAGGCTCACTGGCCAACAGCGCCAAAGGCATGCACAACTGGCAGGCTTGGCAGGTAGGGTGGTTGCTGTCAGCAACAGAGGACTGTGCGTCTGACGCTGGTGGCGTTGGTGAAGACGTTATGGATGCCAGGTGCATGGGGCAATCTGCGGGCATGTCTGCGGCGCTCATGTTGGCATGTGAGGCCATAGATCCGGCAACCGTTTGTGCACTGGCCATCTGCATCGCGCCCATTTGCACCCCCATGAGCTGCGCCGACCAGCCGCGCAGTGGCAGCAGGACGAGCATGAGGATGAGGAACCAGCGTTGCATGGATTTGATCTTACGCCTTTCAGTTGGGGGCTGCTTGGCGCATATCAAGCTCAAGCTGCGGCGCGCGTGAGGCGGTCCAGCACGCCTTCCCACTCGGTGCCGCTGGGGGGTGTTTCCACCCAAATCTCTGACGCGCCGGTTTCGTCCAAGGCACGCAGCACCGCAAAGAGCTCATGCGCGCAAGCATCGGCTCTCAAAGGCATCCGGCGGGTGTGCAGCGCGACACCGGGTTTGGACGTCAACGCAATGCGGGTGTAGAGCGCCAAGTGCGTGAGCTGGGTGCTGGCCAGTTGGGCTTGCAAATCTTGGGCACTGAGCAAACGAACTTTGGCGCGTGGGGCGTAGTGCGACTCGAGCGTGCCGGAGGCGCGGGGTGCTGCTGTGTTCAGTGCTTTGACCGCCTCTAGCCCTTGTGAAATTTGAGGTAATTGCTCATCTTTTGAGAGCACCTGTAAGCCGCACGCTGCTTGAATTTGCTCGCGGCTGATCTGCCCGGGGCGTAGCAACACCGGCACGCCGCGGGTGCAGTCCACGATGGTGGACTCGATGCCAACCGCGCATGCCCCGCCATCCAAGATCATCAGCTCAGGCCCGAACTCGGCGGCCACGTGCGCCGCGGTGGTGGGGCTCACGCGACCGAACTGATTCGCACTGGGCGCGGCCACACCTGGCACCCCCAAGGCCTTAGCCGCACGCAAAACCGCTTGCGCTACCGGATGTGAGGGGCAACGCAAACCCACCGAGTTTTGCCCGCCTGCGGCAGCCGCAGCCACACCTGAGCGGCGCGGCACGATGAGGGTCAGCGGCCCGGGCCAAAAGGCTTGCATGAGGGCCTGCGCAAACGCAGGCATGTCAGCAGCAAAGTCAGCCGCATCGCTGATCTGCGCCACATGAACAATCAAAGGGTGGTCGGCCGGTCGGCCTTTGGCCGCGAAGATTTTCGCGACCGCTGCGTCGTTGCCCGCATCTGCGGCCAGGCCGTAAACCGTCTCGGTCGGCAAGCCCAACAGCTCGCCAGCTTTCAGAGTTTGAGCCGCACGCGCTATCGATTCAGGCGCATCTGCCGAGAAAATCATAGGCTTGCAGACGCCTGCAACTGCATCAATCCAGCGCAGGCAAGCCCAGCAGCGCGCAAGCTTGCAAGGCCGTGGCGCGCACCTGCGCCACCGAGCTGCCAGTGATGTTGAGGTGGCCCATCTTGCGACCGGCTTTGGCATCGAGCTTGCCGTACAAATGCAAATGCGTGCCCGGCAGCGCGAGCACTTGCGCCCACGCCGGGTTGCCATTCGCAGCGATCCACACATCACCTAACAAATTGAGCATCAGGCTCGGGCTGTGTTGGCGTGGCTGCGTCAAGGGCAGGCCAGCCAAGGTGCGCACTTGCAACTCGAACTGCGACACATCACACGCGTCTTGGCTGTAGTGGCCGCTGTTGTGCGGGCGCGGGGCCATCTCGTTGACCACCAGGCTGTCGTCTTGCAGCACAAAAAATTCCACGCACAGCACGCCCACATACTGCAAGCCAGCCGCTATGGATTTGGTAGCTTCTACCGCTTGCTGAGCAAGGGCTGGCGGCAAATTGCCTTCATAAACCTCGGTCACCGCCAAGATGCCGTCGCGGTGCAAATTGCGTTGCACCGGCAGGTTGACCATCTGGCCGTCCCAGCCGCGCGCCACGATCACCGAGCACTCGGCCTTGAGGGGCAGCATTTTTTCCAGCACGCAGGGCACTTGCTTCAAGTCGGCCCAGGCTTGCACTAATTCTTCGCGGTTGCGCACACGCACCTGGCCTTTGCCGTCGTAGCCCATGCGCGCGGTTTTCAAAATGCCGGGCAACAAGTCATCGGTCACCGCGGCCAGTTGCTCGGGCGTGTCGATCACCGCGTAAGGCGCGCACGCCACACCGCAACGCTTGAAGTGGGCCTTCTCTTTGGCGCGGTCTTGCGCGATGGCCACCGCGTCAGCCGCAGGGGCCACCGGGCGGTGCGAGCCCAGGGTGTGCAGCGCAGGCGCAGGCACGTTCTCAAACTCGGTGGTGATGGCCGCGCAGCGTTGCATCAGCTGGGCCAGTCCCTGCTCGTCGAGGTAAGGCGTTTGGATATGGTGGTGGCTGATCAAGCCGGCGGGGCTGACCGGATCGGGGTCGAGCACCGCGGTGAAGTAACCCATGCGCTGGGCCGCTTGAACAAACATGCGGCCCAACTGGCCGCCGCCCATCACCCCCAGGGTGGCAGGTTGGCCGTTGACAGTGGTGCCGGGCAGGATCGGGGTGTGCAAACTCATCAGCGGCTCACAGCGCGGGCGGCAGCGTCATGCCGCGGGCCACTTGGGTTTGCTCGGCGCGGTAAGCCTCAAGCTTGGTGCGCAAAGCCGGGTCGTTGTTGGCCAGCATGGCCACCGCAAACAAGGCCGCGTTGGCCGCACCGGCTTGGCCGATGGCAAAGGTGGCCACCGGGATGCCCTTGGGCATTTGCACGATGCTGTGCAGCGAGTCCACGCCCTGCAAATGCTTGCTGGCCACCGGCACACCCAGCACCGGCACCGTGGTTTTGGCTGCCAACATGCCTGGCAGGTGGGCTGCACCCCCTGCGCCAGCGATGATGGCTTTGAGGCCACGGCCCGCGGCGGTTTGCGCGTAGTCAAACATGTCGTCGGGCATGCGGTGGGCTGAGACCACACGGGCCTCGTGGGGGATGCCAAAGTGGTGGAGAATCTGGACTGCTTGTTGCATGGTGTCCCAATCCGAGTTGGAACCCATGACCACGCCGATGAGTGTGTTCATCGCCCGATTTTACTTTTTTGCCCCGCCGCCCCCAAGTGAGGCGGCCCAGACCCTGCCGGACAGCGCCAGACATGATCGACATCACCACCGAGAATTTTGAAACCGAGGTCATCCTCGCCTCGCAATCCGTGCCCGTGCTGGTGGACTTTTGGGCGCCCTGGTGCGGCCCGTGCAAGTCGCTCAGCCCGGTGCTGGAAAAGCTCGAAACCGAGATGGACGGCCGCTTTGTGCTGGCCAAAATCAACTCCGACGAGCAGCAAGAGCTCAGCCAGGCCTTTGGCATCCGCAGCATCCCCACCTGCGTGCTGATGATGGACGGCAAGCCGGTGGACGGCTTCATGGGCGCACTCACCGAGGGCAAACTGCGCGAGTTTTTGGCCAAGCACCTGCCCAGCGACGACGCTTTGCAAGCCGAAGACACCGCCCAGGCCGCGCAAGAGCACCTGCAAAGCGGCGATGTGCACACCGCCCTGGAACACCTGGCCCAGGCCCTGCACACCGACCCGGCCAACGACGATGTGCGCTTTGATTTCGTCAAGCTGGCCATCAGCGCGGGCTTGCTGGACCAGGCCGCAGCTGCGCTGGCCCCGGCCATGGCGCGCATCCCGGTGGCGCTGCGTTTTGAAGCCTTGCAGCAGTTTTTGAACGCGATGGAATTTGTGCTCAATGACCCGCGCGGTCAGTTGCCACCTGAAGAGTTCGACAAGCTCATTGCCGCGAACAAACGCGACTTTGAGGCGCGCTTTGGCAAGGCCCGCGTGCTCATGGCCACCAGCCAGTGGGAAGCCGCGCTCGATGAGCTGCTGGAAATCATCATGCGCGACAAGGCCTGGGACGACCAAGCGCCGCGCAAAACCTTTGTGGCCATTCTGGAATTGCTCACCCCGCCCAAGCCCAAGAAGGCTGCGCAAGCCGACAACAAGACCGCAGGCGGCATTGAGCTGGCCGGCCTGGCCACGGTGGAGCAAGACGAGCAGTCGGCCATGATCTCGGCCTACCGCCGCCGCTTGAGCATGGCCTTGAACTAAGCGCGCGCCAGGGCCCCAACCACATCGGGGCTTGGGGCACGGCAACAGGGCCGATTTCTGTAGGCCAAATAACCCTGATTTGGGCGTATTTTTATGCCCTGTTCCCCCTGCGATTCTCACCACGAACGCGGGCCTGCGTGATACAAATTCTCCCCAAGGAGAACATGTGTCATGGCCCAACTCAACGCCTTTTTTCAAGACATCAAACTGCCCACCGTGCCCGAGGTGGGGCAAAGCCTGATCCACACCCTCAACGACGAGGATGTGCCTTTTGAGCGGGTACGCGGCGCCATTTCCAAAGACCCGGCCCTGACCGCCAAACTGGTGCGCCTGGCCAACAGCGCGCGCTTTGCGCTGCCGCGCTCGGTGGGCTCGCTCGATGAAGCCATCACCATGGTGGGTTTGAACCAGGTGCGCACCCTGGCCTTGGCCGCGTGCGTGAGCGAGACCTTTCCGGTGATTCCGGGCATGAACCCGCGCGAGTACTGGACCGAGAGCATGGCCTGCGCGGGCTATTCGCAATGGCTGGCGCGCACCCTGGGTTGCGATGTGCAAATTGCCTGGCTCACCGGTTTCATGGCGCGCTTGGGCGAGCTCATCATCGGCCAGAAAGACCCGGCCCACATCGCTGAAATTGAACGCTTGCCGCACCACCCGGGTGGCCGTTGGGAGCGCGAGTCGCAAATTCTGGGCTTCACTGAAGGCGAGGTGTCCAGCGAGCTGGCGCGACGCTGGAATTTCCCGCCCGAGATCGTGCGTGCCTTGGCCACCTCTTGCGACCCGATGGCCACCAAGCCGTTTTGCCGGCTGGGTGGCATCGTGCACATCGCCACGCTGCTGGCCGAGATCGGCATTGAAGAGCACAAAACACCCGAGCAAACCATTGATGATTTGCCGCAAGACGTGTTGGCAGCGTTGCAGTTGGATGCGCCATGGCTCAAGACCCATCTGCCCGAGGTGAGCCAGTTCACCGACACCACGCTGCACTGAGTTGAATGGTTTTTTCCTGAGTTCGGCTGACTTGCAGATCAGCCCCTACATCGGTCAGTACGACCCGATGTGGGTCGTCGCCTCTGTGCTCATCGCCTGGGTGTCGAGCGTGTGCGCGATGGAGATGTCACGTCGCTTGAGCGATGTGGCCTCGCGCCGCTTGTGGCTGCCGCTCATCGCCCTGGTGATGGGCACCGGCATTTGGGCCATGCACTTTGTGGGCATGCTGGCGTTCAAGCTCGATTGCGGGGTGGACTACCAGCCTTGGGTCACAGGCTTGTCGATGCTGCCCGGCATGGCCGCCGCGGTGGTTGCCCTCAACGACCAAAGGCGCAGCCACCGCAGCCGCAGCGCTACAAGCTTTGTGGTGCCTGCTGTGATTTTGGGCTGCGGCATTGGTGTGATGCACTACGCGGGCATGGCCGCCATGGTGTTTGACGGCACGGTGCGCTACGAGGCGGTGTTGTTCGTTTGCTCGGTGTTGTTGGCAGTCGTGTTCGCGTTTGTGGCCCTGCGCTTGAACCATGCGCTCTCTGCGCGGCGCACCTTGAAATACCCGTTTGTGGTGTCGCTGGCCTCGGGCACGACCTTGGCCATGGCCATCACGGCCATGCATTACATCGCCATGGAAGCGGCTTATTTTTTGCCGCTGTCGCCCGGTGCAAACGGTTCCTTGAGCCAGGGCGCTGCGTCTACCGATGTGGTGGCCGCGTGGGTGGTGTGGATTTCGCTGGGCTTGATTTTCGTGTGCCTGCTGCTGACCTACATCAGCACACGCTTTGCCGCGGCGCGTCAGCGCATCGACGCCATCCTGGCGGCCAGCACGCAAGGCTTTGTGCAGCTTGACAGCCAAGGCCGCATCACCGACTGCAACGCGGCCATGGCGCAGCTGTGGGGGCAACCGCGCGAAGCGTTGATCGGTCAACACTTCAGGCAACTGTTCACCCAACACAACGCAGCCTTTGCACCGGGCGCCACCGAAGCGGTGCTCATGCGCCCCGAGCTGGGCCGCCTGCCCTGCCTGGTCACCTTCAACGAGGTACGAAACGACAACGGGCAGGTGATTTACGCGTTTGCCTGGCTGGCGGATATTTCCTCGCGTTGGCGGGCCGAAGAACTGCTGACCTTGGCCAAGCAACAGGCCGAGTCGGCTGCGCGCATGAAGTCGGATTTCCTCTCCAACATGAGCCATGAAATCCGCACGCCGATGAACGCGATCATGGGCATGACGCACCTGGTGCAAAAAACGCCGCTCAACCCTAAGCAGCGCGACTACCTGCAAAAAATTGAGGGTGCCAGCCAACATTTGCTGGGCATCATCAACGACATCCTGGACATCTCGAAAATCGAGGCAGGCAAGATGGTCATCGAGCAAGTGGCTTTTCAGCTGGAAGACTTGTTGACCCGCGTGACCGACCTGGTGGGCGACAAAGCGCGCGACAAGGGCTTGCGGCTGGAGGTGGTCGTGGCCACCAACGTGCCGCGCAAACTGCGTGGCGATGTGCTGCGCTTGAGCCAGGTGCTGGTGAACTACGCCAACAACGCGGTGAAGTTCACGGCAGCGGGGCAAGTGCTGATTCGCGTGGACCTGGCCGAAGGTGTGACGCCTCACTCACAAGCTGGCGAGTTCATCACCCTGAAGTTTTCGGTGCGCGACACCGGCGTTGGCCTGAGCCAAGAAGCGCAAGACCATTTGTTCCAAAGTTTTCAGCAGGCTGACTCGTCCACCACCCGACGCTTTGGCGGCACGGGTTTGGGCCTGGCCATCAGCAAGCAACTCGCCCGCCTCATGCAGGGCGATGTGGGCGTGCACAGCAGCCCGGGGCAGGGCGCGACCTTCTGGTTCACCGCAAGGCTGCAGGTGGCCAGCGCGGCTGAACTTCAGCAGGGCAGCGAGACCATCGGCCCCGCATTGGCTGGTCCGCGTGCAGGTGTGCGGGTGCTGCTGGCCGAAGACAACCCCATCAACCAGCAGGTGGCACAGGAAATTCTAGAGGACTTCGGGGCGGTGGTCACTGTGGTGGCCGATGGCGCGCAGGCCGTGGCCCTGCTGTCGGCACCGCATCACTTTGATCTGGTGCTCATGGACATGCAAATGCCGGTGATGGACGGGCTGGAGGCCACGCGCCGCATCCGCGCCTTGCCAGGGCTGGCGCATTTACCCGTGCTGGCCATGACGGCCAATGCCATGCCCAGCGCCACCGAAGAGTGCTTGCAAGCCGGCATGAACGACCACCTGTCCAAACCCATCGACCCGCAAGCCCTGGGCCGTGCCTTGGCGCGCTGGGCCAGAGGGGCAGGGCAAGCAGGGTCGTTGGGTTCATCTGAACCGCCCCTACCCGAGAACACAGACCCCAGCGACGCCCAATGGGTGGCGCTGCAAAGCATCGAGGGCTTGGACACCGCCATGGGTGTGCGCAACGTGTTGCGGCGCGATTTGTACCTCAAGCTGCTGGCGCAGTTTGCGCGAACCGAGCGTGATTTTGGCCAGCGACTGGCCGCGGCTTTGGCCAGCGCCGACGGCCCCTTGGCCTTGCGCTTGACCCACACCCTCAAAGGCGTGGCGGCCACATTAGGTGCCACACCTCTGGCACAACAGGCAGGGCAACTCGAAACCTTGTTGCAAGTCACAGCCCCTACCCAAGTGGAGGTTCAAGTGGCCGCGCAGGTCTTGCAGGCCCAGTTGTGCCCGCTGCTCCAAGCGCTTGATGAGGTGGTGGTGCCCTACCCCAGCAACGCCCCTGCCGTGAACACCGTGAACGCGCCCGATGCGCGCCACCTCTTGCGACAGATCGCCGCCCTGGCCCGCGAAAGCGATGCCAGCGCCATGGAGCTGCTGCAAGAGCACCGCGAGGTTTTAGAGAAAAACTGGCCGCAAGCCACACGCCATGCGGCTGAGCTGCTACAAAATTATGACTTCCCGGAAGCCGCGCTGGTGCTTGAAGCCGCGCTCACCGGCGTGGGCTGATGCCCTTCAGGTGGTCAAGCGGGTGAAGGCTTCTTGGTACTTGGCCGAGGTGTTGGCAATCACATCCGCGGGCAAGGTGGGTGCAGGCGCGGTCTTGCCCCAGGGCTGGCCGTTGAGCGTGGCGGACTCCAGCCAGTCGCGCAAAAACTGCTTATCAAAGCTCGGTGGGTTGCGGCCTTCAGCATAGCCTTCGACCGGCCAGTAGCGCGATGAATCGGGGGTCAGCACCTCGTCCATCAGCACCAGGGCGCCGTCTTTGTCCAAACCAAATTCAAACTTGGTGTCGGCAATGATGATGCCTTTGGTCAGCGCGATCTCGGCGGCGGCTTTGTAAATCGCGATCGACAAATCGCGGATGCGGGTGGCCAGGTCTTGGCCAATCATCTCGACCGTGCGCTCGAAGGTGATGTTCTCGTCGTGCTCGCCCATCTCGGCTTTGGCCGCGGGCGTGTAAATCGGCTCGGGCAGCTTGGACGCGTTCTTCAAACCCGCAGGCAGCGGCACGCCGCACACCTGTTGGTTGTGCTGGTACTCGGCCCAGCCGGAGCCCGCCAGGTAGCCGCGCACCACGGCTTCAACCGGGATGGGCTTGAGGCGTTTGACGAGCATGGAGCGGCCGCGCACCAACGGTGCTTCAGCGGCAGACACCGCACTCTCAGGCGCATCGCCGGTGAGGTGGTTGGGGCAGATGTGGCCGAGCTTGCCAAACCAAAACAGCGCCATTTGGGTGAGCAACTCGCCCTTGCCGGGAATGGGCTCGCCCATGATCACGTCAAACGCGCTGATGCGGTCGGAGGCCACCATCAAAATGCGGTCCTCACCCACGGCGTAGTTGTCGCGCACCTTGCCGCGCGCCAGCAGGGGCAAAGAAGTCAGGGCAGAGGTGTGCAGGGCTTGGCTCATGGTGCAGGCTTGAAGTGAGGCCACGGTTGTGGCGAGGCGGCCTGATGACCGCAGAACCCTCTATTTTGCCAAAGCCCAAGTGTTGCCCTGAGATCGGCCCTGAGATGGGCCCCGGGACGCTCAGAAGTTCTCGCGCATGTCGATCAAGCGGCTGTTGTATTTGCCAAAGGTCACCCGCGCACTCGGGTTGCCCACGCTGCCACGCCAGTTGTATTGCAGCCAGGGCTGCATGGCCGGCACGGCAGGGCGGCTGTAGCCGGAGCCAGCATTCACGCTGGTGCAAGCCCCACCGGTGCCGCTGTTGCCCAGCAAGAGCGTGACATCGGCCCAACCCTGATTGCCCGCACCCGGCGCGCTGATGACGGCGCTGAAATTGGGCGAGGCACCACTGAGGCTCAGCGCCGATTCACAGGCTTGCCACCCTTTGTTGTTGCTTGATGGTCCTACAACCCACGCAAAGTTGGCGGCATTCAGTGAGGTGCAGGTGTCGGCGGTGTTGATAGTCCAGCCCCTGTCATAGGTTTCTATGCGCACATTCAGTGGCAGGGCCAGCATCTCCGAACCAAAGGCATTGCTCATGCTCAAGCGCCCACTGCGAATTTGGGTGCTGCCCTCAAAACCACTCGAGCTGATGCCATCCGCATCGGTGCTGCGCACGGTGAGGGTGGTGGGTGCGGTGGTGGCTTGGTTGAAGGTGTAAGTGGGTGAACTGCTGGTAGCCACGCCCGCTTCAAATTTGATAGCAGATATGGATGTGTTGGTGAGGCTTCCGCCACTTGCAGGCGCAGGCACGGCAGAGGCCACGCTGAGGGTGTGCGGAAAAGCCTGGCTGCCACTGTAGTTGCGGGTGGTGGCTAGCGCCGCGTTTTGCGCGGTGACCTTCACCACCAAGGGCTGGCCCGAATAGGTGAAGCCACCAGCAGGGCAAGCGGGTGTGAGTTCGGTCACAAAGTGGTCGGGCGTGAAGCGGCCCACTTGCGCCAAAGAGCCCGAAAAATAACGTTGCGCAGCGGGCGTGTCGGCCGCGTCCACATCCGCAAAATTTTGGTCTTGCAGGGTGAGGCTGAAGGTGCCCACCTCGTCGTAATTGGCAATGCTGGTGACCGTGCCTGCACTGCCAGACCACGCTCCCAAACTCAAACTGCCGTTCACACCGCCGGCGGGCAACAAGGTGGCGAGGCTTTGCAGCACCGGCCCAGGTGCGGTGCCCGGGTAGCGGCTGGCAGCGGCACCGGTGGCGGTGAGCGCCTGCGCACCCATGCTGAAAGGCTGACCGGCTTTGTGCGTGTTGAGCGCGGTGGTGAGCGAGCGCGTGCTGCCCGCGCTGCTGGCCGTCGCATCGGTGGCTGACAACACCAACGATGCCGGGCGAATGGCAAAGTAGTCTTCGGCATACGCGGTGAGCGCTGGGCTGGTGGACACCACCTTGACGCGCACCACCTCGTACACATCGGCCACCGCCGGGAAATTGAACGAGCCCACACCCGCGGCCACAGCCACAGTTTGTGCCGTGCCAGCAATGCCGGCCCAGCTGCCGCCACACGCAACCCCGTTGCTGCGGTTCACGTTCGTGCAAGCCTCCAGGCTGGCGGTGACCGTACCGCTGAAGCTGGTGTTGATGCTGCCATTGTTCATGGCCGCCACCTTCAAGCCACAAGCCCCGCCGCTGCTGCACAAAGACCCGCTGCTGCCCGCCACCCGAGTTTGGATGACGCGGTTGGTCGACGTGGCTGCCGCGCTGTTGCTCACCATGCCTTCAAACACCGCAAACGCACCGGGCGCAGTGACCACCGGCGCACATGCCGCGGTGGTGAAGCTTTGGTTAGGCCCGTAGGTGCTGCCGGTGTAAATGAGACCCAGCAGGTAATTGTTTTGCACCACCCGCCAGTGGTAGGTGGTGCCGCAACTCAAGGCCGCCACATGGGTGTTCACCCCGAAGTAACCGAACAAACCCGCGAGCAAAAACGTGGACGCGGCAGAAATATTGCGCCCGTAGCTGGGGGTCGGGCCGATCTGGAAATAAAAGTTGTCAACCGTGAGTAGCGAGCCACTGATGGTGGCGTTGAGCGTGACCGTGTTGGCCGCGATGTTGCTGGTGCTTGAGGCGTAAATGGCCGCGCGCGCGGGCAACACCGCCAGCAGCAAAAACGCGAGGGCGCAAAGGGCACGACGGTGAAGCAGGCAAAGACAGGGCACAGCAGTTCAGGCTTTTCTGGACACACCTGATCTTGTCGTGCAGCAGATAAAAAAAAGCGCGGATGAACCGCGCTTTTTCAGGGGAGTTGCAAGGACTGCTGAAACAGCGTCCTCAAACCAGCCTCAGTTCACCACTTGGGCCAACTCGCCTTTGGCGTATTTCGCGGCCACCACCTGCAGGCTCTCGCCCTTGATCTTGGCGCCCTGGCCTTCGCAACCGAATTCCAAGTAGCGCTGCTTGCAGATTTGCATGGCGGCTTCGCGCGCGGGCTTGAGCCACTCGCGGGCGTCGAACTTCTCGGGGTTCTCAGCCAGGAACTTGCGCACCGCACCGGTCATGGCCAGGCGGATGTCGGTGTCGATGTTGATCTTGCGCACGCCGAACTTGATGGCTTCTTGAATCTCAGCCACCGGCACGCCGTAGGTCTGCTTCATCTTGCCGCCGTACTGGTTGATGATGGCCAGCAGGTCTTGCGGCACGCTGCTGGAGCCGTGCATCACCAGGTGGGTGTTGGGGATGCGCTTGTTGATTTCTTTCACGCGCGAAATCGCCAAGATGTCGCCTGTGGGCGGGCGGCTGAACTTGTACGCGCCGTGGCTGGTGCCAATCGCGATGGCCAGGGCGTCGAGCTGCGTGGCTTTGACGAACTGCGCGGCTTCCTCGGGGTCGGTCAGCATTTGGCTGTGGTCGAGTTTGCCCTCGGCGCCAATGCCGTCTTCTTCGCCGGCTTCGCCGGTTTCCAGGTTGCCCAGGCAGCCCAGCTCGCCCTCCACCGTCACACCCACTTTGTGGGCCATGTCCACCACGCGGCGGGTCACGTCCACGTTGTAGGCAAAGTCAGCGGGGGTTTTGCCATCTTCTTTCAAAGAGCCGTCCATCATCACCGAGCCAAAGCCCAGAGAAATCGCGCCCTCACACACCTTGGGGCTGGTGCCGTGGTCTTGGTGCATCACCAAAGGAATGTGGGGGTAGGCCTCGCACGCGGCCTGAATCAGGTGCTTGATGAAAGGCTCACCAGCGTACTTGCGCGCACCGGCGCTGGCTTGCAAGATGACCGGGGCGCCCACGGCGTCGGCCGCGGCCATCACGGCTTGCACCTGCTCGAGGTTGTTCACATTGAAAGCTGGAATGCCGTAGCCGTGGATGGCGGCGTGGTCCAGCAGCTCGCGCATCGAAACGAGTGCCATGGTGGGGTCCTTGGTGGGTAGTTGGTAACTGCTTGGTAACTTTTAACCAAACCGCGATTTTAATGCGACCCACCTGGCCCCGGGCTGACAAAGTAGCTTATTCGACCCGGCAGATCTTGAGCATGTTGGTGCCACCGGGCCAGCCCATGGGCTCGCCGCAGGTGATCACGTAAATATCGCCCTTTTGCACAATGCCTTTTTTGATCAGGTGGCGCTCGGCGTCGGCCAGCGCGGTGTCGCGGTCGGCGCTGGTGTCCATCAGCAAGGGCGTCACGTTGCGGTAGAGCGTCATCTTGCGCTGCGAGTTCACTTTGGGGGTGAGCGCGTAGATGGGAATGTGGATGCGGTGGCGGCTCATCCACAGCGCGGTCGAGCCGCTTTCGGTCATGGCCACAATGGCTTTGGCGCCCAGGTGGTAAGCAGTGAACAGCGCGCCCATGGCGATGGACTGGTCGATGCGCGAGAAGGTTTTGCCAGTGAAGTCGGCGTCGAGCTCCACGGTTTCGGCGGATTCAGCGGCCAAACAAATGTTGGCCATCTCGATCACGGTTTCCAGCGGGAACTTGCCCGCAGCCGTTTCGGCCGAGGTCATCACCGCATCCGTCCCGTCGAGCACCGCGTTGGCCACATCGCTCACCTCAGCGCGGGTTGGGATGGGGTTGTTGATCATCGACTCCATCATGTGGGTGGCGGTGATCACGGTTTTGTCCATCTGCTGCGCGAGTTTGATCATGCGCTTTTGCAGGGCGGGCACCGCGGCGTTGCCCACCTCAATGGCCAGGTCGCCCCGCGCGACCATGATGCCGTCGCTGGCGCGCAAAATTTCTTCCAGGCGGGGAATCGCCTCGGCGCGCTCAATCTTGGCGATCAGCGCGGGCTTGTGGTTGAACTCGGCCGCGGCCACATTGCACAGCTGGCGGGCCATTTCCATGTCGGTGGCGTTTTGCGGGAAGCTCACCGCCACGTACTCGGCCTGGAAACTCATGGCGGTTTTGATGTCCTCCATGTCTTTGGCGGTCAGGGCCGGGGCGGTCAGGCCACCGCCCTTTTTGTTGATGCCCTTGTTGTTGGAGAGCTCACCGCCCATGGTCACCACCGCGTGCACCGCTTCGCCCACCACCTTGGTCACGTCCATGGTGATCAGGCCGTCGTTGAGCAGCAGCGTGTCGCCCGCCTTCACATCGCGCGGCAGGTCTTTGTAATCCAGGCCCACCGCGGTCTCGTCGCCCAGCTCGGTGCGGCTAGCGTCCAGCACAAAAGCCTGGCCGGTTTGCAGCTGCACCCGGGTGTTGGCGAACTTGCCCACGCGGATCTTCGGGCCTTGCAGGTCGGCCATGATCGCCACCTCGCAGCCGGCACGCTTGGCCGCAGCGCGCACCATCTCAGCGCGGTCGATGTGGTCTTGCGCCTTGCCGTGGCTGAAGTTCAAACGCACCATGTTCACCCCGGCGCGGATCATTTGCTCCAGCAGCGCGGGCTCGCTGGACGCTGGTCCGAGGGTGGCAACAATCTTGGTGGCGCGGGTGGTCATGCATGGCTCCTGTGTAATTAAGTTTCCATTTATACACGATATTTGTTACCAATTAAGTAACAAGATACCGACCCTTCCAGACCTTGGGGCGCAGGCGCATCAAAAAATTCATCCCATAAGTGCGCGAATAAAACTACCATGTTTGGCTGGTCGATTGGCCTGTTATATCTCTAGGAAACCCATGCGTCACTCTTTCTCTGCTGTCTCTTTGTCTTCTGTGTCGACGTCCGTGTCGCTGGCTCTGGCCTTGCTGGGCGGCGCCACACTGGCGCCTGCCGCGCACGCCGAAGCGCCCATGGTCAAAACCCAGGCGCCGGCCTACCACCGCGTGCTGCTGGGCGACTTTGAAATCACCGCCATCGGCGACGGCACCGTCAAGCTGCCCGTCACCAAACTGCTGCACGGCAAGGCCGAGCAGCACAGCAAGCAACTCAAAGCCAATTTCCTGGGCGACGAGGTGGACACCTCGGTCAACGCCTACCTCATCAACACCGGCAGCAAGCTGGTGCTGGTCGACACCGGTGCGGGCAAATTGTTTGGCCCCACCCTGGGCAATGTGCTGGCCAACCTCAAGGCCGCGGGTTACCAGCCCGAGCAGGTGGACGCGGTGCTCGTCACCCACATGCACCCCGACCACGTGGGCGGCCTGATGGCTGGCGAGCAGCGCGCCTTCCCCAACGCCACCTTGCACATTGACAAGAAAGACGTGGACTTCTGGCTGAGCAAAGCCAATATGGACGCTGCGCCCGAGGGCAACAAGGGCTTCTTCCAAGGCGCGATGGCCTCGGTCAACCCCTATGTGGCTGCCGGCAAGCTCAAGCCTTTTGAGGGCAACACCGAGCTGCTGCCCGGCATCCGCGCCCAGGCCGCCAACGGCCATACCCCCGGCCACACCGTGTTTGTGGCTGAAAGCCAGGGCCAGAAAATCGCGTTTTGGGGCGACCTGATGCACGTGGCCGCGGTGCAGTTCAACGACCCGAGCGTGACCATTGCCTTTGACACCGACAGCAAGGCCGCACGCGCGCAACGTGAGCAGGCTTTTGCCGACGCCGCCAAAACCGGCACCCTGGTAGGTGTCACCCACGTGTCCTTCCCCGGCCTGGGTCGCCTGGTCAAAACCGCGGACGGCAAGCGCTACACCTGGGTGCCTTTGAACTACATGGGTCTGAAATAAAACTGGCTTTTTACCATGTCAGGCTTGATTAAGCAGCTATCAAAAGCATAGCTTTTAAGTTCGCTGCACACCCCATCAAGCCCCCACAAAAACCCCTGCCGAACGGTCGTTCGCAGGGGTTTTCCCTTGTAAATAACGCGCTACCACCCCAGAGCACATGGGCGTGGGAATACTGGCTCCAAGTCTGCAAACACGCAGATGGCTTATTTTTTTGGAGACCACCATGCGCATCATTCCGATCCTCGGGCAAGCCCAGATCGACAGCTCTTGCGACGAAGGCACCGGTGAGGTGCCCAAGCTTGACCTGCCCCTGGCCCGCCGCGACTTCCTCAAGGGTTCAGGCATCCTCATGGGCACGATTGCCACAGGCACCGCGCTCGCCGCCCTGGCACCCTCGCCGGTGTGGGCGCTGGAGCTCAAAAAGCTCACCGCCGACGAAGGCAAAACCCTCATGGCCATGGGCCGTGTGCTTTACCCCCACAAAAAACTCCCCGATGCGGTCTACGCCCTGTTGGCCAAAGACCTGGACGCCGCAGCTGCTGGCAACGCAGGCAGCGCCTCGATGATCAGCGCTGGTGTGGTGGCCCTCAACGAGTTCTGCAAAGGCAGCTTTGTCAAAGCCAGCGCGGCGCGCCAGCTCGAAGCGGTCAAAGCGGTGGAAGGCCAGGCCTTCTTCAACACCGTGCGCGGCCAGTGCATCACCTCGCTGTACGACAACGACATGGCCTACGCCGTGTTCGGCTACCCCGGCTCGGCCTGGGAAAAGGGTGGCTACATCACCCGCGGTTTCCAAGACCTGAAGTGGCTGCCTGCCCCCAGCAAAGAAGCCAGCCCCCCGCCCTACATGGGCTGATCGACAGAACACCGAAGACGGAGAACACACAACATGGCTAAATTTGACCAAAACGACGACGGCGTGGTCGTCATCATCGGCTCGGGTGCCGGCGGCGGCACCCTGGCCAACGAGCTGTGCCAAAAAGGCATCAAGGTCGTCTGTCTGGAGGCTGGCGCGGTCCAGTCGCAGGCCAGCTTCATCAACGACGAGTGGAAGTCCTTCAGCCAGCTGGCTTGGCTCGACCCCCGCACCACCTCAGGCACCTGGCGCGTGGCCAAAGACTTCGCCGGCCTGCCCGCCTGGATTTGCAAAACCGTGGGCGGCACCACCACCCACTGGGCTGGCGCGTCGCTGCGTTTTCAGGAGCACGAGTTCCGCACCCGCACGGTGTATGGCGAGATCAAAGGCGCCAACCTGCTGGACTGGCCCATCACGTACAAGGACCTCGAGCCCTACTACGCCAAGGCCGAAAACAAAATGGGCGTGACCCGCACCAACGGCATTCCCGGCCTGCCTGGCAACAACAACTTCAAGGTCATGCACGCAGGGGCCACCAAGCTGGGCTACAAAGAAGTGCACACAGGCAACATGGCCATCAACAGCCAGCCGCGTGACGGCCGTGGCCGCTGCATGCAGCTGGGCTTTTGCTTCCAGGGCTGCAAGAGCGGCGCAAAGTGGAGCACGCTCTACACCGAGTTGCCCAAAGCCGAAGCCACCGGCAACTTCGAGATTCGCCCCGAGTCACATGTGACCCGCATTGAGCACAACGCCCAAGGCAAGGTCAACGCGGTGGTGTACTTCGACAAAGACGGCAAAGAACAGCGCCAAAAAGCCCGCATCGTGTGCGTGGCGGGTAACTCGATCGAAACCCCGCGCCTGCTCTTGATGTCGGCCTCCAACATGTTCAAAGACGGCCTGGCCAACTCCTCGGGCCAGGTGGGTCGCAACTACATGCGCCACATGACCGGCTCGGTCTACGCCGCCTTCAAAGACCCGGTGCACATGTACCGCGGCACCACCATGGCCGGCATTGTGCGTGACGAGGCTGGCCACAACACCAAGCGTGGTTTTGCCGGTGGTTACGAGCTCGAAACCCTGTCGCTGGGCGTGCCCTTCATGGCCGCGTTCTTGAACCCGGGTGGTTGGGGCGCTGACTTCTCGTGGTGGATGGACCACTACACCAACCTGGCCGGCATGTGGCTGGTGGGCGAGGACATGCCGCGCGAAACCAACCGCGTGACGCTCAACACCAACGTCAAAGACAAGTGGGGCAACCCCGTGCCCAATGTGCACTTTGACGACCACGACAACGACATCGCCATGCGCAACCACGCCTTCACCCAGGCCGAGCGCATTTACCAGGCGGCTGGTTCCATCAAGACCTTCCGCACACCACCCTACCCATCGACCCACAACCTGGGCACTTGCCGCATGAGCGCCAAGGCCAGCGACGGCGTGTGCAACCGCTACGGCCAAACGCACGACATCGCTAATCTGTTCATCAGCGACGGCAGCCAGTTCACCACCGGTGGCGCGGAGAACCCGACGTTAACCATTGTGACACTGGCGATTCGCCAAGCCGATTACATTGCTCAGCAGATGACCATGCGCGCCATCTGAACCACTTTTGGCAGGAGCCCCACCATGTGCGAATTTTTCGTCAAAGCCGACCCGATCCAATACGAACAACGCTCACGCACGGTTCGTATCCACGGCGTGCTCACCAGCATCCGGCTGGAAAACATGGTGTGGGACATCCTGGCCGAAATGGCCGAGGACGAGGGCTGCACCACCAACGCCTTGATCTCGTCTTTCCACGACGAGATCTTGGCTTACCGCGGCGAGGTGCCCAACTTCGCTTCTTTCCTACGGGTGACCTGCATGCGTTACATGCGCCGGCAGATCACCGCGCTGGAAAAAAAGCTCCCCGAGAATGCCGTCGCTGGTGAGCCCGGGCCTTCTCGAGTTCCGCATGTGCTCACCGCCCGGCCCAAGCCGCCGCTGGCTGATTCACGCTCCCGCCAAAAAGGCAAAGTGAGCGATGTCACGCCGGTGCTGCAAGCCGTGCGCGCCTGATTTTTTAAGTTTGGATTTTGGTAGGCCCCTGTGGCCTACTTTTTTTGACACAACACCATGTTTGACACCGAAAAACACCCTGGCGTGGCCGATGCTGCGCCCGCTGCCACCCAAGGCTTCACCCTGAACCACACCATGCTGCGTGTGAAAGACCCGGCCGTGTCGCTGGACTTTTACTCGCGCATCATGGGCATGCGTTTGCTGCGCAAGCTCGACTTTCCCGAGATGAAGTTCACGCTGTACTTTTTGGCCCAGCGTGTGGACGGCGAGCAAGCGCCTGAGGACGCGGGCGAGCGCACCGCCTGGACATTTGCGCAGCGCGGCATCCTGGAGCTGACCCACAACTGGGGCACCGAGGGCGACGACAACTTCAAGTACCACGACGGCAACGCCCAGCCCCAGGGCTTTGGGCACATCTGCTTTTCGGTGCCCAACCTGGACGTGGCGGTGGCCTGGTTTGACCAGAACAACGTCACCTACGTCAAGCGCCCAGACCAGGGCAAGATGAAGGACGTGGCCTTCATCAAAGACCCTGATGGCTACTGGATTGAGATTGTCGAACCCGCGCGCTTGAAGCAGCTAGGGCTTTAAGCCGCGCGCCGCTGCAAGATCTCGAAGGCTGGCAGGGTTTTGCCCTCCAGCACTTCCAAAAAGGCGCCGCCACCGGTGGAGATGTAGCCCACGTCTTTTTCAATGCCGTACTTGGCAATGGCCGCCAGCGTGTCGCCGCCGCCTGCGATGCTGAACGCGCTGGACTTCGCAATGGCCTGCGCGATGGTTTTGGTGCCGTTATCGAACGCGGCAAACTCAAACACACCCACCGGGCCGTTCCACACAATCGTGCCGGCTTGCATGAGCTGATCGGCCAACTTCTGCGCGGTTTGCGGGCCGATGTCCAAAATCAAATCGTCATCGGCCACGTCGCTCGCAGATTTCACAGTGGCGGGCGCATCGGCCGCGAAGGTCTTGGCCACCACCACGTCGGTGGGAATCGGCACCTCAGCGCCACGCGCTTTCATGGCCTCAATCACCGCCTTGGCCTCACTCAGCAAATCAGGCTCGGCCAAAGATTTGCCAATCTTCAAACCGGCTGCGAGCATGAAGGTGTTGGCAATGCCGCCGCCCACAATCAGCTGGTCCACGTTATTGGCCAGGCTCTTCAAAATCGTGAGCTTGGTCGACACCTTGGAGCCCGCCACAATCGCCACCAGCGGGCGTTTGGGTTTGCTCAAGGCTTTGGAAATCGCATCCATCTCAGCGGCCAGCAGGGGGCCCGCGCAGGCAATGGGGGCGTACTCGGCGATGCCGTAGGTCGAGCCCTCAGCACGGTGCGCGGTGCCAAAGGCGTCGTGCACAAAAATGTCGCAGAGCTTGGCCAGCTTTTGGGCCAGCTCAGGTTTGTTTTTCTTCTCGCCCACGTTCAGGCGGCAGTTCTCCAGCACCACCAACTGGCCCGGGGCCACGGTCACGCCATCAACCCAGTTGGCCACCAGCGGCACACCGTTGGCGTAAGCGCCACCGAGCAACTCGCCCAAACGCTTGGCCACAGGCGCCAGAGAATCTTCAGGCTTGAACTCACCTTCAGTGGGGCGGCCCAGGTGCGAGGTGACCATGACTGCTGCGCCAGCGTCCAAGGCCATGCGGATGCAGGGGATCGAGGCGCGGATGCGGGTGTCCTCGGTGATGTCGCCCGCATCGTTTTGCGGCACATTGAGGTCAGCACGGATGAACACACGTTGGCCAGCGGCCTTGCCCTGCGCGCACAGGTCCTGAAAGCGGATGAATTTCATAGGAGGGTCTGATCAATAAACCGTCTATTTTAAAAGGCGGCTCAAACGCTGGCGGAACAACTTTGAGACAGGGGCAGGCTCATGCGTCCCAGGGGTTGAGCAACTGCAAGTCCAGGTGCTCAAAATCTTTCACATTGCGTGTGGCCAAACGCAAACCACGGCTCGTGGCGATGGCAGCAATTTGCGCATCTTCCACGCTGATGGGGCGGCCCAAGCGGGTGCGCTGGGCCACGATGTCGCCATAGATGGCAGCTGCAGCTTGGTCAAACGACAAACAGCGCTGGGCAAAGTCGACCTCGATCATGGCCTGCGCCGCCGCTTGCAAATTTTGCTTTTTCTGCCCCTCAGGCAACAGGGCCAGGCCCAAGGCAATTTCTGCGCAGGTGATGGTGCTGATCCAAACCTGCTGCGCGTTTTGCGCGTCCAGCCATGCCAGCACCTGGGGCGCAGGCTGGGCGCGCATGCACTCCGAGATCACATTGGTGTCGAGCAAGACCATGGGCTCACCAAGCCAGCGGCTCGCGCGGCAGACTGCGCGCGGGCAAGGTCAGCTCAGTGGCCTGGTTGGCGAAGCGCTGCTGCAAACGCTGCCCCAAACCACCCACCGCTGCAGGCGTGAAGGCTTGTCGCAAGATGCTGCGCACCTCTTCTTCCATGGACTGGCCGTGCAAAGCCGCCTGCACGCGCAGCTTGGCTTTGATGTCGTCGTCGAGGTTACGGATGGTCAGGGCTGCCATGGTGTTTTTGATAGCAATGCCATCATTGTAAGCATTGATAGCACTCAAGGCAAGCATTCGACAAACACGTCCCAAGCCACTGTCTGGCCACTACCTAGCCACTACCAACCCAAACCAATGTGCAGCGGCAAGTACACCGCCATGCCCACCAGGATGGTGCCCAGGACGGCTTGGCCGCCGCCTTTTTGCGAGAAGAAATACGTCACGCCCGCGGCTACCGCGAAGAGGCGAGCGTCTTGCCAGGTGCTGACCAAATGGCCCTGGGTCATCACGATTTCGGGCACGATCACACCACACAACGCGGCCACCGGGGCGTATTGCAGGCCGCGTTGTGCCCAGCGCGGCAGGCTCCAGGGTTTGTTGGAGATGAAGAAAAACGAGCGGGTAACCATGGTGATGACGCCCATGCCCACGATCACGCCCAGGGTCCAAAGGTCGGTGTGGTTCATCGCGGTCTCAGGCCTCGCGGGTTTTGAGGGTGGTTTCCAGCATCATGCACAGCGCCACGGCTGCGGCAATGGCCACCACGATGTTGAGCTTGTAAGGCAGGGCAAACGCGGCCACCGCCGCACTGCCAGCCACGATGGCCGAGACGCGTTTGAGCGGCGTGTCCACCACCGAACAGGCCACACCCACCAGCGCCAAAATGCCCGCAAACGACAGGCCCCAGGACGGTGGAATCACATTGGCTAAAGCAATGCCCAAGAGGCTGGCCACCTGCCAGCTCATCCAACAGGCCGAACACCCCCCGGCCAAGTAAGCCAGTTGCGCGAGTTGCTGCGTGTCGTTGGTGGGTGGTGTGGGGTAGCGCCGGGTGAACATGACGTAACTCAGGTCCGCGGTCACATAGCCCATGAGCAGTCGCACCGGGCGAGGGAGCTTGATCATGTAGGGCCGCAGGTGCGCGCTGAACACCATGAAGCGCAGGTTCACACAAAAGGCGGTAGCCCAAATCACCAGCACCGGCGCGCCAGCTGCTATCAAAGGAATAGCGGCTAACTGAGAGCTACCGGCGTAAACAATGAAAGTCATGGCCAGGGCTTCGGTCAAGCTCATGCCTGACTTGACCATGGCCACGCCGGTCATCATGCCCCAGGAGGCCAGGCCAGGCGCCACCGAACCCATGTCGCGCATGCCCTGGCGGTACTCGGGGTGGCGCAGCACATCGCGGGCCTTCACAACACGGCCTCGCACATCAGCCCAATACCTCGCCGGCCGTGATGGGGCAACCGCGCAAAAAGTCTTGCGCGCTCAAACGCTTGCCGCCGGCGCGTTGTAACTCGGTCACGCACAACACACCACGGCCACACTGCACGCGCACGCCTTGCGCATCGGCACTCAGCACCGTGCCCGCTGGGGCGGTTGGTTCAGCGCTTTCAAGCTGCGCTTGCCACAGCTTGATGGGCTCGCCACGTAACAGCGCTGTAGCACCCGGAAACGGGTTGAAGGCACGCACACGCCGGGCAATGACGTCTGCGTCTTGCGACCAGTTCACCGCGGCTTCTTGCTTCTCAATTTTGTGGGCGTAGCTGATGCCCAGGGCTTGCGCCTCAAGCGAATCGGGGCGCACACCGGGCGGCAGTTGCGGCTGAGGTGTGGCTTTCAAGCGGCCAACCTCGGAATCTTGTAAGGCTTGCACCACCATCTCGCCACCCAAGGCGGCCAGGGTGTCGTGCAGCTGCGCGGTGGTGGCCGCGCCAACCGGCACACTGCGCATGCTCAGCATGTCGCCGGTGTCCAAGCCTGCGTCCATTTGCATGATGGTCACACCGGTTTGCGCATCGCCCGCTTCAATCGCGCGGTGAATGGGCGCAGCACCCCGCCAACGTGGCAGCAAAGAAGCGTGGATGTTCAAGCAACCCAGACGCGGCAGGTCCAGCACCCACTGCGGCAAGATGAGACCGTAAGCGGCCACCACCATCACATCAGGCGCGGCGGCTTGCAAGGCATCACGCGCCAGGGCGGCATCATGCGGGTGCTTGCCGTCCAGCCGCAAGCTGATGGGTTGCGCCACCGTCATGCCATGCTCGAGCGCGAACTGCTTGACAGGAGAGGCTTGCAGTTTCATGCCGCGCCCTGCGGGCCGGTCGGGCTGGGTGAGCACCAGGGGCACGCTGTGGCCCGCGGCATGGATGGCAGCCAGCGCCACGCGGGCGAATTCGGGCGTGCCCGCGAATGCAACTTTCAAGGTCAACCCTTTGCGCGGCTCAAAAAACGGAGCAAGGCATCAAGACGCCGCGCGCATTTCGCGCTGGTGCTTGACCATCTTGGTTTTGATGCGGTTGCGCTTGAGCAGCGAGAGGTATTCCACAAACACCTTGCCCATGAGGTGGTCCATCTCGTGCTGCACACAAATCGACAGCAACTCGTTGGCCTCGATCACGCGGCTGTTGCCGTGCTCGTCCAGCGCCTTCACATGCACGCTCAGGAAACGCTCCACCCCGTCGTAAATGCCAGGCACCGACAGGCACCCTTCTTCGTTGAGTTTTTTCTCGGGGCTGGTCCACACCAACTCGGGGTTGATGAGCACCATGGGTTGGTCGCGGGTTTCGGACACATCGAGCACGATGAGCCGCTCATGCACATTGACCTGCGTGGCCGCCAGCCCCACACCGTTGGCGTGGTACATGGTCTCGATCATGTCGGCAGCCAGCGTACGGATGCGGTCGTCCACCGCCGCCACGGGCTTGGCCACGGTGTGCAGACGCGGGTCGGGGTAACAGAGGATGGAAAGTAGGGCCATAGCGTGTATTTCTTGGCCCCTATTTTCGCTGTTTTCTTCAAGTGTGGTGCAGGGCCTCGGGTTGATCCTGATGTGGGGGCTGCGCACCGCTTTGACAATGGGCTGGTCACACATCGAAGCTTGCCATGTCCAACAACCCTGAAACAGACCTGGGTGGCCACGCCGCGCGCGTGCCAGCCGCCCCGCCACTTGAATCGCCTGAACTGCAAACACCTGAGCTGCGCGCCTGGCTGCGCCTGAGCATGACCCCGGGCGTGGGCGACCACACCGCACGCAAACTGCTGGCCCACTTTGGCTTGCCCGAGCAACTGTTTACCGCGCCCGAGCATGAGCTGCGCAGCCTGGTCACGCCGCTGCAAGTGTCGGCCTTGCTGCAAGAGCCGCCAGGTTTGCAAGCCCAACTCACCCGCACCCAAGCGTGGCTAAACGCCGCTGAAGACCCAGTGCAACGCCGCGTGGTGACCTTGGGGGATGCGCTGTACCCCGATGGTTTGCTGCAGATGGCCGATCCGCCGCTGTTGCTCTACCTCATGGGCCGATTGGATTTGCCCTTGAAGCACGCGGTGGCGGTGGTGGGCAGCCGCAACCCCACACCGCAAGGCGCACTCAACGCGCGGCAGTTCAGCCTGGCCTTGGCCGAGGCGGGGGTGACGGTGGTCTCGGGCCTGGCGCTGGGGGTAGATGGCGCGGCGCATGAAGGGGCGCTGCAAGGGCTTGCAAGCCCAGCCGACCTAATGGCCACGGTGGCCACCGTGGCCGTGGTGGGCACCGGGCTGGACCGCGTCTACCCGCGCGCACACCACGCCTTGGCGCACCGGATTGCGCAGCAAGGTTGGGTGGTGAGCGAGTACCCGATTGGCACACCGCCACTGGCCGCAAATTTTCCCAAGCGCAACCGGCTCATTGCCGGCCTCTCGCAAGCCACGCTGGTGGTGGAGGCTGCGCTGAAATCGGGCTCGCTCATCACTGCGCGCCTGGCGCTGGAGCAGGGCAAAGAAGTCATGGCCATTCCGGGCTCGATCCACGCCACCCAGGCGCGCGGTTGCCACGCGCTCATCCGCCAGGGCGCCAAGCTGGTGGAGTCAGCGCAAGACGTGCTGGAAGACCTGCAACTCGCGCCGCGCTTGTCACGGGGCTTGAATGACCCAGAGGCTGAAAACGACACAACTGATGCAGACGACCCAAGCACGCACGCCGAGAACCCACTGCTGCAAGCCATGGGTTGGGCGCCCCTGAGCCTGGACGATTTGCAAGCCACCAGCGGCCTGGCCATTGGGCCGTTGCAAGCGCAACTCATGGCGCTCGAACTCGACGGCGAGGTGGTGCGCATGCCCGGCGGGCTCTTGCAACGGATCGCGCGAAGTTGATTTAGAAAAATGATGACATGCTGAGCTCAGGGGGCTTAGCAAGCGACACAAACTGAGGTACATTGAATCCATGTTTGAAGTCCTCGTCTATGTTTACGAAAACTACTGGCGCGGCGATGCGTGTCCTGATGCCCAGCATCTGGAACGCAAACTCAGCTCGGTAGGTTTTGAGTCTGAAGACATCCTGCAAGCGCTGGATTGGCTCGACGGCCTGCGACTGGCCTCTCAGGAAATCAAATGGCATGCCGACGATGCCGCGTCCGAGTCGGCCCACGCCGTGCTGGAGCCCTCGGCCAACAGCATGCGCATCTACACCAAGGCAGAGCTGGATCACCTGGGCTCAGAAGCCCTGGGCTTCATCACCTTCCTGGCCGACTCCCATGTGTTGCCCGCAGCCATGCGCGAGCTGGTGCTGGACCGCGCGATGGCAGCCCCCGGCGGCCCCGTGTCGCTCGATGATCTCAAGATCATTGTGCTGATGGTCTACTGGCGCTTTGGCGAAGAGCCTGATGCGCTGGTGCTCGATGAGCTGTGCGACGTGGCCACGCTGGACCGCGTTGCGCACTGAAAATCATCTGCCTACCTCGCTAAAGCCCTCTCAAGCCTAAAGCCTTAAGGGCACAAAAAAAGAGCTCCTGGTAGGAGCTCTTTTTGTTTACACCACCGCACCCGAGTTCGGGTCGTTGGGGTCGTCTTCTTTGCGGGGGGCGGCTTTGATCAGGTCTTCGCGCTTGATGCCCAGCCACATGGCAATGGCTGCGGCCACGAACACCGACGAGTAAATGCCAAACAAAATGCCGATGGTCAGCGCCAGCGCAAAATAGTGCAGCGTGGCGCCACCGAACAGCAGCATCGAAAGCACCATGAGCTGCGTGCAACCGTGGGTGATGATGGTGCGGCTGATGGTAGAGGTGATCGCGTTGTCGATGATCTCCACCGTGCTCATTTTTCGATAGCGGCGGAAGTTCTCGCGAATCCGGTCAAAAATCACCACCGATTCGTTCACCGAATATCCCAGCACCGCCAACACAGCAGCAAGGACCGGCAGCGAAAACTCCCACTGGAAGAACGCGAAAAAGCCCAGGATGATGATCACGTCGTGCAAGTTGGCGATGATGGCCGCCACCGCGAACTTCCACTCGAAACGAATGGCCAGGTACAGCACGATGCCCACAATCACAAAGGCCAGGGCTTTCAAGCCGTCCACCGCCAATTCGTCGCCCACCTGCGGCCCCACAAACTCGGTGCGGCGCAGCTCGGCAGAGGGGTCCACCGCTTTGAGGGCGGTGAGCACCTGCTCGCTTTGCTGGGCCGAGTTCGAGCCCTTTTGCACCGGCATGCGAATCAGCACATCGCGCGCGGTGCCGAAGTTCTGCACTTGCACATCGGTCAAACCAAGTTTGGCGATGGTGTCGCGCACATTGTTCAGGTCAGCACTTTGGCTGTAGCTCACCTCCATCAAGGTGCCGCCGGTGAACTCCACCGAGAGGTGCAAACCGCGCGAGAACAAGAAGAACACCGCGGCCAAGAAGGTGATGAGCGAGACCGCGTTGAGCACCAGCGCGTGGCGCATGAACGGGATGTCACGCTTGATTTTGAAAAATTCCATGAGAGTTCCTTGTAGCCTCGGCGCTCAGTCTTTGGCAGGCAGGTTCGCGCTGCCCTCAGGCCGCCACACCGTGCCGATGGACACGCTCTTGAGTTTTTTCTGGCGGCCATACCAAAGGTTGACCAGGCCGCGTGAGAAGAACACGCCCGAGAACATGCTGGTCAAAATACCCAGGCAGTGCACCACCGCAAAGCCGCGCACCGGGCCGGAACCAAAGGCCAACAAGGCCAGGCCGGCAATCAGGGTGGTGACGTTGGAGTCGATGATGGTGGCCCACGCGCGGTCGTAACCCGCATGGATGGCCGCTTGCGGCGACGCGCCGTTGCGCAGCTCTTCACGCACACGCTCGTTGATCAGCACGTTGGCATCGATCGCCATGCCCAACACCAGGGCCATGGCGGCCATGCCTGGCAGCGTCAAGGTGGCTTGCAGCATCGAGAGCACCGCCACCAGCAGCAACAGGTTCACGCCCAAAGCGAGTGACGAGAACACGCCAAACAGCAGGTAGTACACGCACATGAACACCGCCACCGCGGCAAAGCCCCAGGTGACGCTGTTGAAACCTTTGGCAATGTTTTCGGCACCCAGGCTCGGGCCAATGGTGCGCTCTTCAATGATTTCCATCGGCGCGGCCAGCGAGCCTGCGCGCAACAAGAGCGCGGTGTCATTGGCTTCCACCGTGGTCATACGGCCAGAAATTTGCACACGCCCGCCACCAATTTCGCTGCGAATCACCGGCGCTGTGACCACCTCGCCCTTGCCTTTTTCAAACAAGAGGATGGCCATGCGCTTGCCCACGCTCTCGCGGGTGATGTCTTTGAAAATGCGCGCGCCCTTGGCGTCCAGCGTCAGGTTGACGGTGGGCTCTTGGGTTTGGCTGTCAAAGCCGGGTTGCGCATCGGTCAGGTTCTCGCCGGTCAAGATGACCTGCTTTTTCACAATCACCGGCGCGCCATTGCGCTCCAGGTAACGCTCGGCACCAAAGGGCACCGCGCCGTTGCCAGCCTCGGCCGATCGGGCTTCGGTGCTCTCATCCACCATGCGCAACTCCAGCGTGGCGGTGCGGCCCAGAATGTCTTTGGCCTTGGCGGTGTCTTGCACGCCAGGCAGTTGCACCACGATGCGGTCCAGGCCCTGCTGCTGAATGACCGGCTCGGCCACACCCAACTCGTTGATGCGGTTGTGCAGGGTGGTGATGTTTTGCTTGAGCGCCTGGTCTTGCACATTGCGTGCAGCCACGGGTTTCAAGGTGGCGGAGATTTTGATGTCGGTGCCATCCGGCGCATCCACCAGTTGCAGGTCGGCAAACTGCTCGGCCAGCAGGCGGCGGGTGGCATCGAGCATGGCCGCGTCACGCACACGCACCTCGATGGTCTGGCCGTTGCGGGCAATGCCACCGTGGCGGATGTTTTTCTCACGCAGCAGGGTGCGAATATCACCGGCGAGGGACTCGGCTTTTTTAGTCAGGGCCGCCGCCATGTCCACTTGCAGCATGAAGTGCACGCCACCGCGCAAATCCAGACCCAAATACATGGGCGCGGCGTTGAGGGCCGAGAGCCAGGCGGGCGAGCGCGACAGCAGGTTCAGCGCCACCACAAAACTGGCGTCATTCGCATCGGGTGCTAATGCTTTTTGAATCGCGTCTTTGGCGCGCAGCTGCACCTCGGTCGAATCAAAACGCGCGCGGATGGAGGCGCCTTCCAGGCTCACCACATCGGGGGTGATGTTGGCAGACTTGAGGGCCTCTTCGACCCGGGCCAACACCGCGCTGTCGATTTTCTGCGTGGCCTTGGCTGACGAGATTTGAACCGCCGGTGCTTCACCAAAAAAATTCGGCAGGGTGTAGAGCGCCCCCACCACCAACGCGATCACGATGATCGCGTACTTCCACACCGGGTAACGGTTCATGACTGGTCTTTGAAATTACTTGAGGGTGCCTTTGGGCAGCACTTGCACGATGGCGCTGCGCTGGATCTGGATGTCCACATTGTTGGCAATTTGCAGGCCCACATAGTTGTCGCCCAGCTTGCTGATGGTGCCCAGCAGACCACCGGCGGTCACCACCTCGTCACCCTTGGCCAGGGCGTCGATCATGGCGCGGTGCTCTTTTTGCTTTTTCATCTGGGGGCGAATCATCACGAAGTACAACACCACAAACATGAGCAGCAAGGGCAGCATGCTCATCAAAGAGGACTGCATGTCGCCACCAGCAGCGGCTGCGGGGGCGGTTTGGGCGATGGCGGAAGAAATGAACACGGGTGACTCCAATGAAAAAAAGAAAGCGGCCTTGACCCACTCAAGAGCGGGCAAGCCCCCTCTGCGACTCTAGAGCCACAGGGCTATTGCGCATTGTATGCGGGGGCTAGGACGGGCTCATGAACCTCACCACGCTGCCAGCAGGGTCTGCCAGCGCTCGCGCACCTGGGCCAAATGCCGCGCTTTGACATGGCCATAGCCCCGGATGCCCTCGGGCAAGCTGGCCAGGGCCACCGCCTGGGCGTGGTTCTCGGCGTTCAGGCGCGGCAGCAGGCCAGCCACCATGTCGCGGTACTCGCCAATCAAGGCGCGCTCGGTGCGCCGCTCTTCGGTGTAGCCAAAAATGTCCAGCGCGGTGCCGCGCAGGCCTTTGAATCGGGCCAACACCTTGAAGCCGGTTTGCATGGCCGGGCCAAACTTTTGCTTGATGAGCTCGCCACGCGCATTGCGCTTGGCCAACAGCGGCGGGGCCAGGTGGTGGTGCACTTTGAAGTCACCCTCAAACTGGTCGTTGATGCGCTTCATGAAAGCCGGGTCGGTGTGCAGGCGGGCCACCTCGTACTCGTCTTTGTAAGCCATGAGTTTGAAGAGGTAACGGGCCACGGCTTCGCTCAAGCTGGTCTTGCCAAGCGGCGCCTCAACGGCTTGCACCTGCGCCACAAACGAAGCGTAGCTTTGGGCGTAGGTCGCGTTTTGGTAGCCGGTCAAATGCTCCACCCGACGCGCCACCAGGGCCTCGAGCGTGTCGCGCGGTTTGAACTGGATGACCTGCTCGGCGCCTTGCTTCAAAAGCGATAGCACTTTTTCCAGATTCTGCGCCGCACGGCGGCCCCAAGCGAAAGCAGTTTTGTTTTTCTCCACCGCCACCTCGTTGAGTTCCATGGCGCGCAGCAAAGACGCTTCTTCCAGCGGCAACCAGCCACGCTGCCAGGCGTAGCCCAGCAACAAGGGGTTGGTGTAGAGGCTGTCACCCATGAACTGCACGGCCAGCAAATCTGCATCAAGCGCGCCCACACCGGGCTCGCCCACGGCTTGCGCGATGTCTTTGACGCAGTTCTCCGCCGGGTTTTGCCAGTTGGCGTTTTTCACAAACGCAGCAGTCGGGGTGCTGTGTGCGTTGAGGGCTACACGGGTGCGCCCCGAGCGCATGCGCAGCGTGGTTTCTTTGCCAGCGGTCACGATCGGGTCGCAACCAATGATCAAGTCGGCCGCGGCCATGGCCACGCGGGTGGTGCTGATCTGGTCTTGGCTGGCCGCCAAGAGCACATGGCTCCAGGTGGCCCCGCCTTTTTGCGCCAGGCCCGCCGCGTCTTGCGTGACGATGCCCTTACCCTCGATGTGCGCAGCCATGCCCAGCAACTGGCCGATGGTGATCACGCCCGTGCCGCCCACACCAGCCACCACAATGCCGTAAGCGCCCACAGCATTCAGGCTTGGAACGGTGGGTTGTGTGAGCGCCTGGCCAAACACGCTGTCGTCAAACGGCGAGGCGCTGGACTTCGCGTCTTTCTTGGCTTTTTTCAGCTGACCGCCTTCAACGGTCACGAAGCTTGGGCAAAAGCCTTTGAGGCAGCTGGTGTCTTTGTTGCAGCTGCTTTGGTTGATGGTGCGTTTGCGGCCGAACTCGGTCTCCAGGGGCTCCACGCTCAAGCAATTGCTTTGGGTGCTGCAGTCGCCGCAGCCCTCGCACACCGCCTCGTTGATGACCACACGCACCGCAGGGTCCACCATGGTGCCGCGCTTGCGGCGGCGGCGTTTTTCAGTGGCACAAGTCTGGTCGTAAATGATGACGGTGCAGCCCTTGAGCTCACGCATCTCGCGCTGGATGCGGTCCAACTCATCGCGATGCTCAATGGCCACGCCTTCGGGCAAACCCAGCTTGCCGCCAGGCTCGCCATTGCGGCCGACATGGCTGTATTTCTCGGGCTCGTCGGTCACGATGGTGATGCGATTGGCGCCTTCGGCGCGCATACTTTGCGCGATCTGAATCACGCTGTGGCCTTCGCTTCGCTCCCCGATTTGCTGGCCGCCGGTCATGGCCACCGCATCGTTGTACAGCACCTTGTAGGTGATGTTCACGCCCGCGGCAATGCTTTGGCGTATGGCAAGCAAGCCGCTGTGAAAGTAGGTGCCATCGCCAAGGTTAGCAAACACATGTTGCTCGTTGGAAAACGGTTGCTGGCCCACCCACGGCACGCCCTCGCCACCCATTTGCGTGAAGCCCACGGTGGCGCGGTCCATCCAGATCGACATGAAATGGCAACCAATGCCCGCCATGGCGCGTGAACCTTCGGGCACGCGGGTGCTGGTGTTGTGCGGGCAGCCCGAGCAAAACCAGGGTTGGCGGTCGGCTTTGACCTGCAGCACCTGCAAGCTTTGTTCTTTGGCGTTGAGCAGCGTAATGTGCGCGTCCATGCGCGCCTGGGTGTCGGCGTCCACACCCAGTTTGGTCAGGCGCTTGGCAATCGCGCGGGCGATGATGGCCGGCGTCAAATCCGCATTGGCACGCAGCAGCGTGTTGCTGCTGGGGTTGGGCATGCTCCACTCGCCGCCGGGGTAGTGGCCATCGGGCGCATCGATCTCGTCGAACTTGCCCAGCACATGCGGGCGCACGTCGTCGCGCCAGTTGTAAAGCTCTTCTTTGAGTTGGTACTCGATGACCTGGCGTTTTTCTTCCACCACCAAAACCTCGCGCAGGCCCTGCGCAAATTCACGCGTGCTTTGCGCTTCGAGCGGCCACACCACGCCCACCTTGTGCAGGCGGATGCCCAAGCGGTTGCAGGTGGCGTCGTCCAGCCCCAAGTCATGCAGAGCTTGGCGGGTGTCGTTGAACGCCTTGCCGCTGGCCATCAGACCAAAGCGGTCGTTGGCCGTGGCAATCACGTTGTGGTTAAGTTTGTTGGCGCGGATGTAAGCCAGCGCGGCGTACCACTTGTGATCGAACAATCGCGCTTCTTGGTCCAGCGCGGCATCGGGCCAGCGGATGTGCACGCCGCCTGGGGGCATGGCGAAATCGGGCAGCACGATGTTCACACGCTCGGGGTCAATCAACGCGGTGGCGCTGGACTCCACAATTTCCTGGATGGTCTTCATGCCCGCCCACACGCCCGAGAAGCGGCTCATGGCAATGGCGTGCAAGCCCATGTCCAGAATGTCTTGCACCGAGGCCGGGAAGAACACCGGCAAGCCACAAGCTTTGAAGATGTGGTCGCTCTGGTGTGCGGCAGTCGAGCTCTTGGCCACATGGTCGTCACCCGCCACGGCCAGCACACCGCCCCAAGGCGTGGTGCCGGCCATGTTGGCGTGCTTGAACACATCCGAGCAACGGTCCACACCCGGGCCTTTGCCGTACCAAATGCCAAACACACCGTCGAATTTGTTGGAGCCCTTAGGCGCAAAACCCAGTTGCTGCGTGCCCCACAAAGCGGTGGCAGCCAGCTCTTCATTCACGCCCGGTTGGAAGACGATGTTTTGCGCTTTGAGGTGCGGCGCGGCTTTCCACAAAGCCTGGTCGTAACTGCCCAGCGGTGAGCCGCGGTAACCGCTGATGAAGCCGGCGGTGTTTTTGCCCTGCAAGGCATCGCGCTGGCGCTGCAACATGGGCAGCTTGACCAGGGCTTGCACCCCGCTCATGAAAGCGCGGCCCACATCCAGGCTGTATTTGTCGTCCAACGTGACCGTCTCGAGCGCGCGGCGAATGTGCTCGGGCAGCTCGCGGTTAAAGGGTGCGTTCATGCGTGTCTCCTGCGGTGTCACCTTGTGGGTGCTGATTGGGGGTTGCCGCCTTGTGGGCAGCGCTCTTTGGCCACAGTGTAGAACGCAAATGTGGCTGAAAGTGGCCCGAACTGACGCCTAGGTGAAAGCACTGATTTCAGGCAAACGCTGGCGGTGTGCACCAGCACGTTCATTCAGCGCGTTCATTCCACACCTTCATTCAACGCGTTATTTCAACGCGGCCACAACGCCCAGAGCTGCAGCGGCTGCTTCATGCGACCGGCCAGTTCGCCGGCTTCAGCACCCCAGCCCACAAAGTAGTCGGCGCGCACCGCGCCCACAATGGCGCTGCCGGTGTCCTGGGCGAGGACGAGTTTTTGCAGCTTGGTTTGCGGACCACTGGAGGTCAGCCACACCGGCGTGCCGTAGGGAATGCTTTGCGGGTCCACCGCGATCGAGCGGCCCGGCGTCAAGGGTACACCCTGCGCGCCGCGCGGGCCGAAGGCCGCGTCGAAACTGTTCAAGGCCTCTTCTTTGAAAAACACATAGCGCGGGTTGCGCCACAGCAGCTCTTGGGTGCGCTGCGGGTTTTGCGTGAGCCAATTTTTGATGCCGGGCCACGTGGCATCGCGCACCAGCCCTTGGTCCAGCAGCCAGCGGCCCACGCTTTGGTAAGGGTGGTCGTTGGTGCCGGCAAAGGCCACGCGGATGATTTTTTGTTCGCCCGTGGGTTCGGTCACGCGCAAACGGCCCGAGCCTTGGATGTGCAAAGCCAGCACGTCGATGGGGTCGCTCAGGTAGGCGATTTCGCGGCCACGCAGCGCGGCTTGGGCCGCGGGCAAGGTGTCCATCTCTTGGCGGGTGTACCAGGGCTTGCGCTGCGCAAAGCCTGCGGGCACTTGGTAAATGGGCACCGCAAAACGTGAGGTGCGCAGGCGCGAGGCCTCGAGCATGGGCTCGTAGTACGCGGTCAGCAAGCCATCGGCATGGCCCTCATGGGTGGTCACGCGGTAGGGCTGCAGGCGCGCTTGCATCCAGGCGCGCTGCTCTGGCTCGCTGGCCACGCTGAGTTGGCGCACGTCTTTGCACAAGGCGGCAAAGGTGGTGCCCGGGCGCTCACAACTTTTGAGCCAAGCGTTCCAGGCTTCAAACAAGGTGTCCTCACCAAAGCCGGGCAAGTCGCTCCAAGGCACGGCTGTCCAGCGGCTTTTGCCTTGTAGACGCGTAGGGCTAGTTGTGGCCGCAGGCAGGTCAGGCTGGGGGGCCGGTGTAGCAGAAGGTATTGCAGAGGGTGTTGGTGCCGCGCTCACCTGCGGCACACGCTGAGGTGTTGGGGCCGAGGCGCAGGCTGCCAGCATTCCTACAATCAGGGCTTGGGCGAGCCAATACAAAGGGGGGGTCATGGGCTTGATTTTGCTCGAAGCGCTGGGTGCTTTACTGCTGCTGATACTGATCGTGTGGTGGACCATGTTTTCTGGCCGCAAGCAAGGCGAGTTGCCTGCGCCTGAGGACCCAACCGCTGAGAAACTTCAAGACAAATCAGACCCCAAGCCTTGAAAATCAAGGCTTACACGCTACATTTTTCGCAGCATGTTGGCCAGCTCAACGGCTGACTTGACTTCCATCTTGTCAAACACCCGGGCGCGGTGCACCTCGACCGTGCGCACACTGATGTCGAGCTGATCGGCGATGCGTTTGTTGGGCAGGCCGTCGACCACCAGGCGCATGACATCGCGCTCACGCTCGGTGAGTTCTTCCAAGCGGTCACGCAAACGCTTCAAGGCTTGGCGCTCATCGGCCAACGCAGCCGATTGCGACAGCGCGGTCTCGATGCGGTCCACCAACGCGTTGTCGGAAAAAGGTTTTTCGCAGAAGTCAAACGCGCCGCGCTTGACCGCGTCCACCGCGGTGGGCACATCGGCGTGGCCGGTGAGGAAAATCACCGGCATGGCTTTGTGCAGGTTGCGCTCCACCAGCACATCAAACAAGGCCAGGCCACTCATGCCGGGCATGCGCACATCGAGCAGCAGGCAAGCCGGCTCGTCACGCAGGCCGCCTTCGAGGTAAGTCAAAAAGGCTTCTGCGCTGTCAAAGCTGTGGCTGGGCAGGCGGCGCGAACGCAGCAGCCAGGCCAGGGCATCACGCACGCCGGCATCGTCGTCGACGATGTAAACAGTGGCATCAATCACAGGTTGCATAGCGCGATATTACGCCACCGGCAGGGCGAAGCTGAAAACCGTGCCCTGCGGTTGATTGGGTAAAAACACCAGCGTGTCGCCATGCTGCTCGGCCACCGTGCGGCAAAAACTCAGGCCCAAGCCCATGCCCTCGACCTTGGTGGTGAAGAAGGGCGTGAAGAGTTGCGCGGCAATGTCGTCACTGATGCCCATGCCTTGGTCGGCCACCGAGAACTCGATGCGCCGGTCGTTGGCGCGGTGCACCGACAACGTCAACACGCGGTTGCGCGTGCCGGGCAGGTCCATGGCCTGCATGCCGTTGCGCGCCAGGTTCAGCAGCACTTGCTCCACCATGGTCCGGTCGCACTGAACGGCGGGCAAACCAGGCGCGACTTCCAGGCGCACTTGCACCGAGAGCTTGCGCGCTTGCAGGTTGATGAGGGGCAGCACCGCGTCAATGAGGGACTGGGGCAGCACGGCCTCACGCGCCTGGTCGCGGCGGCGCACAAAGTCGTGCACGCTTTTGATGACCTTGCCCGCGCGCTCGGCCTGTTGCGCGATGCGCTGGATGGCAATTTCCACATCGCGCCGCGCATCGGGTTCGTCACGCAGCAAATTGATGGAGCCGGTGGCGTAGCTTTGAATAGCGGCCAGCGGTTGGTTGAGTTCGTGGCTGAGCAGCGAGGCCATCTCGCCCATCATGGTCAAACGCGCGGTGGCCTGCAGGCGCTCTTGGCTGGCGCGTGAAATTTCTTCCACACGTTTTTGTTCGCGGATGTCCAGGCACGCGCTCATCCAGCCGGTTTGGTGGCCTTGCGCGTTGATGAGCGGCGCCTCGATGATGAGCACCGGAAAGCGTGTGCCGTCGCGGTGCATGAACACCGACTCAAAACCCTCGCGCGGGGGTGAATTACCGGCCAGGCGGATGTCTTGGCGGCGTTTGTACTCGTCGGCAAATTCAGGGGGCCAATACGGCGCTTTGGCACTTTGCCCCACCAACTCAGAAGCGCTGAAGCCCACCATCTGGCAAAACGCCGGGTTCACATAGGTGATGCGGCCTTGCGTGTCGCGCGCGCGCAAGCCGGTGATGAGCGAGTCCTCCATGGCCTTGCGAAACGCCAGCGCATCGGCCAGGTCGGTCTCGGCCTTCAAGCGCCTGCGCGTGTCTTTGCCCAACTGGTACAAGATGGACACCAAAGCAATGGCCAGTGCGGTCACCAACGCGGTGAGCAAATTGGGGAACAGGTCGGGCGAGCCGCGCCAACTGTCCAAACGCAAGACCAGGGTGGTGCCCGGTAGGTCCACCAACTGCTGCGCGCTGAACACACGGCTGGCGCGCCGCGCGGTGCCCATGACCGCCAGGCGGGTGCCATCGCCCTCGGTGAACGCCACCTCTTGATGGCGCGTGACTTGGCGGCCCAACACCTCTTCAAGCACATCATGCAGCGCGTACAGCGCCACCAAATAACCTTCCACCCGCCCGCTTTCCACCAAGGGCAGGCACAGCTCCATGACCTCGATGCCCAGGCCGTCGTCAAGCGGCACGTAATAACTGCTGGAGTAGGACGGGCCGCTGAAACGACGTGCGTTGCTGCAGTTCTGGGCCAACTCGGAGTTCGGGGTTTCCGGCCGCTCGCCGGGGTCGAACACCGGGGAGCGGTAAGGCGAGTCGGTTTCAGCGATCAACTTCAAGTTGCTGTCACGCCATTCGATGCGCACCATCTCGCGTCGTTCGCGCAAGAGCGAATAAGCGGCCAAGGACCACAGCTCAGGCTTGGGGTCGCCGTATTGCGTGGCCAGAAGGCTGCGTGAATTGCGCGAGAAAGCCGCGCGGATGTCGCTCACCGCCTCGCTGGTGGCGCGCTCAATGCGGGTTTGCTCTTGGCCCGCCTCATAACGGCCGGCCAGCCACACCAGAATGCCCAACAACAACAAGAGCAACAGCAAGAGGCTGGTCCACAGCACGCGGCGACGCCAGGCGCTGCGCACCTTGGGCACTTTGAGCAGGCGTTGGATGTTCCAGGCTCTCACAGCACGCGGTGGCGCAAGGCCGGTAACTGGATGCAACGCTGATCACGACTGGCATGGTCAAGCTCGGCCAACACCACCGCCTCGCCCTCGGGCTGGCAAGCCAGCACCTGCCCCCAAGGGTCCACCACCAGGCTGTGGCCCCAGGTGCGCCGACCGTTGTCGTGCAAGCCGCCTTGCGCGGCCGCCGCCACAAAGGCCAGGTTTTCCACCGCGCGGGCGCGCAGCAGCACCTCCCAGTGCGCCTGGCCGGTGGTGTGGGTGAAGGCGCTGGGCACCAGCAAAAGCTGCGCACCCACGTTGGCGTAATGGCGATAAAGCTCAGGAAACCGCAGGTCGTAACACACGCTCAAGCCCACGCGCCAGGTGTGGCCGTCGCGCGAGGGCAAGTCAAAGTGAGCAGGTGTGGTGCCGGCACGCAGCGCGCGCGATTCGTCGTAGCGCTCGGTGCCGTTGTCAAAACTGAAAAGGTGAATCTTGTCGTAACGCGCCACACACTGCCCTTGCGGGTTGTAGACCAAGCTGGTGTTGAACACATGCGTTGGGTCTGGCGCATCGACGATGCTCAAAGGCAAGGTGCCACCCACCACCCACAGGCCCAGGTCTTGCGCGCTGCGGGCTAAAAAATCTTGAATCGGACCGCTGCCGGGTTGCTCTTGAATCTGTAGCTTGTCGGTGTCGCGTCGGCCCAGCAAGCAAAAGTATTCGGGCAAGACCACCAGCTCCGCACCGGCAAGCGCCGCCTGCGCCATGAGGTCAGCCGCGCGCGCAAGGTTGTCTGACAGCGTGCTGCCAGAGACCATTTGCAATGCGGCTATTTTCATGGCTTGATGGCGTCCTTGCTGGGTTTGTCGCTCTCATTTTTAGAGCCTTTGGTGATTTTAGGGTCTGCCCAAGGCCCGGTGATTTGGAACTCTTGCGTGGTCGAATCAATGAGAGGCCGGCGCAAAATGAGTTGTGCCAAAAAGCTGCTCAAGCCCACCGCAGGGTTGATGTAAGTGGCAATGAGCGAGGCGGTGCCAGCGTTGATCTCGGGCACCACCAGCACATGGATGTCTTGGGTTTCACGCGCAATGTCGGCTTTGCCTTCCATCAACACCGCAGCATTCACGCCCTTCATTTGCAGGTTGTTGGTGCTGGCCATGCCTTGGTCAATTTTCACGTCGCCGCGGATGAAGTCAAACGCAAAACCTTCGCTGAACACATCACGAAAATCGAGTGTGAGGCGGCGTGGCAAAGCCTGCAGGTTGAGCACGCCCAACAACTTGGCAATGCCAGGATCGGCTTTGAGGAACTGGCCCGCTTCGATGTTCACATTGAACTGCCCGCCCATGCTGGGGTAGTCGGGCGTGATGGGCGAGCCACTCCAACCCACTTGTCCGGCCATGCTGCCTTTGGCGTTGCGCATCACGTCTTTCATGCCCAGGCGCGAGAGCAGTTGCCCGCCATCGGCAATGTCGAGCTTGAAGTTCATGCTGGTTTGGCGTTGCTCTTGACGGCCGCGCGCCTCGGGCGCTACACCCCAGCGGCCGCTGGCCATGAAGGTGGCCTCGGGCGCGATCACATTGAACTTTTGCAGCACCCATTCACGTGGCACATCACGTTGTGTGTCGCGTGCCAGGCTGGTGCGGTTGATCGCCTCAATTTCCACCCGGCCCAGGCGTTTGCCGCGCAACTCCAGGTCATCCACCACGATGTCCAGCGCCGGCATGCTCACCGGTTGTTCGTCGAGCAAGGTTTCCACTTCTTGCGCTGTGCTGGCAGCCAGCGACAGGCGCGTGAGCCGCGCAAACAAACGGGCCGACTGCTGGCCCTCAGGTGGGGTGTAGGCCAGCTGGCCTTGCAGTTCTTGGGCTTGCACTTGCGCGCGCCACTGCACGCCTTCACGCATCAGGTTGGCGCTGAGTTTGTTGAGCGTGCGCCCTTGCCACACCACACGCTGCGCTTTGAGGTTGATCACGCGGGGCATGTAGTTGGCCGCTGCACCAGTCGATGCGCTTGTAGACGTTGTTGCCTGACCCGTATCCATCATGGCGAGCCAAGCATCGGCATCCAACAGGCTCAGGTCGATCTGCGCTTGCACACCGCGGTTGGGCAAAGCTTGGTCGGTGACGATGGGCTCGCCCAATTGCAACAAGCCCTGCAACACACGCGGCTCATCAGCAAGCTCGCGGATGTAAACCGCCGAGAGGTAGCGACCCACCGCCACGCGCAGGCGGTCTTGCGCGATCTCTTTGCCGCGGCTTGTCGATGTGCTGGCGCTGCGCGCCACATCAATCGGTGTGACATCCACACGCAAAGGCAAACTGGCTGCGGCGGTTTTACCCAAAGGCGCGGGCAGGTTCCAAGCCATGCCTTGCAAATTGCTGTTGACCTGCAGGTCCAAGGAGGGGCCCTTCAAGCCCAGCTGTGCGCTGTAAGCGGTGCTGCCCGATGCACGCGCGAGCAAGCCTTGCAGGCCCGCCACACGCAACTCACGCAGGCCGTCGGCCGTGGCCGTGCCCTGCAGCTGAATCACGCCGCTGGCTGCTTTGCTTTGGCCAGGCACCGGGATGCTGCCACCCTCCAAGGTGGCGTCACCACCCAGCAAACGGGCTTGCACACCTTGCAAGGCCAGCCCTTGTTCGCTGAACCACAGCACGCCGCGGGCGCGGGTGATGGGCGGCACATCCGGCGCGAGGTTGAGGTCGTTACCGTTCAGGTTCAAGCGGCCACTGACCAGGGTTTTGTTCAGGTCTTGCACCGGCAAGGTGAGCTTGAGTTGTGCCTCCACGTTGCCGCTGCCGTTGGCCGCATCAAGCACGCGGCCGGTGAGGGTTTGCAGGCTCGAGGCGCGGATGGTGCCCAGCAACTCGGCCGCAGGTGAACGCAGATCAGCTTGCAGCTGCACCACCGGTGTGAGCAAATTAGGAATGAGCAGTTCACCGCGCTGCACACGCATGTTGGCGGTGCTGCCCCACCGGCCCTGGATGTTTTTCAAACCCAGGCGCATGTTGTCCATCGCCAGTTCACCGCTGATTTGGCTGACCAGCGGCCAACGCGCGCTGCTGCCCAGGCTGGCAGGCACCGGGTTGAAGACCGCGTCTTTCACCACCGCATTGAGCTTGAACACACCGGCGTCGTTGTTTTTGAAAGGCAGTCTTGCTAGGTCACCTTTGAGGCGGAACTTCACCGCGCTGGCCTGACCGCGCACCAGCGCGTCGCGCAGGTAGTCGCGCACCTCTTTGTTCATCACCGTGGGCAGGTAACGGTGCACGCGGGCCAGTTCGGCGCTGGCCAATGTGCCTTGCAACTCAAGGCTACCGGGCTGCTTAGCCGCGCCTTGCACCCACTTGATGTTGGCTTCGCCCTGCGCATCAGCCTGGCTGAATTTCAGGTTGGGCAGTTGCACCTGCAAGTGACCGGCCTGGGTTTGCCAGGTGATGTCGGTGCTCAGTTGCGCCCAAGGCAGCTCGGGCTCGTCAAACACACCGGGGAAGGTGGTGCTGCCCTGGCTGATTTGCAAACGCGCCTTGCCCGTCTGCGCAGTGCCCTCAAAGTCGAGCGCAGCACCACGAACGCCGGGACGGCCCAGGTTGGGTGATGGCATTGGCGTTGATGCAGCTTGCGCTGTCTTGCTGGGCGCTGTTTTTTCAGCCGCCAGGTTCAGCCCGCTCACCCGCCCTTGGGCTTTGAGGTCTTGCGGGTCGTCAAGGGTGCCCAGCCAGCTCAGCTGCAAATGCTCGAGCAAACCCTCCACCGCCAAGCTTTGCAAAGGTGCATGCATGTTGGCGAGTTGCGGCAAGCGCTGTGCAATCGCAGACAAAGCCTGCAGGTCGAGTTGATCGGCTGAAAATTCGCTGCGCTGGGTGGCCGCGCCCTGCGCCGAGGCTTGGCGCCACACCACATTGCCACCGGGCCAACGCAGGCCATCGTGCAAGGTGAACTGCAGGTTTTGGGTGGCCAGCTCCCACCCTTGGCCGTCGCGGCCCCAGGGCTTGACGCTCAAGCGGCCATGTAAATCATCAAACGACAACACACGCAAATCACGCGCAAGCGTCATGTTCACATCGCGCAGGGCCACATCGGCGGTCACGCCATTCACGCGGCCGTTGCTCACCTCGCCCCAGACCCGCAAGGCGCCTTGGCCTTGTTGCACGGCTGCGGCTTGGCCCAGGTAAGACGCCAGCGCAGCGGTGTGGACGTGCTCGGCCTGTGCGTAGACCTGGCCCGACCAGCTTTGCCACTTGCCCGGGTTGGTGCTCAACAGAGGCTGGCGCATGCGCGCTTGCAGGCTCAGGCGTGAACCCAAGGCTTCGGGCGGGGTGGCATCCAGGCGCAGTTCATGCGTGAGGCCGTGGTGGCGCAAGACCACCTCCACATCACGCAAAGCCAGCGGCGGTGCATCGCTTTGTTCGTCGGTCCACAGCACCGAACCCTGGCGCACCACCACCTCGGTTTGCGACAAGAGCCAGTCCAGCCCCGCGGTGTGGTCATCGGTGCTGGACAGGTCCAAGCCGGCCATCAACCAACGACCCTGCGCGGTGCGGCGCAAATCCAGGCTGGGGCCGTCCAGCGCCAGTTGCTCAAAGCCCAGGTTCCACAAAGAGCGCGGCGAGAGCGAGGCCAACACCCGTGGCAGGTGCAGGGCCTCTTGGCCTTGGGCGTCAAGCAGGCGCACATCAAGCAGCTCAAACGAGGGCACGATGCCTTGCGATTGGCCCCGCACATCGCCAATTTGCACGCGTATCCCGAGTCGGGCAGAGGCTTGTGCTTCGAGCTGCGGGCGCAGTTCGGCGATTCGCGGCACAATGAATCCGTGAATGACCAGCCAGGTGGCGCTCAGAAGAACTGCCAGCACCACCAACGCGCGGAAAAGCCAAGTCACCACCGTGACGTAAGCTTTGAAGAGAGCGGTTGGGCCGTTGGGCGTCACAGGTACATCGACATAAAAACTCATTGAATTATGACCCGCAATGCGCCCAGCGCGGCTTCTGTGCCCAGCCCTGATTTGGCTGAGCATTCCCGCTTTGCCCAGCGCATTCGGCGCCGTTACGCGGCTGAGCTTTCATTGCTGCCCCCAGGCCTTCCCAGCGCGCAAGTGTTGCGTGAATTGAGCGAGGCGCTTCGCACGCGTGGCCTGGACACCTCAGCCATGCTGCGGGTGTTGCGCCAGCTGGTCATGGAGCGGCTCCTCACCCTGGATGTGAACCGGCTCATCAGTCTGAAAGACGTCACCCTCACCATGACGACCCTGGCCGAGGTGGCGTTGGATGTGGCCACGCATGAAGCCCTGCGCGTGCTCGATGACACCCACGGCGCACCCCTGCTGGAGGGCGGTCAACGCGCGCAGCTGTGGGTGCTGGGCATGGGCAAGTTGGGTGCGCGCGAACTCAATGTGTCGAGCGACATCGACCTGATTTATGTCTACGACCAAGACGGCGAGACCGCTGGCAACGCGCAAGGCCGCGCCAAAATTTCCAACCACGAGTACTTTGCCAAGGCGGTGCGGCTGATCTACGGCCTGATTGGCGACACCACCGAACACGGCTTTGTGTTTCGGGTCGACCTGGCCTTGCGCCCCAACGGCAACTCGGGGCCGGCCGCGGTGTCATTGGGTGCGTTGGAAGAGTACTTCCATGTGCAGGGCCGCGAGTGGGAGCGCTTTGCCTGGCTCAAGAGCCGGGTGGTGGCCCCAGCCAGCGCGGTGCAAGACCGCTCGGCCAAGCCCTTGCGCAGCATCGTGGTGCCCTTTGTGTTTCGCCGCTACCTGGACTACAACGTCTTCAACGCATTGCGGGTGCTGCACAAACAAATTCGCGAACACGCCAGCAAGCGCAGTGCTGGCCACCCCGAGCGCAGCCACGATGTGAAGCTCTCGCGCGGTGGCATACGCGAGATTGAGTTCACCGTGCAGTTGCTGCAAGTGGTGCGCGGCGGGCAGTTTCCTGAGCTGCGCACACGCCCCACCCTGGATGCGTTGCAACGCCTGGTGCAAGCCAATTTGATGCCCGCGGACACCGCCCAAGCCATGGCTGCGGCGTATGTTTTTTTGCGCGAGGTGGAGCACCGCATTCAGTACCTGGACGACCAGCAAACCCATGTGCTGCCCACCCGCGATGACGACCTGAACTGGATCGCGCACAGCCTGGGCTTTGCCAGCTGCTGCGATTTTTTACGCCAATTCGATGCGCACCGCGAACTCGTGGCGCATGAGTTCGACATCTTGCTCGGGGGTGACGACCCCGATTGCAAAGGCTGCGACAAAACCAAACAGGTCATCCCCGACTTGGCCTCGGTGGCCGCTGGTTTGCCCGATGCGGTGCGCGAGCGGGTGAGTGCCTGGGCCGACAACCCGCGGGTGCTGAGCCTGCGCGAAGAATCGCGCCAGCGTTTGTGGCGCTTGTTGACGCGCACCGGCACTTGGTTGCGCGAAGGGCGGGTGGGCATCGATGCCGCCTTGCGTTTCACCGATTGGCTCGAACCCCTGCTGCGCCGCGATGTGTACCTGGCCCTGTTGCTAGAACGCCCCGCGGTGCATGAGCGGCTGCTGCGTTTGCTGGGCCTGGCCAAGTGGCCCGCGCGCTATTTGTTGCAGCACCCCGGTGTGATTGACGAACTGGCCGGGCGCGACATGCTCACCGAACGGTTTGATGCCGCGGCTTTTGAACAAGACCTGGCCCAGCGCCGCAAAGCCCTGCGCGCCTCGGGCGACGGCGATGACGAAGCCCTGCTCAACCTGCTGCGTCGCGCGCACCACGCCGAGGTGTTTCGCACCCTGGCGCGTGATGTGGAAGGTGTGCTCACCGTCGAACAAGTGGCCGACGACTTGAGCGCCTTGGCCGAAGCGGTGCTGCGCACCACCACGCTGTGGTGCTGGGACAGCCTGAAGAAAAAACACCGCGAGTTGCCGCAGTTCGCCGTCATTGCCTACGGCAAGTTGGGCGGCAAAGAGCTGGGCTACGGCAGCGACCTGGACATTGTGTTTGTTTTCGACGACGAGCATGAGCAAGCCGCTGAGGTGTATGGCGCCTTGGTGCGCAAACTCATCAACTGGCTCACCGTGAAAACCGGTGAAGGTGATTTGTACGAGATCGACACCGCGCTGCGCCCCAACGGCAGCTCAGGCCTGCTCATCACCACCTTTGAGGCTTACGCCAATTACCAGCAGCAACGCGGGTCGAATACCGCCTGGACCTGGGAACACCAGGCCATGACGCGTGCCCGCTGCGTGCTGGGCAGTGCCGACTTGCAAGCCAAGTTTGAAGCGGTGCGTGAGGCCGTGATTTGCTCCCCGCGCGAACACACCGCTTTGCGTGAAGAGATCATGGCCATGCGCGAGCGCGTGCGCCAAGCCCACCCTTGTGAGGCTGAGCTGTTTGATGTGAAGCACAGCGCCGGCGGCATGGTGGACGCGGAGTTTGCCGTGCAGTATTTGGTGCTGGCCCATGCCTGTGCGCATCCTGAGTTGCGAGGCAACTTGGGCAATATTGCGCTGCTGCGCGCTGCCGAACAGGTGGGCTTGTTACCAGCGGGTGCGGGACAAGCGGCGGGCGATGCCTACCGCGAACTGCGCCGGGTGCAACACCGTGCGCGCCTGGACGAAGCGCCCACCCAAGTGCCGATGGGTCAACTGCAAGCCGAGCGCGCTGCGGTGCTACAGGTCTGGCACGCGGTGTTTGGTTAAAAGTTTGCTTGGCCTTAAGCGCTGGCGCGAATTTTTTTCACCAGCGCGGTGGTGGAGTAACCATCCACAAACGGCAAGGCCAAGGCTTTGCCGCCCCAGCTTTGCATGAGCGCGGTCTCGGGCAACTTGCGCATGTCGTAGTCGCCGCCTTTGACCAGAATGTCTGGGCGAATTTGCGCGATGAGTTCTTGCGGCGTGTCTTCGTCAAACCAGGTGACCACATCCACCGCGCCCATGGCAGCCATCATGGCGGCGCGGTCTTGCTCGTTGTTGAGCGGACGATCGGGGCCTTTGCCCAGGCGTCGCGCTGAGGCATCGGTGTTGAGCGCAACCACCAGCGTGGCCCCCAAGGCCTTGGCCTGGGCCAAGTAAATCGCGTGGCCGCGGTGCATCACATCAAACACGCCGTTGGTGAAGACCATGGGCCGCGGCAAGGGCGCCAAGCGCGCTAAAAGCTGCTCGCGCGGGCAGAGTTTTTCTAAGAAATCGGGCAGGGGTGCAGGCTGGCTCACGCAGGAACGCTATCGTTTTTATAGCCCGCCATTTCCTTGCGGAAACGGTTGAGCTCCTGCACCGACTTGAAGCTGCGGCCCATGAGCAAGCTCATGTTGTGCAAAATGCGCTCGACCACTTTGCCTTCCCACACCGCATCAAAATTGATTTGCTTGTCCAGCCAGTGCTCCAACCACTCGGGGTTGGGCAGGCGGCTTTGGATGGTGTCTTTGGGAAACAGCGCCTTGTTCACATGCAAGTTGGTGGGATGCAAGGCTTGTGCGGTACGCCGCGCGCTGGCCATGAGCACGCCCACTTTGGCAAAGGCTTGCTGCGCCTCGTTGCCAAACTTTTGAATGGCGCGCCGCATGTAACGCAGGTAAGCACCGCCGTGGCGGGCTTCGTCCTGGCTGAGTGTGGTGTAGATGTGCTTGATGACCGGCTCGGTGTGCCATTCGCTGGCGCGGCGGTACCAGTGGTTCAAACGAATCTCGCCGCAGAAATGCAGCATCAAAGTTTCCAGCGCGGGCGCGGGGTCAAACTCAAAGCGGATGTCGTGCAGCTCTTGCTCGGTGGGCACCAGCTCGGGGCGAAAGCGCCGCAGGTATTCCATCAACACCAGCGAGTGCTTTTGCTCTTCAAAAAACCAGATCGACATGAAGGCCGAGAAGTCCGAGTCGTCGCGGTTGTCACGCAAAAACATCTCGGTGGCCGGCAGCGCCGCCCACTCGGTGATGGCGTTCATCTTGATCGTCTGGGCCTGGTCGTCGCTGAGTTGGCTGGCATCAAAGCTGTCCCAGGGGATGTCTTTGTCCATGTCCCATCGGACCGACTCGAGTTGTTTGAAAAGCTCGGGGTAGAGCATGGCTGCCTCTTGGTGGTTCCCTGAAAAGCTAGTCTAAGTCAGGCCGCGAAACCATGGCGGGGTTTTATCAAGAGCCCCTCACGCGGGTACGGTGTCGATGAAGCTTTGCCGCTGCGCCAGCTTTTCATGTAAGCGCTGCAGATTGGGGTTGTCGGTACGCCAGTCGAGCTGCGGGAAGCGGAAGTCCAGGTACGCCAGGGCGCAGCCCACGGCCACATCAGCCAGGCTGAAATGGATGCCCGAGCAAAAAGGCTTGTCGCCCAGACCTCGGCTCATGGCGGCCAAGGCACGGCGGATTTTGTCGAGCTGACGGTCAATCCACGCTTGGCTGCGCTGCTCGGCGGTGCGGTGCGGCCAAATGGTTTCCATGCGGGCGGCCAGGGCAGCGTCCAACAGGCCATCGGCCAGGGCTTCCCAGGTTTTGATTTCAGCGCGCTCACGGCCCAGCGGGGGGATCAACTTACCCACCGGCGAGAGGGTGTCGAGGTACTCGACGATCACGCGCGAGTCAAACAGTGCCTCGCCGCCTTCCATCACCAAGCAGGGCACTTTGCCCAAGGGGTTGCTGTCGAATATCGTGGTGTTGGCGGCCCACACGTCCTCCAGCACAAACTGGTAGTCCAGTTTTTTCTCGGCCATGACAATGCGCACCTTGCGCACATAGGGGCTAGCGGGAGAACCAATGAGTTTCATGAAAAGCGATCCGTTGTTACAGCCGGGATTTTAACGATTAGGGTTTCCCAGTAGTTTTTATCTGGGCAAATTACAATACCGCATGACTTTCACCACGATTTCGGCCCTGTCTCCGCTGGATGGCCGCTATGCCAGCAAACTTGCCACCCTGCGCCCGCTCACCAGCGAGCTGGGCTACATGCACCGCCGCGTGCAGGTCGAAGTGGCCTGGTTCATCGCCCTGAGCGATGCCGGGTTTGCTGAATTCAAGCCACTTTCCCCCGGAGCACGCACTTACTTATTGGGCTTGGTGAAGAACTTTTCCGAGGCCGATGGCAATGCCATCAAAGAGATCGAGAAGACCACCAATCACGACGTGAAAGCGGTGGAGTACTGGATCAAGTCTAAGTTCGAGGCGCGCCCCGAGTTGCTCAAGGCCAGCGAGTTTGTGCACTTTGCCTGCACCAGCGAAGACATCAACAACACCAGCCACGCCCTGCAACTGCGCTCCAGCCGCGACGTGGTGGTGCTGCCTGCGCTGGACCGCATTTTGTTCAAGCTGCGCGAAATGGCCCACGCCTACGCCGATGTGCCCATGCTCAGTCGCACCCACGGCCAAACCGCCAGCCCCACCACCGTGGGCAAAGAAATGGCCAACGTGGTGGTGCGTTTGAACGCCGCGTGCGAGCGCATTGCCGCGGTGAAAATTTTGGCCAAGATGAACGGCGCGGTGGGCAACTACAACGCCCACCTGAGCGCCTGGCCCGACTTTGATTGGGAAGCCTTCGCCCGCAAAGTGGTGGAAACACCTGAGCCCATGGGCCTGGGTTTGAGCTTTCAGCCCTACAGCATCCAAATTGAGCCGCACGACTACATGGCCGAGCTCTTTGATGCGGTGGCCCGCGTCAACACCATCTTGATTGACCTCTCGCGTGACATCTGGGGTTATGTGTCGCTAGGTTATTTCAAGCAAAAGCTCAAAGCCGGCGAGATTGGCTCGAGCACCATGCCGCACAAGGTCAACCCGATTGACTTTGAAAACGCCGAGGGCAACCTGGGCCTGGCCAACGCGGTGCTCAACCACCTCAGCGCCAAGCTGCCGGTCTCGCGCTGGCAGCGTGACCTGACCGACTCGACCGTGCTGCGCAACATCGGCGTGGCCCTGGGCTATGGCGTGCTGGCTTACCAGTCACTCACCACCGGCCTGAACAAGCTCGAACTCAACCAAGCCGCGCTGGAACAAGACCTGAACAACGCCTGGGAAGTGCTGGCCGAGCCCATCCAAACCGTGATGCGCCGCTACGGTGTGGCCGGTGCGTACGAGAAGCTCAAAGAAGTCACCCGCGGCCAGCGCGTCACACCCGAAGACCTGCACGCGCTGATTCGCAGCCTGGAGATTCCGCAAGCCGACAAAGACCGCCTGCTGGCGATGACGCCTGCGACCTACATCGGCAAAGCCGCCGAACTCGCCAAGCGAGTGTGAATTTCGCCCCCACGGTCGCCCACACCGTGTGGCTCCCTGCCCCCCAAGGGGGCCGCGTTTCGCCTTGGGGCGGCCCGGCGGCGAAACCCCCCTCGCTGGCTTGACCTATCCATTCGCTGGATCCACGGCGTTCACCACTTAAGACACATCAGTCGAATCTATGGCCATCAAATCAACGATCTTCAAGGCCACGGTGTCGATTGCCGACATCGACCACGCCTACTACGCCGACCATCAGCTCACCTTGGCGCGGCACCCCAGCGAGACCGATGAGCGCATGATGATGCGCTTGGTGGCCTTGGCGCTCAACGCTTACAAGCTGCAAAGTGTGTGTAACGGCGATGGCTCCTTGAGCTTTGGCGCGGGTCTGTCAGACCCTGATGAGCCCGATGTGATGCTGCGCGACTTCACCGGCCAAACCCGCCTGTGGATCGAGGTGGGTCAACCCGAAGAAAAGCCGCTGCTCAAAGCCTGCAACAAAGCCGACGAGGTGGTGCTCTATGCCTTTCACCACGCCGCTGAGGTGTGGTGGAAAGGCATTGAGAACAAGCTGCACAAAACCGGCAAGCTCAGCGTGTTTCGCGTGCCCTCAACCGTGTCGCAAAGCCTCTCGCAGCTCGCGCAACGCAGCATGCAACTGCAAGCCACCGTGCAAGAAGGTGTGCTCACCTTGAGCGACAACGCCCACACCGTTGAGGTGGAACCTACGCGCTGGAAATAAGCACTCGCTAGGCGAGCGAAGACCGGCTCGGTTTAGCGAAATAGATCTGCATGGGTGCCGCTGCGCACAAACACCACGAGGCCGTGCTTCGGGGTCTCATCCAAACGGTAAATCAGTAAAAAATCGCCCCCAATATGGCATTCGCGTTGTCCAGTCCACTCGCCCGTCAACGCATGGTCTGACCACTCAGTCGGTAGTGGCCCGTTGTTGGCAACCAGCAAGGTCATCGCTTCCTTGAGCCGGTTCATGTCGTACCGGCCGGCGTGCGACAAGCGCTGCCAGTCTTTCAAAAACTCTCGGGTGTAGTCGCTGGCGCGCGGTAGGCTGGAGCGCTTACTTGCGGGTGGCTTTCTCGAGGTCATTGATCAGGGCATCAGGCGAGGCAAAGCGTGCGCGGCGGGTTTTGATGATCTGGTCAGCCTGTGCCATGGCCGTGCGACTTCGGGTGTTGGGCGCCTTGATGGCAAAGGGCAACTCTTGGTCGGCCACCACACGGGTCAAGAACACGCGTACAGCGTCAGACACAGTCAGCCCCATCGCGGCCAAAGTTTGGGTGGCCTGCGCCTTGACGTCTTCGTCCACGCGAACGTGAACCATGGTGCTTGCTGCCATCAGAGGCTCCTGTGATCTCAATTGAGACACATTGTATCTCAATCAATAGACGGATAAACCTTGGGTTAACCCCTTGAAAAGGCTTGCTCTTAGGCTGATTTAGAAATTAAACCGCTTTGTCTTCGCGGGCGCGTTCGGCGTATTTGTTGAAGCGCCAGGATTGGCCGCTAACGGTGATGCGGCGCCAGACTTCGCGTTTTTCTACCGGGGTGAAACCCGGCCAGTGCTGCACCTCGTCGAAGGTGCGCCCGCAGCCTTTGCATTCATCGTCGCCCTGGCTGGTGGAGCAAATGGCGATGCAGGGCGTGTCGGGCGTGGTGTCGTACCAGGCATGCCAGGCGTCCATGGCTTGGGGGCTGAGCAGTTCTTCCTCAACGCCCCAGGCTTTGTTGACCACCATGAGGGCGTACACCTCGGCCAGCGCGCGCAGGGGTTTGGCCAGCGTGACACCGTCGGGTGAGGGGGACACCTCGCGCCAATGGTTGATGGCGGCTTCAAGGTCGGTGATGTGGAGGATGGCCATGGATGTGTGCTCGGGGAGGGCGATCATAGCGCCCCCGCTCCAACGGTGCTGGCCTGGGTGTATGGCTTGACTTGGCGCAAGTGGCTTGAGCAACCCAAGACGATCACTTTGAGCCGGCGCTGATATCCTTAGCGCATGGCTTGGCTCCAGGGAAAAATGGCTGCATGAAACTCCTCGCGAAATGGTTGCTGTACGCCACCGCGCTCTTGGCCGTGGCCAACCTCTCGGTGGGTGTGGAGGTGGCCAGCTTTGGCACCGCCTTGATTGCGGCCTTTGTGATTGGCCTGTTCAATATTTTTCTGCGCCCCTTGCTCGTGTTGCTGACCCTGCCGGTGACGGTGGTGACCATGGGACTGTTTCTGTTTGTCATCAACGCGCTGTTGTTTTGGGCAGCGGCCTCCATGCTGGAGGGCTTTCACGTGCAAGGGTTTGGTGCGGCGCTCTTGGGCTCGCTGGTGTATTCCACCTTGGGCGTGGTGATTGACTCAGCGCTCCAGCGCCTGTTCCCGCAGTTTTGACTCGAACTGGCGCGTGCGCGTGTCGATGATCGAAGCCTCGATGTGGTCCACGCGTGTGGACTGACGCATCAAGTCTTGCGCGGCCTTGAGCCGGTTCACGGCTGAAGCAAAGTCCAGGTGCGCGGCGTGCGCTTCGGCATCGGCGCGCACCGCACTCAAGGTTTGGTTTTGTGCGGTGTAAGCCTGGGCCAGCAGCTGCCAGGCGGAGGCATCTCGCGCACGGGTGGCCAGCCAACTTTGCAGTTGCTCTGAGGCTTCTTTGGCGCGGCCCGTGCGCACCGCAGCTTGCGCCCACAAAAACAAAGTGGCGCGTTGGCCCAAATCCAAACGGGTTTTAGCTCCAGCAAAGGCCTGAGCTTGCGTTAAATCACCACTGGCGAGCGACAACTCCACACCCAAATAGCGCACGAGTTCTTGCGAAGGTGCGTCCACCTTGGCGGTGAGCTTGCTCAGTGCCTGCCACGTGCTGAATGCTAGACCGTATTCACGCAGGTTCATGTGCGCGAGCACCGCGGCGTACAGCACGCCGGCTTGCACCGCCACGGTGTTGTTGTTGGCCGCTGCGGCCAAGGCGGTATAGGTGCGCTGCTGGTCTATGCTGTTGATGCCCAAGGCGCGCGCACGCGCGGCCATCAAGGCGTGCAGCACCGTCATGGGGGGCACTGCTGTGCGCGGCATGAGCGACTGGCGCTGCTGCATGTCGGCGATACGCTCGGTGGTCAGCGGGTGGCTGCGCAGGTAGGGGAACGCGCCGGTGTCGTTGAAGCGGTTGGCTTGCTGCAGTTTTTCAAACATGCCCACAAAACCCTGCGGCTCAAAGCCGGCCTGGGTCATGATGCCAAAGCCCACACGGTCGGCCTCGCGTTCCATGTCGCGCGAAAAATTCAACTGGCCTTGAATGGCCACCGCCTGACCGCCGCTGATCAAAGCACCCGCAGCGCCCGGGTTGCGGCTGGCCGCCAGCGCGCCCAGAATCATCGCGCCAATCATCAAGGGACCGGTGGCGCTTTGTTGCGTCATCAAGCGCGAGATGTGCCGCTGCGTGACGTGGCTGAGCTCATGCGCCAAGACCGAGGCCAATTCGTCCTCGCTGCTCACCACGGCCATCAGGCCCAAGTGCACACCCAGGTAACCCCCGGGCAAAGCAAAAGCATTCACTGTGCGGTCGCGGCCCAGGGCGATGTCCCAGGCGAAGGTGTCTTCCAACTCAGCTGATAGTTCACCGCGCGCACGGGCCGAGGCCATCAGCCGCTGCCAGATGCGCTGCACATAATCGGCCAGCACCGGGTCGTCCAGATAGTCGGGGTCGCGGTATATCTGGCGGGCAATCATGTCGCCCAAACGCCGCTCGGCCGGCAGACTCATGCCGCCACCATCGCCCAAGGCGGGCAAGAGCGTGGGCGGTGGCACGGCGGAAGAGACAGGGGCGTTAAACTGCGCAAACACAGGCGCTTGCGCCCCGCCGGCTGCCAGCAGCAGGCCGGTGAGCAAAGAGCTCGCTAAGCGAAGGGGGCGACGCATGTGTACCAAGCAGTTGCGGCCAATTACCGGAAATTAAAGAGACCCATGTCAAACCTCACCCATTTTGACGCCCAAGGCCAAGCCCACATGGTGGACGTGGCCGCCAAAGCCAGCACCCACCGCATTGGTGTGGCCAGCGGCCGCATTGAAATGCTGCCTGCCACCTTGGCCATTGTGCAACAAGGCACCGCCAAAAAGGGCGACGTGCTGGGCATCGCACGCATTGCAGGCATCCAGGCCGCCAAGAAAACCAGCGACCTCATTCCCCTGTGCCACCCCCTGGCCCTCACGCGCGTGGCGGTGGACTTTGAGATGGAACCCCACAACAACGCCATCGTGTGCACCGCCACGGTAGAAACCGTGGGCCAAACCGGCGTGGAAATGGAAGCCCTAACCGCGGTGCAAGTGGCCCTGCTCACCATCTACGACATGTGCAAAGCCGTCGACCGCGGCATGACGATGACCGGCGTGCGGTTGTTGGAAAAGCATGGGGGGAAGTCGGGGAGTTTTGTGGCGTCTTGAACTCAAACGTCACCCAACTCAACGAACCCCAATGCTGATGTGATTGCTTGATATGTTCGCAGTTACTCCCATGCCTGAGCCTGTGAGCATCCCCACAGAACCACCTGGACTGATGGTGGCCATGCCAGTCCAAGGTTGGTTGAGCTGGAAGGTTGAGTTGAGTGGTCCATAAGCCATTCCAGATGCAGTAACACCTGTATCTACTAGCGATGAGCCACTGATTACGGCTTTAGCGACTGTACCGGCTGTATTGGTCCCAAACCATGTGCCTTCCACCGACGAGGGGAAGCCTTGACTGCTGGCGAAAAACGCGCCTTTGCCTAACGATGCGTCTGCGCCGTTGAGATCGGTCAGGATAACTTTCTGGTTGTAGCTGTCTTTGAAAAAGATGAATGTGCCGACCTTCTGACCGTTGACGTATTTGTCGGCCTTTCCGCCAGAGAAGTTCACATATGTTCCATTGCTGCTTGAAACACATGCTGGGCTTGCGGGCGTGACACCGAGATTGCCTCGATTACATCTTTGCCAAGTGCCATCCGAATTTATTTTCAATGTGCCGTAATTAGCAACACATCCGGCGATCACACACTGTCTGCTGACAAAGTTGTAAACACCTTGTGCGTCAGATGCGGAACTGATGGGGTTGGAGACCCCCAAGACGGGAACCACTTCTTTGTTCCCGTCAGCATTGAAGTCTTCGTAGATCGATCCATACATGAGACCGTTTTCTAAAACACGAAACCGTCCAGCTGAAAACCCCGAAGGGGTGTAAGTGCCATCGCCATTCGCTGTTAGTGTGCCCTCGCCCTTGGAGCCCAGAAGACCGTAAGCCGACTCTGTGATCTCGTAGGCGTACTTCAGCTTTTGCAGATCAACGGTATAGGTCAACAACTCACCGACAGCTGCAACGGTTTGGTAAGTTTGAGAAGACGTCGCCGATCCAGAGCCACCTCCGCCGCCACATGAAATAAGTAGGCAGGGCAAGCAGATCAGTAGAAAAACTTTTAGGCTCGATTTCATGGATGACGAAATACTAAACGAGTCTGACTCGCCATGATTGAACGTGCCTTCGAAGTTCGCCAACCTCCATGTTATTGAATTCTTTTTTTGTTATTTTTAGCAAAACTATTTGATTTTTAACAAATTAGGAGTTAAATCTTGACCATCTGATTTCCCCAAACAGGAGCTGCTATGAAAAAAGTATTTTTGAGCTTGGTGTGTTTGCTGGGCTTGGTGGCCTGCGGTGGAGGCGGCGGTGGTACAGCCGGCGGTGGATCAGGTGGTACTGTTGATGGCATCAGCACAGCATCTTCCATGAGCGCTGTAGGCGCTACCCAATGAAGCGAGGTGTCATCATGAAAACACAACAGCTTCATTTCGGCTTGGCCCTTCTGGCAACTTCTTTTACTGCCCAGGCCACACTACCTACCTCGGGCGCATTTATCACCGACCCTCAGTCTGAATACGTACAAGACCAAACCAGTGAGGGTACAAGCCAGGCCAGTAAGATTTTGTGCTACATGGCCAACACCCGCCCTGATGCGATGGTGAACAAGGGGGCTTACATCGCCTTCATTGACGAGCCGCAATGCGCTACCAACAAGGCAGACGCGTCGAACAGCTCCTCCGAGGGAGGTGGTTCATCAGTCAATTACACCCGCATGCGCTTGAATTCGACACGAGCCAGCAACACCAGCGCTCAGATCGTCAAAGGGCATGCCAGCATCACCATGGGGCAGAACAACACGCCCGCCTATGTCTACATTTACTCTTCCGGCACAGAGGCGCCCAGCGCAAGTGCGCCCAATGGTGTTGTCACCATGAATATGGGGGCTTTGACCGTTGGCAATGGCAACCAAAGAATCATGCGGGGCAAAATCAGTGCGACCGCTTCTGGCATCCAGTTTTCGATGAATCAAGCTGGAGCCGCTAACTACCAACTTTATGTTGACGGTAATGAAACGGCTGGGTCGGGTGCTATTCGTTTCCCCGACAGTCAAAATGCCACGCAAACCATCACGTTCGGCTACAACGCCACCACCTTCTGCCGCAACGACGGAACCAACCAAACAGCTTGTTTCAATCGATCCAAAGCAGAAGCTAATTCGTCGGTTTGGCGCTATGGTGTTTACAACGACACCACCGGTACACGCTACGACCTTGATGGCCCAGGTTTCCCTGTCAAAAACACCACCACAGGTGAATACGGTTTTGCAAGCTATTGGGGCATCTGGTTCCCAACCGCTGTGACGAATGGCGCAACACTTCAATCTCTGACGAGTTCTCCAACCAACTACACCGTGGTGAAAACAGGCGGACGACTGACCAAGGTTACTTTGGTATCCAGCACCTTGAATGAAGTAGCCAAGGTCCCCTTCAATTTCATGCCCCAGACGACGACTAATGTCACTGGCGGAACCCTGACTGCCTACAACTCATACGAAGCCTATTGGGACAGTGCTGCGACCAACTTTGCCATCACGAGCCAAGTGAGTTGCGGGCAGACCGGTTGTTTCAAAACTCAGGTTTCTTACACATCAACAGCCGCGCAGATGAATGCCGCCACAACCATGAACGGCACTGGATTTGGTTTGAATGGTTGGTCGCAAGGTCTAGGGGGTAACCTCATGGTTCCTTCGAGCACCTTAACAGCCGGGTCTCCCGGTTCAGGTGTCGTGAAGTACAACGTTCAGTCAGTGGTGATGCCTGGCGATGCAGTTCCTGCGACCCTCAAATGCGCAAGAGACTGTCCAAGCAAAACTCTTTTACAAAATATTACCGCTGACACGAGTCCTTACACAGCTAACACGAAGCAAAAGGGTGGTGGTACAGCCGCTGCAGACGTTGTGAGCTATACCTGGAGCAGCGCGAACTACACCTTGTCTGATGGCGGTGGCTCTTTGACCAACTCCCTGCTGACAGGTAGAACCTTGCCTCCTCAGAACATGGGTGGCATCAGAACTGGTGCACTGGTTGATGCCACCGGCACCAAATGGTCAGCAGGCGGCAGCATGGATTGCGGCGGTGCTCAAGGAACTGGCCAGTTCTTTTGCGACTTCAAAGCCAACGGAGAAACCACTTATTACTACTGGGAAAACGGTACCAACGATTACCAAAGTGCAACCTTCTTGAAGAAGACTTCTGATAATTCCGTAGTGGCCTTCACACCACCACAGTCGGCTACTTTTGATGTGCCCAATGATTCAACAAAATACGGTACTTTCGCAGGTGCCAAGTTGAATCTGCAATTCATGGGTTTCGGTAATTTGGGTGGTATTCCTGGTCGATGCTTCTCCCCACAAACCAACCAACCCGCAGACTGCGGCCCCACCACACGCTATGTGCCCGCGTTTTCTATTCCAGAAAACACGGCCAACAGCCAACTGGGCAAGCTGACGATCAACAATGCCACCAAATGGGTTAAATACCTCGACCGCGAGATTCGTTTCAAACGTGTGGGTGTGGTTGGCACCAACGGCTACTCAGTTCCCAACGGGATCACCTTAGGATCAGCGGCTAATTTGCCCGCCGCCATGGTTTTAACGGGTGATGCCGATGATCCATCTGTGAGTTCCAACAGTAACTACGCAGGTGCGGTAACTGCCAACGATTTCCTGGCTGCACCTTCCGTGATTCACGGTGTTGTTCAGTAAGCGCTCATCGTTTTTCAATATCAACACACCACCCCAAGGCCGCCTTGGCTTTGGGGTGGCTTTTTTTGTCTCTGTCTTTATTCATGGCCTTTTCCTGTGGGCCTTATCTAGCGCCTTAACGCCTAAACCTGCTGAGCTGCTGGGGTCACTCATGGGCAGTCCGCGTAAGGGACTGGAGGTTTACATTGCCCAAGCATCCAGCTCAGGTCAGGCCAACACACCGGACAAATCACCAACCTCAAACCAAGGTGTAGCACCCAGCATTGTTTCTTCCAAGAGCAAAGACGAAACCGCCCAAGGCGGTGATACGAAACCCGCCCCGAATATTCAAGGCATCGATTACTCTGGGGCTAACGGTGTCATGCAACCGCTGCCCAGAATAGACCAAGTCTCTGGCCGACAAAGTGGTTTCTTAGGGCCGTCAACACCCGCAGGCACACCAGAAGGCTCTATCCCCTTGAGTGTCGAATGGGCGATGCGACGGCAATCAGCACTGAGCACTATCGGGATGCAAATGGACTTCATGCGGCAAGCCTTTGTGATGGAAGAAGGTGCCGCCTGTCTGGTGGGCTTGAACCAAGCCAGCTGCAACCCACCCAATCCGGGCTTGATGGGTTTTTTAACCAGTCGCTACAGCGAGATGCATCTGCTCGACCCTAGCCTGCCCGCCATGCTTTGGCGCAGCCACGGATATGGTCAGTGGTCGTTCGAATTTCAAAATTGATTCAGCATCTATCAACCACTTGAGTTTGACCCACGGCAAGACTGACACCAAGCATCGCTGTCACCCTTAAACCCTCACACATGAGGGCTTGGAATGACGGACACGGCCAATGCGGCTTTGCTGGCTTGGGCGCGCTTGGATGAAGCGGCGTTGCTGCGTCAACTCAGCACCAGCACAGCGGGGCTGAATCTCGCGCAAGCGCAAGAACGGCTCTTACAGGTTGGCCCCAACAGCGTGGTGCAAGGGGCGGCAGACACTTGGCCGCGCTTGGTGTTGTCGCGTTTGCGTAACCCGCTCAACGTGATGCTGCTGGTGCTCTCGGGCATCTCTTGGGGCATGGGCGATGTGCATGCGGCCTCGGTCATCTCGGCCATGGTTTTGCTCAGCGTCTCACTGGGCGTGTGGCAAGAGCACCGCTCTAACCAGGCGGCCACTGCGCTCAAAGCCATGGTGCACACCACCGCGAGTGTGCTGCGCCCGGCTGACAACACCTTGGCCACGGTGGAGCGCGCGCCGCGCGAGATTGAACTGGCTGGCAGCCACCTGCACGAGGTGCCGCTGCAAGACCTGGTGCCCGGTGACATCGTGCACCTGAGTGCGGGTGACATGGTGCCAGCCGATGTGCTGCTGCTCTCCAGCAAAAACTTGTTTGTGAACCAAGCCGCGCTCACCGGCGAGTCCATGCCTGCCGACAAAGATGCCAACGTGTCTGAGGCGCGTGTGTGCTGGATGGGCAGCAGCGTGGTCTCGGGCACCGCGTTGGCGGTGGTGGCCCTCACCGGGGCGCGTACCACCTTTGGCGCACTGGCAGCCTTGAGCACCCAACAGCGCGCACCCACCAGTTTTGATGTGGGCCTGAACCGCTTTGCGTGGCTGATGATTCGCTTCATCGCCATCATGGCGCCGCTGGTGTTTGTCATCAACGGCCTGGGCAAGGGCGACTGGCTCGAGGCCCTGCTGTTTGCCATGGCGGTGGCCGTGGGTTTGACGCCTGAGATGCTGCCGATGATTGTCACGGTGAACCTGGCCAAGGGCGCGCTGGTGCTGTCCAAGCAACAGGTGATCGTGAAGCACCTGCAGGCCATTCAAAACTTTGGCGCCATGGATGTGCTGTGCACCGACAAGACCGGCACCCTCACCCAAGACCGCGTGATTTTGCAGCGTCACATCAACCTGCAAGGCCAGCCCAGCCACGAGGTGCTGACCCTGGCTTACCTCAACAGCGCGCACCAGTCGGGCCTGAAAAATTTGCTCGATGTCTCGGTGCTCGACACCTACGCGCAACAAGCCCATGTCAATTTGAGCTGGCGCAAGGTGGACGAGCTGCCCTTTGATTTCACGCGCAAGCGCATGTCGGTGGTGATGGCCGAGGGCTTTGTGCCTGCGGGGTCGTCGCTGTTGATTTGCAAAGGCGCGGTGGACTCGGTGCTCTCGGTTTGCACCCATGGGCGTGATGGCGACAGCACCTTTGTGCTGGACGACACGCACCGCACTGCACTGCTGGAAAAAACCAACGCCTTGAACGCTGAAGGTTTGCGCCTGATTGCTGTTGCTACTAAGTTGATAGCTGATCAAGCCCATGAATACATGCTAGAAGACGAATCTGACTTGGTGCTTGAAGGCTACATTGCGTTCTTAGACCCACCCAAAGACAGCGCAGCGCACGCCATCGCGCAACTGCAGCACCATGGCATTGCAGTGAAAGTGCTCACCGGTGACAACCTGGTGGTCACGCGTCATATCGCGCACGCGGTGGGTTTGCACACCACGCAGGTGATGATCGGCGCGCAAGTGGATGCGCTGAGTGACCAAGCGCTGATGCTGCAAGCGCCGCACACGCAAGTGTTTGCGCAGCTCTCGCCGCTGCACAAGGCGCGCATCATCGAGGCGCTGCGCCGCGCAGGGCATGTGGTGGGGTTTTTGGGTGATGGCATCAACGATGCACCAGCACTGCAAGCGGCTGATGTGGGCATCTCGGTGGACACCGCGGTGGACATTGCCAAAGAGTCGGCCGACATCATCTTGCTCAACAAAAGTTTGACGGTGCTGGGCCGCGGGGTGATCGAAGGACGCAAGGTGTTTGCCAACATCTTGAAGTACATCCGCATGGGAGCGAGTTCGAACTTCGGCAACATGCTCAGCGTGTTGGGCGCCAGCGCATGGCTGCCGTTTTTACCGCTGGCGGCCATTCAGGTGCTTACCAACAACCTGCTGTACGACGTGTCGCAAACCGCGATTCCCACCGACCATGTGGACGCGGAAGAACTGCGCACACCACGCAAGTGGGAGATTGGCAGCATCGCGCACTTCATGCTGTTGGCTGGCCCGGTGAGTTCGCTGTTTGACTACCTGACCTTCGCACTCATGTGGTGGGTGCTGCAGGCCAACACGGTGGCGCAAGCCTCGTTGTTTCAAACGGGTTGGTTGGTGGAGTCGCTGCTGTCGCAAACGCTGATCATCCACATCATCCGCACCCACAAGTTGCCGTGGGTGCAAAGCCGTGCGAGTTGGCAGTTGACGGTGGCCACGTTCAGCGTTTGCGTGGCGGGTGCCTTGCTGCCTTATTCACCGCTGGCCGGCACGCTGGGCCTCACGCCGCTGCCGCTGCTGTATTGGTGGTATGTGCTGCCGATTGTGGGCAGCTACCTGGTGCTCATGCACCTGCTGGGGCGTTGGTGGTGGGCCAGGCATCCAGCACCCCACGCGGTTCAAGCGCCCAGCAAATCCGCCAGGTGAACCAGGTTTTTGGCGTGCCAGGTGTTAGCGGGGTCAGGCGAGATGTCTTTGCCCTTGGGGCCGTACTCTTCCAAGCGCTCGATATACGCGGTTTGCAAACCGCATGCGCGTGCGGCGGCCAAGTCGTCTTGGTGCGCGGCCACCAGCATCACCTCGGAGGGCTGCACGCCAAACACCTCGGCCACGCCCAGGTAGGTGGCGGGGTCGGGCTTGTAGGCGCGAAACACCTCGGCCGACAACACACAATCCCACGGCAGCTGCGCTTGCTTGGCCATGTGGGTGAGCAAACCCAAATTGCCGTTGGAAAGTGTGGAGATGATGAAGCGTTGCTTCAAGCGCGTGAGGCCAGCCACCGTGTCGGGCCAAGCATCCAAACGGTGCCACACCTGGTTGAGGTGCACGCGTTGCGCTTCATCCAGATGCGCCAGACCAAAGCGCGGCAGCATCTCGTTCAAGATCATGCGGTGCAGGTCGTCAATCTTGGTCCAGCCCAACTCGCCACTGCGCACACGCTGCATGGCGGGCTGGTAACCCGCGCGCCAAGCCAGGGCGAACTCGCCCCCGTCCACACCCAAAGCCTGCGCTTCACGCGCGATGGTGCCGTACCAATCGACAACCGTGCCGAACACATCAAACGCGAGGACTTTGGGAGCGATCATGGTGATGGATTATTTGGTTGTGAAAGTCGTCACCACGGCTTCAGCAGCCGTGTCTTTACAAGTGGCGGGCATGTACTTTCCCAAAGTGGCGGCGTCTGCAGCTGCAACGCCACAGCCCCACTGAGGGATGGCTGCGGGCACATCTGCTTTGCTCATGTCCACGGGTTTACCGTCTGTGCCGGGTTTTTGTGGCAAAACGTAAATCGCCTTATCTTCAATCGCCGTTGGACCTAGGCCCTTGACTGTGACCTTGACCACCCCGTTGTCATTGGTGTTGATCGCTTTGACGTACTTGCTGGTGTTGGTGCCTTCACAGCCCCAAGCATTGGCCGCTGGTGTGCTGCCATTGGTGCCGGTTTGGTAAGCCTCGCTGATGCTGGTTTTACAGCCCGAGGCTGCCAACATCACCTCGGCCATTTTGGCTTTGACGGTGTAATCCTGGTAAGCGGGCAGGGCCACAGCGGCCAGCACGCCGATGATGGCAATCACGATCATCAGCTCGATGAGGGTGAAGCCTTTTTGAATGCGCGTCATTTTTTATCTCCCTTGAAATTGAACAAAACGAGAGCCTTGCAGGCGCGCAACGCGCTCTGGCAAAGCTCGGCTTGATTTTAAGTCAGCGCTTTTTTCAAACGCTGCTGGTGCAAACACCGATACACAGCTGGCTTGATGTGCATCAAGTGCCCAAAGCCGCCACACCTTCGCGCAAAGAAAAAGGCGCTGGCTTGTGACCAGCGCCTCTCGGGTTGGTGGGGCGAGCCCACCATGACCACGTGTGAACCGCGTGCATATCACGCGGATGAGCGTGATGATTTACTCAGCGGCAGCGTGACGCTTTTGCATGGCCTTGCCCAGCAAGACCACCAGCACGGCACCACCCAGACCAGCGGCGGTCAGCACGGTGTCGCTCACCTTGCCGAAGAAGCTCACAAAGGCCGGGTCGGTGAACAGCATTTCGCCGGCCAGGAAGCCCAGCAAAGCCGCACCGATGGTGATGATGATGGGGAAGCGCTCCATGACTTTGGTCAGCAGCGTGGCACCAAACACAATCAGCGGAATGCTGATCAAGAGGCCCAACACCAGCAAAGGCAAGTCACCCTTGGCAGCAGCGGCCACGGCCAGCACGTTGTCCAGGCTCATCACCAAGTCAGCCACCAAAATCGTGCGGATGGCCGCAGCCATGCCGTTGATTTCTTTGCCGCCGTCTTCATCGTCTTCACCGCTGGTGAGCAGATCGACGCCGATGTAGACCAACAGGGCCGCACCGATCATCTTGAGGTAGGGCAGGGTCAGCAACTGAATGGCCACGATGGTCAGCACAATGCGCATGACGATGGCCGCGGCGCTGCCCCAGAAAATGGCTTTCTTTTGTTGCTCGGGCTTGAGGGTGCGGGCCGCCATGGCGATCACCACCGCGTTGTCGCCCGACAAGACGATGTTGGCCAACATGATGGAGCCGAAAGCGCTCCAGAACGCGGCCGACGAAAAATCCAAACCAAAAAACATGGGTTCTCCTGAAAGTAGTTACGCCCCACGTGGGGGCGTATTTGTGGTGGTGAAAGTCTAAGCCGCCACCGCCTCTGAATGGGTGCGTAAAACTGCTTAGTCTCACGCTGAGCAAGGGCATCAAGCCCTTGCTTTTCAGAGCATCGCTTTGAGCAGCTTGGCCATCTCGGAGGGGTTGCGGGTAATTTTGAACCCGCACTCTTCCATGATGGCCAGCTTGGCGTCGGCCGTGTCGGCGCCACCGGAAATCAACGCACCGGCGTGGCCCATGCGCTTGCCCGGAGGGGCAGTCACGCCAGCGATGAAGCCCACGATGGGTTTTTTCATGTTGTCTTTGCACCAGCGCGCGGCTTCAGCTTCGTCGGGACCGCCGATCTCGCCAATCATGATGACCGCATCGGTATCAGGATCGTCGTTGAAGGCGCGCATCACGTCGATGTGCTTCAAACCGTTGATCGGGTCGCCACCAATGCCCACGGCGCTGGACTGGCCCAGACCGATTTCGGTGAGCTGCGCCACGGCTTCATAGGTCAGCGTGCCCGAGCGGGACACCACACCAATGCGGCCTTTGCGGTGGATGTGACCGGGCATGATGCCGATCTTGATCTCGTCAGGCGTGATCAAGCCAGGGCAGTTGGGGCCAAGCAACAAGGTTTTCTTGCCGCCAGCGGCTTCTTTGGCGCGCATTTTGTTGCGCACTTCGAGCATGTCGCGCACGGGGATGCCTTCGGTGATGCAAATCGCCAGGTCCAGGTCCGCCTCAACAGCTTCCCAGATGGCCGCAGCCGCGCCTGCTGGGGGCACGTAAATCACCGACACGGTCGCGCCGGTTTCAGACGCCGCTTCTTTGACGCTGGAATAAATTGGGATGTTGAAGATCGACTCGCCGGCCTTCTTGGGGTTCACGCCCGCCACAAAACAGTTTTTGCCGTTGGCGTATTCCTGGCACTTTTCAGTGTGGAACTGACCGGTCTTGCCGGTGATACCTTGGGTGATGACCTTGGTGTCTTTGTTGATGAAGATAGACATGTTCGTGCTCCGCCTTACTTGACCGCTGCCACAATTTTTTGGGCCGCTTCGGCCATGGTGTCGGCGCTGATGATGGGCAGGCCGCTCTCAGCCAGCATCTTCTTGCCGAGTTCTTCGTTGGTGCCCTTCATGCGCACCACCAGCGGCACCGAGAGGTTCACCGCTTTGCATGCGGTGATCACGCCGGTGGCAATCGTGTCGCACTTCATGATGCCGCCGAAGATGTTGACCAAAATGGCCTTGACCTTGGGGTTCTTGAGCATGATCTTGAAGGCTTCGGTCACCTTCTCGGGGGTGGCACCGCCGCCCACGTCCAGGAAGTTGGCCGGCTCAGCGCCGAACAACTTGATGGTGTCCATGGTGGCCATGGCCAAGCCAGCGCCGTTGACCAAGCAGCCAATGTTGCCGTCCAGACTGATGTAAGCCAGGTCGAACTTGGAGGCTTCGATCTCGGCCGGGTCTTCCTCGTCCAAGTCGCGGTAAGCCACGATTTCGGGGTGGCGGAACAGCGCGTTGCTATCAAAATTGAACTTCGCGTCCAAGGCCATCACGCCGCCTTTGCTGTCGCGGTTCAGCGGGTTGATTTCCACCAACGAAGCGTCGGTGGCCATGTAGCACTGGTAGAGCTTCTTGAAGATGTCCACGGCCTGAGCGGTGGAATCTGCGGGCATGCCAATCGCGTCGGCAATTTTCTTGGCCTGCGCGTCGCCCAAACCGGTCAGCGGGTCGATGAACTCGGTGATGATTTTCTCGGGCGTGCTGTGGGCCACTTCCTCGATGTCCATGCCGCCTTCGCTGGATGCGATGAAGGCCACTTTCTGGGTGGCGCGGTCGGTCACCACCGAGACGTAATATTCTTTGTTGATGTCAGCGCCGTCTTCAATGTAGAGACGACGCACCTTCTGGCCTTCGGGGCCAGTTTGGTGGGTTTTGAGCTGCATGCCCAAGATCTCACCGGCCAGGCGCTTGACGTCGTCAATCGACTTGGCCACCTTCACACCGCCGCCCTTGCCACGGCCACCGGCGTGGATCTGGGCCTTGACCACCCACACGGGGCCGCCAAGTTTTTGAGCGGCTTCCACCGCCTCTTGAACGGTGAACGCAGGAATGCCGCGGGGGACCGGCACACCAAATTGACGCAAGATTTCCTTGCCTTGGTACTCGTGAATCTTCATGAGGGTTCTCTCAGGACATGAAACATAAGATCCTGCAGGCAGATCAGGCCTCAGGGTCTGGCTTAGCCGCTGACTGTATCATGTTGCTCTGCACAAAAGCTGACAAAACTGTAAGCCTTCCAAGAAGCTGCTAAGCATGGCCCCACATAAGATCTTCATCGACGGCGAAGCCGGTACCACCGGCCTGCAAATTCGCGAGCGCCTGCAAGGCATGCCGGCCATTGAGCTGCTGAGCATCGCCCCCGAGCGCCGCAAAGACCCCGCTGCCAAGCGCGAGCTGGTGGCCGCCGCTGACCTGGTGGTGCTGTGCCTGCACGATGACGCTGCCATCGAAACCGTGGCCATGGCCGACGAGATTGCCCGCCAAACCGGCCAGCGTGGCCCACGCATCATCGACGCCTCCACCGCCCACCGCACCCACCCCGACTGGGTGTATGGCTTCCCCGAACTGGCAGCCGGCCAGGCCGATGCCGTGAAAAACGCCTGGCGGGTGAGTAACCCCGGCTGCTACGCCACCGGTGCCATTGCTTTGTTGCGCCCTTTGATTGACGCGGGCTTGGTGCCTGCGGACTTTGCGGTGTGCTTGCCGTCGGTCAGCGGCTACTCAGGTGGCGGGCGCCCCATGATTGAAGCTTACGAGGCTGGTACTGCGGCGCCTTTTGAGTTGTACGCCCTGGGCCTCAAGCACAAGCACATCCCCGAAATCATGCGTTACACCGGGCTGAAGCGCCGGCCCCTGTTTGTGCCGGCGGTAGGCAACTTCCGCCAAGGCATGCTGGTGCAACTGCCCCTGCATTTGGACCAACTGCCCGGCCAGCCCAGCGCGCAAGCCCTGCATGACGCTTTGGCCCAACACTACGCTGGCTCAACGTGGGTGACGGTCGAACCGGTCACGTCTGATTTGAAGCTGGACGCCGTGGCCCTGGCCGACACCAACAAGCTGGAGCTGCGGGTGTTTGCCAACGACGCAGCCAAAGACGGCTTTGCCCACGCCGTGCTGGTGGCTCGCCTGGACAACCTGGGCAAAGGCGCCAGCGGTGCCGCGGTGCAAAACTTGAAGTTGATGTTGGGTTTGAGCTGAACCTGCCTGAGTTGGTTTGGGCGGGGCTCATCACTGATGGCTCGCCAGCAGATGCGTCGCGAGCCATTCGCTTGGCCTGGTGGCGCTTGTTGCGAAGACTTACGGCTCGTCGTGCTGAATATTAACGACGCGCCGCACCACCTCTGAAGAAAATCCCCGCGCTATCAAAAAGCGAGCGTGCTTGGCACGTTCCTCATGGCCAGAGGCCGGATTGGCAAACTTTTTTCGCCAAACTTCGCGGGCTCGTTCAAATTCCAGCGGCGCCAAATCGGCCAGGGCTTGCGACACCGCTGAGGCATCCAGCCCCTTGGCTTGAAGCTCTTGCTTCAAGCGCGCACCACCCAGCTTGCCCGCCCGGCGGTGGATGACCGACTCGAGCACCCGTTGCTCGTTGATGAAGCCCTTGGCCTGCAACTCATCGAGCGCGGTTTGCAGGCTGCCAGGCTCTTCCTCATGGGGTTTGAGCTTGCGTTCCAGCTCTGCGCGCGAATGCTCACGTGCCGCCAAGAGTTTGAGCGCACGGCCTTTGAGAGAGATCTTCTCAAAGCCCACGTGCGCGCCCTGTCTGACTAAGCACTGCGATCAACGCAAAACCCAACACGCGCAAACACTGGCGCGTTTCAGCACCAAGACACAAAGGCGCGCCAGCACTTGTTCACCAGGGTCATGCGCTTGTGGGCGGCCACGGCCCGCAGGCCGTTGAGAATGATGGCGATCAGGGTCATGATTACTCCTCGGTGGTGCCGATGGCTTCAGCCAACAGGGGGATGCCCAGCGACTCGCGCACCTTGTTTTCAATTTCATAGGCCAGTTCGGGGTTCTCGCGCAGGAACTCGCGGGCGTTGTCGCGGCCTTGGCCGATTTTTTCACCGCTGTAGGCGTACCAGGCGCCCGACTTCTCAATGATCTTGGCGTTCACGCCCATGTCGATGATCTCGCCATGGCGGCTGATGCCCTCGCCAAACAAGATGTCGAACTCGGCGGTTTTGAAGGGGGGCGACACCTTGTTTTTGACCACTTTGACCTTGGTTTCGTTGCCAATGGCCTCGTCGCCCTTTTTGATGGTGCCGGTGCGGCGAATGTCCAAACGCACCGAGGCGTAAAACTTCAGCGCGTTACCGCCGGTGGTGGTTTCGGGCGAGC
>CANGLW010000007.1 GCA_947454955.1 Comamonadaceae bacterium
ACCTGGTTTGCATGTTGATGCCCCTCAAACAGCGCAGCAACGTATGCAAGCCCGGGTGGAGCAACTCATTTGCACGCATGCCGATGTGGCGGTGTGGTTCACCAACCAAGCCTTGGCCAGCGCCCAGGCGCGCAACCCGCAGTTAGGGCAACGGGGCAGGGTGATGCTGCCTGGCGTTGACAAGCCTTTTGACGTGCTGCCGCCTTACACCCCTGGCCCCAAAATGGTGGTTGGGCACTTCGGATCCCTCTCGGCCACGCGCAATTTAACGCCCATGTTCAAGGCCATGGAGCTGCTGCACGCAGAAAACCCGGGCATTTTGAACAAGCTGGTGTTGCACATCACCGGCGGCCCGCTGGACGAGGTGTCTGCCAACTACTTGCAAGGCATGAACCCTGAGGTTCGTCAGGCCGTGCAGCACCTGGGCCGTATAGAGTTCGACCCAACTTCAGGCATTAGTGGGCGCGAGCAAATTCTGCGCCGCATGCGAGCCACCGATTTGCTGCTGCTCTTGCACGGCCAAGAACCGATTTGCGCCGAGTACATGCCCAGCAAAATGTACGAGTACCTGTGGATGCAACGCCCCATCCTGGCCACCGTCCACCACAACCCGCAAATGAACGACATCCTGATCGACATGGGCCACCGCGTGGTGAACACCAGCCATCAAACTGTGGATGAAACTGCCCAGGCTTTGGCGAGCCACTTGCAAGAGTTGCTAGCGCAGTGGGCTGAATGCGGCTTGGATGATTCTGGTCGCGAGAGTCCTTACACCACCGCGGCGTCTGTCCAGCAGATCCTCTCGTTCGTGGGTGAGTTACCGTGAGCATGGCCTACAGAGCAGATATTGATGGGATGCGTGCATTGGCCGTTTTGATGGTCATTGGCTTTCACGCTCTGCCTGAAGTCTTCCCTGGCGGCTTTATAGGGGTAGATGTATTTTTTGTGATTTCCGGGTTTCTGATCACCAGCATTTTGGCGAGAGAGGCCGACGCTGGGCGTGTTGACCTGATGGGCTTCTATGCGCGGCGAGTTCTGCGTATTTTTCCCGCGTTGATTTTGGTTCTTGCTTCGTGCTTATTCCTGGGGTGGCATACCCTGCTGGCTGACGAATATAAGCAGCTTGGAAAGCATATTGCGTCTGGCGCAGCCTTTGTTGCCAACTTTTCCTTGTGGTTTGAAGCGGGCTACTTTGATCGCATATCCGAGGCTAAGCCGCTGCTGCACTTGTGGTCGCTGGGTATTGAAGAGCAGTTTTACTTTGTCTGGCCCCTGTTGTTGTGGTGTCTGCCAAAGACTAAGTGGCGTTTGATGGTGGTGGTTGCTATCTCATCATTCTTGGCGTCCTGCATGCTCGTTTTTTATGCGCCTACCCAGACCTTTTTTTCACCATGGACCCGAGCTTGGGAACTGCTTGCTGGGGCACTTTTAGCGCTCTATGGAACTGAAATTTCCAAGCGATTGCGTGGTTCAGTGGCTAGCAGCGTGGCACTGCTTACGCTACTCGGTGCAAGTTTTTTCTTGAACTCGCACCTGCCTTTCCCTGGTTTTTTAGCCTTGTTGCCTGTGCTTTCAGCTGCGGTGTTCATAGGTGGAAACCAACAGTCATGGGTTCATGAACATGTATTGCGGCAGCCGTGGTTGGTGAAGGTGGGGTTGATCAGTTATCCGCTCTATTTGTGGCATTGGCCATTGCTGAGCTTTGCGTTCCTCGTTGAAGGTGGTCAACCTGCATTGGCTGTTCGATTGTCGCTAGTGGTTTTGGCTTTTTTACTTGCTGCAGCTACTTTCTTGCTGATTGAAAAACCTTTCAGACGCATACCTCGTAAGTTGGCTGTTGGCTTGCTATTGATTTTGATGTTGCTGCTGTTTTTTTTAGGTAAAAATATCTACGATCGCGATGGCCTGGAGAGGATTCGCCACAAGCGAATGATCAACCTAACGGAGGCTGCTCAAGAGGACTTCAAGGATTTTGAAAAAACGGGTCTGATCACTGATGCGCAATGCAGTCACCCATTTCATTTCCCTGAGCGTGACGTATGCCTGAGTTCACGTCCAAACCAAACTGCAACTGCTGCAATCGTTGGGGACAGTCATGCGCTACATGCTTATTGGGGTATGTCGGACTACTTTGATTCGATGGGACAGAACTTGGTGTTGCTTGGCAGAGGTGCTTGCGTACCTCTGTTGGATTACACACCAGAGGTTGATATCAATCATTGTCAACCTGCCATGAATCAAACGCTGTCTTACGTGCGAGATGATCCGCACTTAAAAAGTGTTGTGTTGGTGTTTCGCGGAAGGTATGTCAGCAACACGTCCTCCTTGAAGGCGCAGGCCATGTTCAAGGACGGTTTGGCTAAGACGCTTGAAGCACTCACGGCTTCGGCAAAGCAGGTCTATTATTTTTTACCAGTGGTCGAACCAGGGTTTGACCCAAGGCTTTGCTTGGGTGATCTTCCGATGGGTAGAAAACCACCTTTCTCTTGTGAAATTTCGAAGGCGGCTGACGATGAAAAAACTGCAACCCTGAGGCGACTTGTGAGCGAGGTCTTGGTCAAATTTCCTTCGGTTAAAGTAGTTGACCCTAACCAGGCCTTCTGTCGTGAAGGTGTATGCCCAGTGCTGCTAGACGGACACAGTATGTTCAAAGACGATAACCATATTTCTTATTACGGATCTAAGGCCATGGGCCGTTCAATCGAACTTTCACCGCATGAAAAAAGGTTTTGAAAGCGGCGATTGCTCTGCACCAAATAAAGTCGAAGGTCCTCTTTAAGTCTTCTGGTTAAGGTATTTTTATAGTACTTTCCAATACCTCCACCCACTCCACAGATGACGGGGGCGACATCAAACAAGATTTTTTTTAAGTTGTTCTGCAAGACCACCTTCAAAAAACTGTCCTCAAGTCCAAACCCTTGTGTCTCCCCAATTGCAAGATGAGCATCAGCAAAGTGTTCACGGTAGAAGCTGGTTGAAGTGACGTAAAACCTGGTGTCTATGTAAGAAATCTCTGTTTCCCGAAAGGGTGAAAAGACATTCTTGAAAACACCTTTGCAGAGGAAGCTTCCATTCCAGCTTTGTAAACATTGCGAAAAATTTTCTACCCAGAGCTTGGAGGTGCATTTCGCAAATGCACCTGCGTCATCAATGAATTTAGAATGATTCAGCGCATGTCGTACGATTTCGCCTTCACCATAGCCGCGCCCAAACAGGCTGACCTTTTGCTGATCGTTTTCGAAGGGTAGGCACTCTATCCGTGCTGTCGGAAAGCGGTTTGCAACCAATTCTGAGAAATCGAAACTGGAACCATCACAAAGGACAATTGACAAGGTTGGGTCAATTCTTAGCCATTGGTCGATTGAATTGATTGCCAGTCGAATTCTTTCATCCGTGTCCTTCAAAGCTACCCCATGGTCGTAAGCAATGACACTCGATGTCAGTAAGAGAGGCATCTTCTTAGTTGGCATGGGTTTGTAAATGTGATCGTAGATCGAGTGTGTTTGTTGGCAATTACGGAATCAAATACGTCCTAAAAGCCTGCGAAGTCCTCTTCCTGTTCGAGAAAGCCAGTTGCTTGAGTCGCGCGGCCAGTCCATATCGCGCTCCCAGGCGGATTGAAAGATCACACCACAGTAGAACTGCGACAGGTCTTTCAAATGAATTCCGTGTCGCTGGTCTTGGTCGTATTGCCATGCATAGTGATAAACCTTGAAAAGAGCTTGGCAGGGCAGTAGAGGTATGGCCTGATAGGCAAGTAAGGCTTCTCCATACCATCGCGATTCGATGGGAGCTTGCGCAATGGCGTCGACTAGGCTCATGTTGCGTGGCTTCAAATAGTGTTCATCCAAGCTTTGCCACACATCACGATGCCAGACCAGAGGAAACGGACCAAAGCTGTAGCGTCTACCTATCCGGCCGAACATGCTTTGGACCAAGTCAGCTTCACGGTTAAAGGCTGAAACGACGCGCTCACGTTTTCTGCGCAAGGCGTCATCCAGCAGATCGTGAGCCTCGTCCAGCGTGGTGTAAGGAATGCCGTTAACCGTCAGAAAGTCCGACAATCCAAAAGGACGAATAAAGAGGGCATCTGAATCCAAGCACAGATAAGACTGACTCAGTCCCAATCGCCAAAACTCTGATTTCACCACCTGTTGCCGAGTGCTGCCTGGCATTTCTGCGACCAGAGCTCGATTCATGCTTGGCGATGCATCAAGAATATCTTCGTCCGCGATCAGGTCTGTGACCAGCGACTGCAGATATTGACGGAAAAGTGGCAGTTCATCTCTTGGGACTGATACATAAAAAGGCAGAGCCTCGCCGTTGTAACTACGGACAGACTCAGCAAGCCGGATAACACGACGTAAATCTGTGCTGTAAGACTTGCAATAAAGAGCCAGTGGCTTCATGAGCGGCGGTCTTCGTAGCGTGTAGCGATTTTCATGAAAAACTGCAACGGATTGGTAGCCCGTGCCACCATGATGCGCTTGAGGGTATAGAGGTCATCTCCCACGTTGGCACGGCCTCGATGCGTGGTGGTTGCGGTCATATAGCCAGCCTGTTTGGCCATGCTTTGATGCTTTTGGTGGTGCCAACCATACGGGTAGCAGAAGTGTCTCACTTCAGTACCAAGTGCTTGCTCAAGCTCTTGCTTGGACTTTGCAATCTGTGCCTGCGCTTGATCGTCTGGCAGCTCTGTGAGCTTGGCGTGCACGCGTGTGTGCGATCCCACGTCCATTCCGGCATTTCGCCAAGCTTCCCAGTCGGACAAGTTCATGAGTGGCTTCTCAGCCACGATGCCATGGTCCCAAGCGTTCGTGCCGCCAATCATGCTGCTCACCCCATAGCAAGTGGCGGTGAAGTTGTGCTTTTTGAGCAGGGGCAGCGCGTTCACCACATTGTTCTGGTAGCCATCGTCAAAGGTGATGCCGACTACTTTGCCTTGTTTTTCGCCTGATAAATACGGCTCCAAGTCGCGCATGGACAAACCTTGGTAACCCATGATGTTGAGCATGCTCATTTGCCAGGCAAATGAAGAGGGCGCCACGACCAACCCGCGCAGGGGTGTGCCTTTGGGGGGCGGCTCGTCAACTTGGTGGTACATCAAAATTGGGATGGGCATCTCACACCTCAGCTTTGCATCTTGTTGAGGTTGGCGTAATAACCACCAACTGACAGCAACTCTTTGTGCGTGCCGCGCTCAACGATACGACCTTGGTCAAGTACCAAAATTTGGTCGGCGTGCTCGATGGTGCTCAGCCGGTGCGCGATGACCAAGGTGGTGCGGTTCTTCATCAGGTTGGCCAGAGCAGCTTGCACTTGTCGCTCTGACTCGGTGTCAAGTGCTGAGGTAGCCTCGTCCAGAATCAAGATCGGCGCATTTTTAAGCAAAGCGCGTGCAATGGCGATGCGTTGCCGTTGTCCGCCTGAGAGCTTGGCGCCGTCTTCACCAATGGTGGTTTGCAAGCCTTGAGGGAGCTGCTGAATGAAGTCCCAAGCATGTGCGGCTTTTGCCGCTGCAACGATGTCGTCTTGCGAGGCTTTTTGCGCCAATCCAAAACCAATGTTGGCAGCAACCGTGTCGTTGAACAAGACGATGTCTTGACTCACCATGGCAATGTGTTGGCGAAGGCCCTTGAGACTGAGCTCTTTAATGTCTTGATCATCAACGGTGATTAACCCCGATTGCGGGTTGTAAAACCGCGGCACCAAAGCTGCAATGGTGGTTTTGCCGCCGCCGGATGCTCCCACCAGCGCCAGAGTTTGACCGGCGTGCGCTTTGAATGACAGCTTGTTCAAGGCAAGTCGTTCTGAACCCGGGTATTGGAAGACAACGTCTTGAAACTTGATGTCTCCATTGCAGATTTGGAGGGTTTTTGTACCAAGGTCTTCTTCTTCAGCCTGGTCGAGCAAATAGAAAACGCTCTCACATGCCGACAGGCCACGCTGCATGATCGGGTTGATAGACGTGAGCTGTTTGATGGGTGAAATCAACAGCAACATGGCTGTGATGAACGAGACAAAACCACCCGCTGTGGAACTTCCTTGCCCAGTGGCCTGGCTAAGAGCAAGAAGCGTGATGACTGCAATGGCAATGGATGCCGTCATGTGTGTGATGGGCGTGATGGCCGAGGCAGGCAGTGCCTCTCTCATCATGGAGCGACGGAAGGCCACCGTGTTTTGAAAAAACCGCTGGGTCATCTGGCCTTGACCTCCAAAGACTTTCACAATTTTGTTGGCAGTCGTTGTTTCTTCGATGGTGTGCGACATGCTGCGCAAGCCTTCAAAGCTTGCACGACTGGCTACCCGAATGCGCTTGCTGAAGCTATTAAGAATGGCTGCAATTACGGGTGCAATGGTCAGGGTGATGAGTGTGAGTTGCCAGTCCAGGTAGAGTAAGTACCCCAGAAGTGCAATCGCCGTCAAACTCTCGCGGATGGTCGTGACCAGCACGTTGGTAGCGGCTTGGTTCACATTATCGGCGTCTTGCAGAATGCGCGATATAAATTTGCCAGCCGACTGGTCATGGAAAGCTTGTGTCGGCAGAGAAATGATCTTGGCAAACATCTCTCTGCGCAAATCCGTGACCAGGTTGGTAGAGATCCAAGTCATCAAATAAGCTGTGCAAAACGACAAAATGCCTCGCACCACAAACAGCACCACAATCCCTAGCGGAACAGCCCAAACCAGCCTTTGGTCTTGCGTTTGAAAGCCACTGTCCAACAGGTGTTTCATGAGCGCTGGAAACACAGGCTCAGTGGCTGCGGTGGCCACCATACCCAACACAGCCAGCGCAAACGCTTTCCAATAGGGCTTCACATAGCCCAAAAGCCTGAAGTAAAGCTCGCGGTTGGTGGCGGTGCTTGCTGTGCTCATGCCTTGGGCGTGGTTGACGCAGCCGATACAGTAGGCGCCTTCCACGCATCAGCCTTCTGGATTTCCAACGCCTTCACGTACCTGTAAAACGTGCCTTCAAAATTGCCCAAGGCAATCACAAAGCCGGCCCAGCCATCCAGAAAGCCCAGCTTGAAAACATAGTGCTTCCAGAAGGCCCATTTGGCGTGCAGCAGGGCAGACAGCATGGTGATGCGCTTGTGTTTGATTTTTTCTGCGCCCAGGCTGGAGTACCGGTTGGCCTTGTGCATGACTTCGGCCATGTTCTTGAACGGGAACTGCCAGATGGCATTTTTCAACACACCCATGCTGCTGGGCTTGCTGTTGGCGCCTATCAACACATAGCCTTCGTGCACGGGTTTCATGTCGTACACCATCGCGGTTTTCTTGAAGAGCTGCGGCTGCCTGAAGTTGGGGTACCAACCCGAGTGCTTGATCCACCGGCCCATGAAGTAATTACGCCTTGGCACAAACCACACCTCTTTGCTAGCTGGGTTGTTGGTGATGTCGCGAATTTCTTGGGCTACTTCTGGCGTGCAGCGCTCGTCCGCATCCAGGCTGAACACCCATTCATGGCTGCAGGCTTTGAGGGCCTCGTTGCGCAAATGCCCAAAACCTTGAAAGTCCACCTGCACAATGCGTGCGCCCATGCCGGTGGCGATTTGTGCGGTGTGGTCGGTGCTGTGCGAGTCCACCACAATGACCTCGTCGGCCCATTGCACGCTGGCAATCGTGGCCGCGACTTTTTCGGCCTCGTTGAATGCAATGATGTAGACGGAAATTTTGTTCATCAGGGGGTGATATCATCGCGCGAACTCCCGTCCGCTCTTGGTTCCATAACAGCCTCTAGTCTAGTTGATAACGCCCTCGTCTCCTCTGGTGCCTCAGCACAAGCCACCCGGCCTGTCCTTGGTCATCACCACCTACAACCGCAGTGACGCGCTGCTGGCGGTTTTGCGTGGCTTGGCGGCGCAGACAGACCGCGACTTTGAGGTGGTGGTGGCCGACGACGGCTCGCGGCCTGAGCATGTGCAGGCTGTGTTGCAAAGCGCAGAGGCCAAGCAACTCAAGCTCATCCACGTGTGGCACCCCGATGTGGGGTTCACCGCCAGCAAGGTTCGCAACCGAGGTGTGGCGGCAGCTTCTGGCGCCTATATGGTGCTGATGGACGGTGACTGCGTACCCGAGGCGGACTTTGTAGCCCAACACAAACGCTTGGCACAGGCAGGCTGTTTTGTGAACGGCAGCCGTGTGCTCTTGTCTTCAAGCCTGACTCGGCAGGTGCTGAATAAAGAACTGTCGCTTAGTGCGCGTTCAACTTGGTGGTGGCTGCTTCAGCGCCTCCAAGGCCACGCCAACAAGCTCACCGGCCTGTTGCGCTTGCCGGCACAACTCAAGGCCCGACTGCACCCCGAATTTGTGTGGAAGGGCATTCGCAGCTGCAACATGGGGGTGTGGAAGGCCGATTACGAGCGGGTTGACGGGTTTGACGAGTCTTTTGTGGGTTGGGGCCATGAAGACGCCGACTTTGTGCTGCGCCTGCATCACGCGGGTCTGGTCCGTAAAAACGGATTTTGTGCCACCGAGGTCTTTCACTTGTGGCATCCAGAGGCCGCGAGGAACGATGAGAGTCAAAACGCTCAAACCGTGCGTCAACGCCAGGGCAGCGGCATCGTTAAAGCACTGCGCGGTTATGGTCAGGATCGGGGTGTGGATGATGTGGTGATTACCCGGTGTTGACCTGGCGCCACCTCGAAAACCCCAAGATCAAGTTCTTGGGCCTGGCCAAGAAAACGTCTGATTCCTTGGGATAATGCACAGATGCTCAAACGTCTCTTTTTGTCTTTAGCCTGCACGGCAGTTGCCGTGCCGGCCCTGGCGCAGTTCCGGGTTGAAGTCACGGGTGTGGGCTTAACCCAATTGCCCATTGCCGTGGCAGCCTTCAAGGGCGATGACGCCGCCCCTCAGAAAATCGGCGCCATTGTGGCGGCAGACCTTGAGCGCAGCGGCCAGTTCCGCTTGATTGACACCTCGGGCCAGTCTTTGGATGAAAACGCCCGGGTGGACATGTCCAGCTGGCGACAGAAAAACGCTGATGCCTTGACTGCTGGCAGTATCACCCGCTTGGCCGATGGTCGCTATGACGTGCGTTTTCGCTTGTGGGACGTGGTGCGCGGCCAAGACCTTGGCGGCCAAAGCTTTGCCGTGCCCCAGGCCGACTTGCGCTTGGTGGCCCACAAAATTGCCGACTTCATTTACGAGAAACTCACCGGCGAAAAGGGGGTGTTTTCCACCCGCATCGCCTATGTGACCAAGTCGGCCAACCGCTACAGCTTGTGGGTGGCCGATGCCGATGGCGAAAACGCCCAAAGCGCCCTGGCCAGCCCCGAGCCCATCATCTCGCCGGCCTGGTCCAGCAACGGCACACAGCTGGCCTATGTGTCCTTCGAATCACGCAAACCCGTGGTCTACACGCATGATGTAGCCACCGGCAAGCGCCGTTTGGTGGCCAACTTCAAGGGCTCTAACAGCGCGCCAGCCTGGTCGCCCGATGGCCGCAGTTTGGCGGTCACCCTCACGCGTGACGGCGGCTCTCAGTTGTATTTGATCGACGCCAACGGCGGCGAGCCCAAGCGCCTGACCCAATCCAACAGCATCGACACCGAGCCCGTGTTTTCCAGCGATGGCAAGTGGATTTACTTTGTGAGTGACCGCGGCGGCAGCCCCCAGATTTACCGCATGGCCGCAGCGGGTGGCAACCCAGAGCGGGTGACTTTCAGCGGGGTGTACAACATCTCGCCCACACTCAGTTCCGATGGCCGTTGGTTGGCCTATGTGTCCCGGGTTGGCGGGGCGTTTAAACTCCACGTGATGGACCTGACCTCAGGCGCGGTGAACGCGATCACCGACACCAGCTCGGACGAAAGTCCCAGCTTTGCCCCCAATGGACGGTTGATTGTGTATGCCACGGTGCAAAACGGACGCGAAGCGCTGATGACCACCACCTTGGACGGCAAGATCAAGGCGCGCCTGGCCGGGCAGGGCGGAGACATCCGCGAGCCCGACTGGGGCCCCGCTAACAAATAATTTTTGACTGGAGTATTTATGTCGTTGCAGAAATTTCTCATCTCCGCCGCCGCGGCTTTGTTGTTGGCTGCTTGCAGCTCGGGCGTCAAGCTCGACAACGTGCCGGTGGAAGACCGCGCTGGCGTGAACGCCACAGGCGGTGCAGATGCCAACGCAGCCAAGAGCGGCGTGGCTGCGGTGGACGTGAGCGGCACCAACTTGCCAGCTGGCCCCACCGGTGTGGCCAAGGTCATTTATTTTGACTACGACAGCTATGCTGTTAAGCCTGATTTCGCGCCCGTGATCGAAGCCCACGCCCGCTTCTTGAAGGCCGATGCCAAGCGCAAAGTCGCCCTGGAAGGCCACACCGACGAGCGCGGTGGCCGTGAATACAACTTGGCCCTGGGCCAAAAGCGTGCTGAAGCCGTGCGTCGTGCTTTGAGCTTGCAAGGCGTGTCTGACGCGCAATTGGAAGCGGTGAGCTTTGGCAAAGAAAAGCCCGCAGCCCAAGGCAGCGACGAAGAGGCGTTTGCTAAGAACCGTCGCGCTGAAATTTCTTACCGTTGATGCGCGGAGCTGCTGCTGTGTTCAAACGCTGGGTCTTGTTGCTGGCCACAACTTGCGCCGTATCAGCGCAGGCGGGTTTGTTTGACGACGAAGAAGCGCGTCGCGCCATTCTGGATCTGCGCCAACGCATTGAGTCGGTTCGCCAAGAGGGTGAACGCCGCAAGGCTGAAACTGATCGCCTGAACGAAGACAACGCCCTCATGCGCCGCAGTCTCTTGGACCTTCAGGGGCAAATTGACGGTCTCAAGACCGAGCAAGCCAAGCTGCAAGGTCAAAACGAGCAACTTGCTCGTGAACTGTCTGAATCTCAACGACGCATCAAAGACGCCACCCAGGTGGTGGACGAACGCTTGCGCCGTTTTGAGCCGCTCAAGGTCACGGTGGACGGCGTGGAGTTCATGGCCGAACCCGCTGAAAAGCGAGACTATGAATCTGCCGTGGCTGTGTTTCGTAAGGGTGAGTTCGCGTCTGCCCAGGCTGGTTTGGTGGACTTCATCCGTCGCTACCCGCAAAGCGGTTACTTGCCCCTGGCTTTCTTTTGGTTGGGTAATGCCCAGTACGCCACCCGCGACTACAAAGAAGCCATTGCCAATTTCAAAAGCATGCTGACCCAGGCCCCCAAGCATTTGCGTGCGCCTGAAGCTCAGTTGTCCATCGCCAATTGCCAGATTGAGATGAAGGACACCAAAGCCGCCCGCAAAACGCTGGACGACTTGGTCAACACCTTCCCCAATTCCGAAGCAGCCTTTGCTGCCAAAGAGCGGCTGACCCGCCTGAAATAAGGCCTGCGGCCGAATGGCTTAGTGGCCTCACGGCCTGCACACCATGGACATTGATATTCCCGCCTTGCACACCCAGGTCTTGACCTGGGTGTTTGTTCTGGCTGTGCTGTTTGGGGCCTTGCTGCAAAAAACACACTTCTGCACCATGGGCGCTTTGAGTGATGCGGTCAACATGGCCGACTACACCCGCGTGCGCCAATGGGTCCTGGCCGTGGCGGTGGCCGCATTGGGCTTCGCTTTGCTGGCGTACACCGGCCAAATTGATGCCACCAAAACCATTTACGCCAACAAGCGTGTGTTGTGGCTCTCTGCCTTGGTCGGTGGTGCTTTGTTTGGTATTGGCATGGTCCTGGGCTCAGGCTGCGGCAGCAAAACCCTCGTGCGCATCGGCGGGGGCAACTTGAAGTCGCTGGTGGTGTTTGTGGTGATGGGTGTCTCGGCCATGGCCACACTCAAGGGGATCACCGCGGTGCTGCGGGTCAACACGGTCGACAAGGTGTTCATGGACTTTGCGCATGCGCCAACCTTGCCTGGGTTTCTTTTAGCCCAGGGGTGGAGTCCATCCATGAGCTTGATGGCTGCATTGCTGCTCATCAGCGTTGCGTTGGTGTGGGTGTTTTACCGTGCAGACTTTTTTCGCGCTGACAACTTGTGGGCCGGCATGGGTGTGGGCTTGCTCGTCACCGCCATGTGGTGGGTCAGTGGTCATTTGGGGCGTGTGGCTGAACACCCACAAACCCTGGATGAGTTCTTTGTAGCCAGTAACTCCGGCTTGATGGAGTCCTTCACCTTCACTGCGCCCATGGCTTATGTGTTGGACTGGTTGATGTTCTTCAGCGACACCTCCAAGCTGCTCACCATCGGCGTGGTGAGTGTGGCTGGCGTGGTCACCGGCTCAGCCATTTACGCGGTGGCTACCCGCACATTTCGTTGGGAAGGTTTTCGGGGCACAGAAGACGTGGCTAATCATCTGGTGGGCGGCCTCTTGATGGGCGTGGGTGGCGTGACCGCCATGGGTTGTACGGTGGGGCAGGGCCTGAGTGGCCTGTCCACGCTGGCGCTGGGCAGTGTGCTGGCCGTGGCTGGCATTGTCGCAGGCGCCTTGGCCGCTTTCAAATACCAAATGTGGCGCTTGGATTGATGTCACAGGCATCCCGGCGTTTTGGTGGGCTTGAACGTTTGTATGGCACCGCGGGTGCCCAGCGCATTCGCAACGCTCACGTGGCCGTGGTGGGCATTGGTGGTGTGGGTTCATGGGCCGCTGAAGCTCTGGCCCGCAGCGGTGTGGGCCAACTCACCTTGATCGATTTGGACCATGTGGCTGAGTCCAACATCAACCGACAAATCCACGCACAAGACAGCACGATGGGCCAAGCCAAGGTGCTGGCCATGCGCGACCGCATTCACAGTTACGCGCCTGAGTGCGTGGTGCATTGTGTCGACGATTTTGTTGAGCCCAGCAATTGGCCAGGCATTTTGCCTTCAGGGGTGAACGCCGTGATTGACGCGTGCGATGCCGTCAAAGCCAAAACCGCCATGGCGGCCTGGGCCATGCACACCAAAGCAATGTTCATCAGCGTGGGCGCTGCGGGCGGTAAGCGCTTGGCGCACGCGGTAGACATGGCCGACTTGAGTGCGACCACCCACGACCCGCTGTTGGCACAAGTGCGCTACCGTTTGCGCAAAGAGCACAACGCTGCGCGCGATGGTAAAAAAATGAGCGTGACCTGTGTGTTCAGCCGCGAGGCGGTGAGTCAGCCTGGTGCCTCATGTGGCGTGGACGCTGAACAAACCACAGATGGGTCATTGAATTGCAGTGGCTACGGATCACTGGTTACTGTCACCGCCACGTTCGGGCAATGTGCCGCTGGCTGGGTGATGAATGAAATTTCTAAGAAAATTTAAGGGCAGGTTCCGAACCCTAAAAAATGACGCTATAATTTGAGGCTTGTTGGGACGTTAGCTCAGTTGGTAGAGCAGCGGACTTTTAATCCGTTGGTCGCAGGTTCGAATCCTGCACGTCCTACCAGATAAGCCTTACTGGCACTCAAAACCCTGCTATTGTTTAGATAGCAGGGTTTTTTGTTACCTGCTTGTAAATACCTGCTTTAGACCGCTGGTGCGGGCACCACGTTACGGTCACCTGCGCAGGGGAGGGTGTTGAGTTCGAGTGCACCCAGCAGTGAACCCGCGCCATCCACCTCGGCGGTTAATTTGCCGTAGGAACCCACTGCGCCCAGGAAGCCCAAGGCCCGGTCTTTGCGGAACGAATAGCCAAAGCCCAGGGTGCCCAGCAAGTTGCACTTGCCATCCAGGTAGCCCAAGCGCACCGCATCGCCCACACCTTTTTCGGTGCTGTACGAGAAGGTCAAATCGCCACCGGTCACGCGGTTGTCAACGTCGGTGCGGGTTTGGCGTATGCCCAGCAACACATTGGGTCTGGACAGCCGGGTTTCACCCGTGACCCATTGCAGCCCAAGGTAGCCCACAGATTCGTCTCGGCTGGAATAGGTTTGGGCTTTGCCAGCCAGGGGTAGGGTGGCGGCGGCTGCCATGGCCAGTAAAACGAAATGTTTGTGCATGAAAAATCTCCATCAATTAAGGAGTCTTCATCATGCGGATCTGCTGGAGAAAAAGATTGCGAAATCGCAAAACCTGCGTTCAAGCAGGCATGACGCACATCAAGGTTTCCAGCTGGGCGCTCGTTTATCAATGAAGGCCTGCACGCCCTCTTGCGCTGCGCCATCCATCATGTTGCAAGCCATGGTGTCTTCGGCCAGCGCGTAAGCTTGGGCTATGCCGGTTTCGAGTTGCTTGTAAAAAAGTTGTTTGCCCATGGCCACCGCCACCTGAGGCTTGGCCAAGATGCTTTGCACCAACCGCTCGGTTTCCTGGGGCAGTTGTTCTGCGCTCACCACCGCGTTGATCAAGCCCTTGTTCAGCGCTTCATCTGCTGTGATGAAGTTGCCGGTCATCAACATCTCGAACGCCGCCTTACGGGGCAGATTGCGCGTCAAGGCCACGCTGGGCGTGGCGCAAAACAAACCCAGGTTGATGCCACTCACCGCAAAGCGGCTGGTGTTGCTGGCCACGGCCAGGTCGCACATGCCCACCAATTGGCAACCAGCCGCGGTGGCCACGCCGTTTACCTGGGCAATTACGGGCACTGGCAGGGCCTGCAGGCTGAGCATCATGCGGCTGCATTGCGCAAACAGTGTTTTATAAAAATCCATGCTGGGGTTGGCGCGCATCTCCAGCAGGTCATGCCCCGCACAAAACGCTTTACCCGCGGCTGAGAGCACCACCACACGCGCCGTCTTGCTGCTTGCTACTTTGTCGATAGCGGCTTGCAACTGCGTCAACATCTCTGAAGACATGGCGTTGAATGCGTCAGCCCGGTTCAGGCACAAATCAACAACGCCGCGTTCGTCTTCATGGCAAGTGATGAGGTCGGTCATGGTGGTCTCTATGTTCAGCCACGCGCACGTTCGCGCAGTTGGAATTTTTGAATTTTGCCGGTCGAGGTTTTCGGGATGACTTCAAACCGGATGTCTTTGGGCACTTTATACCCGGCCAACAGTTTTTTGCAATGCGCTATCAATTCTGCAGCATCTGTGGTCGATCCCTCTTTGGTTTCCACATAAGCAACTGGTGTCTCTCCCCACTTGTCGTCGGGCTTGGCCACCACCGCACAGGCCAGCACCGCAGGGTGGCGGTACAGGGCGTCTTCCACTTCCAAAGAGCTGATGTTCTCGCCACCCGAGATGATGATGTCTTTGCTGCGGTCTTTGATCTTCACATACCGGTCGCTCTCCAGCACTGCCAAGTCGCCGGTGTGGAACCAACCACCCGCAAAAGCTTCTTGGGTAGCTTTGGGGTTTTTCAGGTAGCCCTTCATCACCACATTGCCGCGGAACATGATCTCGCCCATGGTTTGCCCATCGGCTGGTAGTTCTTGCATGGTTTGTGGCTCTAGCAAGGTCATGCCTTCTTGCAAGGGGTAACGCACACCCTGGCGCCCGTTCAAGCGGGTTTGCTCCGACAAATCTTCGTTCGCCCAGGTGTCGCGTTTCACCGCCACAGCCGCAGGGCCATACACCTCGGTCAGGCCATACACGTGGGTGATGTCAAACCCAATCTTCGCCATGCCTTCAATCATCGAAGCGGGTGGCGCAGCGCCAGCCACCATGCCTTTAACAGCATGGGTGATACCAGCCCGCATCTCTGGTGGCGAATTGATGAGCAGGTTGTGCACGATGGGCGCGGCGCAGTAGTGGGTGACCTGATGTGTCGCTATGGCTGCCAGGATGTTGGGGGCGTCCACTCTGCGTAGGCACACATGCGTGCCGCCCAGCATGGCCACGGTCCAGGGAAAGCACCAGCCGTTGCAATGGAACATGGGCAGCGTCCACAGGTACACCGGGAAGTTGGGCATGTGCCAAGTCACGGCGTTGCACACTGCGTTGAGGTAAGCCCCGCGGTGGTGGGTCACCACGCCTTTGGGGTCGCCGGTGGTGCCTGAGGTGTAGCTCACAGCAATGGCGTCCCACTCGTCAGCCGGGCCTTGGAGCGTGTCTAACGCTGAGTGGGCAGCAATCCAGGCCTCGTATTCATAGGTGCCCAGGGTCTCGCCAGGGCCGGTGTATTCGGTGTCGCACACATCCACCACCAGAAGCTCACGTTTGAATTCCTGTTTCAAGATGACCAGGGCAGGGGCCACGATGGGCGCGAACTCACGGTCGGTGATGAGCACACTGGCCTCACAGTGGTTGAGCTGCCAGGCGATCAGGCTCGCATCCAAACGCGTGTTGAGGGTGTTGAGCACCGCGTTGAGCGCAGGCACCGCGTAATGGGCCTCAACCATCTCAGGTGTGTTGCCCAACATCACACTCACCGTGCTGCCACGCTTCACACCAGCGGCTTGCAGAGCAGCGGCCAAGCGCGCTGCGCGGTCCCGCGTTTGGCGCCAGGTGTAGCGGCGCTGGCCATGGATGACCGCGGGCAAGTCGCCAAACACCTCGGCACTGCGCTCCACAAAACTCACGGGCGACAAGGCCACATAGTTGGCGGCGTTTTTCTCAAGGTGCTGGTCAAAAATGCTGGTCATGGCTAAGGCTCCGGTTGCGCAAACAGTTTAGCCTTTGACCTGACAGCCAACTTGCGCTTGCGCATCTGTTTTTTTGGCATGATGCTCAGCCATGAGCAAAGAAGTTATTCACGGTCTAACCGCCCACCGCATCCATTTGCCCAATGGTGACAGCGTGTTGGTGGCCGAGCAGGGCGCGCAGGTGTTGTCGTGGGTCTGTGGCGGGCGCGAACGGTTGTACCTCAGCGAAGGCAACGCTTTCGATGGGCAAGTGGCCCTGCGCGGTGGGGTGCCGGTGTGTTTTCCTCAGTTCAACATGCGCGGCAACTTGCCCAAGCACGGCTTTGTGCGCAATATGGCTTGGACCTTGCTGCCAGAAGATAGCGCAAGCCGTTTGACCTTTGAACTCAAAGACTCAGCCGCTACCCAGCAAATATGGCCTGTGTGTTTTGAGGTCCGCTTGACGGTGGATTTATCGCCCAATAATTTGCGCATCAGCCTCGATGTCCACAACACGGGCCATGAGGACTGGGCATTCACTGGCGCACTTCACACTTACTTTGCAGTGGACAACATCCAGAGCGTCAGTTTGGATGGTTTGGGTGGTCAGGCCGAGTGGGATTCGCTGACCGATGTGCATGCCTCAGGCCAAGAAAGCATTCGTTTTGATGGCGAATTTGACCGGGTTTACGCAGCCCCTAAAAGCATGTGTTTGCGTGACGGCGACCATGCTTTGCACATCACCCAAAGCCCCAACTGGGCCAACACGGTGGTGTGGAACCCCGGCCCCCACAAGGTGCTGGGCGACATGCTGCAGGGAGACTTTGCCAAGATGCTGTGCGTGGAAGCCGCTCAGGTGTTTGAGCCCATCACCGTGGGCTCAGGTCAACGTTGGCAGGGTTGGCAACACCTTCAGGTTCAGGCCTGAAAAATCACAACAACACACCTTCGAGTTTAAGCAGCGCCACCTTGCGTTCCAGCCCACCGGCATAACCGGTTAATGCGCCTTGTGCACCCAAGATCCGGTGGCAAGGCACGATGACACTCCAAGGGTTGCGACCTACCGCAGCACCCACTGCACGTGCGGCCTGCGGCTTGTTCAAAAGCTGGGCTAAATGCCCATACGAGGTGGTGCTGCCAAAGCCCACGCCTTGCAAGGCTTGCCACACCGAGCGCTGAAACTCGGTGCCCCATGCGGGCGCGAGCTTGAGTTGAAAAGAATCACGTTGACCGCGCATGTATTGCACCAACTGCGCCTCGGCCTCGTCCAGCGTTGGGTCTGTTTTAACAAGCTGCCACCCCGACACATCGGGCATGTGCTGTTGCCCTTCAAACCATGCCCCAGCCAAGCCCTGCGCCTGCGCGGCAATCAGCATCTGACCTAAGGGCGTTTGGATGGGGCGAAAGGTCAACATGTGGTGAGGTGAAAAAAATTATGTGATACTGATTCTGCCGTCTCAAAAGACGGGCATCAACAATAAAGGAGACAACATGCGTTCATTATTGAAGCGAGTGTGCGCGGTCGCATTCGTGGCCGCCTTGGCGCCCATCACGGCGTCTGCACAAGCTTACCCATCCCGTCCGATCAAGATGATTGTGCCTTTCCCCGCTGGGGGAACCACCGATGTGGTGGCCCGCTTGGTGGCGCAGAAAATGAGTGAGTCCATGGGTCAACCGGTGACGGTCGACAACCGTGGTGGGGCAGGGGGCAACATCGGCGCCGATGCCATGGCCAAGGCCGCACCCGATGGTTACACCATCATGATGCACAACCTGTCTTTCCCCCTGGCCGCCGTGGCGCAGGGTTTGGCAGGGCGCTTGCCATTCAATGTGGACACCGATTTTGCGGGCGTGTCGATCGCCATTTACGTGCCTTTCATTTGGACGGCCAACCCCACCGTGCCTGCCAAAGATTTGCGTGAACTGGCCAACCTGCTCAAGGCCGATCCATCCTTGCAATACAACTACGGCTCCACCGGTCCGGGCTCTACCATGCACGTCTTGGGCGAAGCGTTTCGCAAAGAAGCTGGCGTCAACATCATGCACATCCCTTTCAAAGGCGCTGCACCTTTGAAGCAAGAGCTGTTGGCCGGGCGTATTCAAGTGGGCGGTGACCAGTTGGCCACCTCATTGGGTGAAGTCAAGGCCGGCACCTTGAAGGCCTTGGCCACCACCGCGTCCAAACGCATTTCCATCTTGCCTGATGTGCCCACGGTGAAAGAGTTGGGTTACCCCAATTTGGAACTCGAAGGTTGGAACGGTGTGTTCGCGCCGGCCAAAACGCCCAAAGACATCATTGACCGTTTGAACAAAGAAGTGGTGGCGGCCGTGCGCCACCCCGATGTGGCCAAGCGTTTGGCCGACATGGGCGCTGAAGCGGTGGGCTCCAGCCCGGCGGCACAAGACGCGATTTTGCGCAAGCAGATGGATCAGTTCCGCGGCATCATCCGCGAGATGAAGATCGATCAGTAAGCAGTCTCAAGGCTTGCCCTGTGCAAGCCACCACACCGGCAGCTCAGAGCAGTCTTTCTCATCAAGACCGCTTTGAGCCGCCTCGTTGAATTTTTGCAGGGCCAGGGCCGTCAAGGGCATCTCGCGTTGGGTGCGCTGGCCTTGTGCAATCATGGTGCGCATGTCTTTGCGCATGGTGGCCACATTCACCGTCACAGCATCGCTCTTTTTCTGTTTGAGGGTTTGGGCCAGCATGGCACCGCGCACCTTGAGCATGTTGGGGCCGCCCGAGCTGTCCGACAAAATATCAATCACCCGTTGCGGCTCAAGGCCTAAGGGCTCGACCAGCGACAGGGCTTCACTCAGCGTTTGCCAATAGACCATCAGCGGCAAATTCACCGCCAGCTTCATGGTGGCGCCTGCACCGTGTGTGCCCACATGCTCCACCCGCTTGCACATCGCTTGCAGCAAGGGCAGGACCTTGGCCACATCGGCCTCAGCGCCGCCGGCAAAGCCCAGCAGCTTGCCTTCTTTGGCTGGCCCCACACTGCCGCCTACCGGACACTCTAAAAACGCAGCGCCAACCGCTGTGACACGCTGCGCAATCTCTTGGGGTTTGGCGGGTTGCACCGTGCTCATGTCGATGAAAGTTTTGCCTTGCACCGCACCGGTCAGCAAACCCTGGGGCCCGCTGTAGACCTGGTCAATCGCGGCTTCATCGGTCAGCAGGGTCAGCACCACATCCACCGACTCGGCCAAAGCTTTGGGTGTTGCAGCCCACTGCGCCCCAGCGTCAATCAAGCCCTGTGCCTTTTGCGGGCTGCGGTTCCACACCGTCAAGGCATAACCTTGCCCCAGCAAACGCGTGCCTATGGCCGCACCCATTTTTCCGATGCCTGCAATACCGATCTTCATCTTGTCTCCTTCAAGGGTTTGACGCATTGTGCTTGAAGAATGGAGGCCTCGTTCTGCGCAAGATGCGTGAGTACCTAGGGAAAACGAGAGAAGGTAATTCAGGGTACTGACCGATAGACTTCGAATTGATCAAACCCTTTCTTATGAACAAAGTCATCATCACCTGCGCGGTCACTGGCGCCATCCACACCCCCTCCATGTCGCCTTACCTGCCGGTGACGCCTGAGGAGATCATTGAGGCAGCGGTGGGTGCCGCAGAGGCGGGTGCGTCCATCATCCACTTGCATGCCCGTGACCCGGTGACGGGCAAGCCTGACCAAAGCCCGGAGGCTTTTGCCAAGTTTCTTCCGCAGATCAAAGCCAGAACCAATGCGGCACTGAACCTCACCAGCGGAGGTTCGCCCTTCATGACGATCGAGGAGCGCATCCAGCCCTCCATGCGATTTGCACCCGAGGTGGCTTCGCTCAACATGGGGTCGATCAACTTCGCCTTGTTTCCCATGCTGGACCGCTTTCGTGAGTTCAAGTTTGACTGGGAGCGTCAGCACCTGGAAAACAGCCGCGACCTGATTTTCCGCAACACTTTCAAAGACATCGAGTACGCCTTGGCCGCCTGCTCGGCCAACGACACCCGGTTTGAGTTTGAGTGCTATGACATCGGGCACCTTTACAACCTGGCGCATTTTGCTGACAAAGGTTTGGTCAAAGCCCCGTTCTTTGTGCAGTCGGTGTTTGGCATTTTGGGGGGCATCGGTGTGCACCCCGAAGACGTGGCGCACATGCGTCGCACGGCTGACCGCTTGTTTGGCAACGATTACCGGTGGTCAGTTCTGGGTGCAGGGCGTCATCAAATGACCATCGCTGCGATGGCCGCGAGCATGGGCGGCAATGTGCGTGTGGGTCTGGAAGACAGCTTGTGGTTGGGTCGTGGCACCTTGGCCAAAAGCAATGCCGACCAGGTGCGCAATGTGCGCACGATCATTGAAGGTTTGGGCTTGCAAGTGGCCACCCCCGACGAAGCCCGGCAGATTCTGCAACTCAAAGGTGCAGACCAAGTTCGTTTTTGAAAGGTTCCATGATGAGTGCAGACAACAATTCTCGCGTAGCCATCGTCACCGGTGGCAGCCGAGGGATCGGGCGGGCCGTGGCCTTGACGCTGGCCCAACAGGGTTGGCGTGTGTGCCTGACTTACATGAGCAATGAAGCGGCTGCCCATGACACCGCCGACCACATCCGCAAGCTTGGCAGTCAAGCGGTGGTGGTCAAGGCTGACATCGCGTCTCAAGCCGATTGCCAACGCGTGTTTGCGCAAGCGCATCAGGCCTTTGGGCGTTTGGATGCCTTGGTGAACAACGCGGGTGTGGTGGGTGGTCAACGCTCTATCTTCGATGCCGATGCCACGCACTTGCGTGAAGTGTTTGACGCCAATGTGCTGGGCTTGTTTTACTGCGCTTCTTTGGCGGCAAGTGCCATGTCCACGCAAAAAGGCGGGCAGGGTGGTTGCATCGTCAACCTCTCGTCGGTGGCCTCGCGCACCGGCGGCATGTTGCTTGAAGCGCATTACGCGGCCTCCAAAGGCGCGGTTGACAGCTTGACCCTGGCCTTGGCCAAAGAGTTGGCGCCGCACGGTATTCGCGTGAATGCGGTTCGCCCAGGTTTGATTGACACCGAGATCCATGAGGCGCATGGCGGTCAAGAAACCCTGAAAAAACTTGCACCCACCGTGCCCATGGGCCGTGTCGGACAAGCGCAAGAGGTGGCCGATGTGGTGGCCTTCTTGTGCGACAAACACTCCAGCTACATCGACGGCGCTTTGCTCGATGTGTCTGGCGGCCGCTGAATTTGAGCACCCACGCTGACCTTTAACCACAACAGGAGACCCCCATGAAACGCAGATCGCTTTTGACAGGTGCCACTGGTCTGGCCGCTTCCATTGCCTTGCCGACCTGGAGTCAGTCCGCCTACCCGAACAAGCCCATCAAATTGATCGTGCCGTATGCAGCAGGTATTTCGCCTGATGTGATCGCACGCCTGATCAGCGACAAGCTGGGGCAAGCGCTGGGGCAAGCCGTGGTGGTGGACAACCGCGCAGGTGCTGGGGGCATGATCGGTGCTGAAGCTGCCGCCACCATGCCGGCCGATGGCTACAACCTGTTCTACACCGTCAAGGGCGTGATGGCGATTGCACCTCACTTGTATTTGAACGCCAAGTACAACCCCTTGAAAGACTTCAAGGCCATCACCCAGGTGCTGGTGGTTCCGCACATCCTCACTGCGAAAATGGATGCGCCTTACAACACCATGGCGGAGTTCGTGGAGTACGCCCGCCGTAACCCTGGCAAGATTGACTATGCCTCGGCTGGCGTGGGTTCACAGCCGCATGTGGCCCTGGAAGCTTGGGCACGACGCCTCGGCATCAAACTCACCCACATCCCCTACAAAACCAACCCTTCGCCTGATGTCATGAGCGGCGTGGTTAGCTTGTACCTGGAAGCTTCCACCACCGCGATCCCTTCGATCTTGGGTAAAAAAATCAAAGCCTTGGCGGTCTCCGGCACTGAGCGTATTCCGGCTTTGCCTGATGTGCCCACCATGAGTGAGTTCAACCCCGAGTTGGACCCCAACGGGGTGATTGGCAACTCTTGGCACACCTTCTTTGCACCCGCTGCCACGCCCGATGACATCGTCAACAAGCTCAACACCGAGATTGTGAAGATTGTGAAAACCCCGGAAATTCAAGCCCGCTTGCGCGCCTTGGGTTTGACGCCCACAGGTACACCTGCAGCTGCGGTGAACACGGGCATGGCGGCTGACCATGCGTATTGGGGCAAGCTCATCAACGAGCTGGGTATCAAGATTGAATGACCTTGTGCCTGCATGCTTGAGGGGTCGTGCATGACCACTCAAAACCATCAGCCCTCCGTGCAGGGCGTGCTTGATGAACTTCGTGTGATGAGCCTCATCCGCGAGTTTGAAGAAGCCGCCGCACAAGCCTTGGTGGCGGGTCATGTGCGGGGCTCGGTGCACCAGTACAGCGGGCAAGAGGCGATTGCCGCGGGTGTGTGTGCGCACCTCAAGCAAACCGACTATGTGGCCAGCCACCACCGTGGTCATGGGCATGCAATTGCCAAGGGGGTGTCGGTCTCTCGCATGATGCGCGAGCTGTTTGGGCGTGAAGGCGGCACCTCCAACGGCAAGGGCGGCTCCATGCACATCGCCGACTTTTCCATGGGCATGTTGGGTGCCAACGGCGTGGTGCCCGATGGGGTCACCATGGCTGTGGGCGCGGCACATGCTATCAAAATGCAAGCGCGATCAGATGTGGTGGTGGCATTTTTCGGCGATGGCGCCATGAACCGCGGCCCCTTGTTTGAAGCATTCAACTGGGCCAAGCTTTTCCATTTGCCTGTACTTTTTGTGTGTGAGGACAACGGCTACTCGGTGACCCTGCGCACCCAAGATGTCACCGGCGGGCCCCCGGCGGTGGATCGGGTCAAGGCCTTTGGTATTCCCGTTTTGCAGGTCAACGGCAACGATGTGGTGGCGGTCCATGCATCAGCCGGCAGTTTGTTAGAAGCGGTACGCGCAGGAGACGGCCCGCAATTTTTGCATGCCAGCACCTACCGTTGGTACGGCCACTTGGCCCATGACAAAGGCTTGTACCGTGACCCGCAAGAGGTGGCCGCAGCCCGCAAAGACGACTGCCTCTTGCATGCTCAAGCTTGGTTGCTGAACAACGGTGCAGATCAAAGCTCGGTTGCCGCTGTATTGGCCAACAGCCGGCAAGAGGTTCAAGATGCTGTACAAGAAGCCCTGGCCGCCCCTTGGCCAGCAGCGCACACGGCCTACAGCGACGTGCAAGACATCGGAGGTCCGCTTTGGCACAGCTGACCTACGCGCAGGCGGCCTGCTTGGCCCTGCGGCAAGAAATGCAACGCGACCCCCATGTGTGGGCCTTGGGCGAAGATGTGGGGCCTGAAGGTGGTGTGGCTGGTCAATACCTGGGCTTGCAACAAGCGTTTGGCCCTGCACGGGTGGTGGACACACCGATTTCCGAATCCATGATCATGTCTGCCGCCATCGGCTCGGCCTTGCTTGGCATGCGCCCTGTGGCTGAACTGCGCTATGCAGACTTTGCGCTTTGTGCGGCCGATGAAATCATCAACCAGGCCGCGAAGATCCGCTACATGCTCGGCGGCCAGGTGCGGGTGCCCATGGTCATCCGTCAACCCATGGGCATGCGCTGGGGCATGGCCGCACAGCATTCCCAAAGCAACGAAAACCTGTGGGTGGGCACGCCAGGTTTGGTGGTGCTTGCCCCCTCAACGCCAGGCGACAACCATGGTCTGCTCAAGGCGGCCATTCAAGCCGACGACCCCGTGGTTTACATGGAGCACAAAGAGCTTTGGTTGACCATGGGTGAGGTCGATGAACAGGCCACAGCTTTACCCATCGGTCAAGCTGCTGTGCGCCGCGTTGGCAGCGACATCACATTGCTGAGCTGGTCTGCCACCGCCTTGACCTGCTTGGCCGCTGCTGAGCAGTTGGCGCTTGAGGGCATCCAGGCTGAGGTGATAGACCTGCGCACCCTGTGGCCGTGGGATCGCGACACCGTGTTCCATTCCATTGCAAAAACCGGCCGGGTGCTGGTGGCCCATGAGTCCACGCGGGTGGGTGGTTTGGGTGGTGAGTTGGTGGCGGAGATTGCCCAGGCTTTGTTTGGGCAACTCAAGGCAGCGCCTGCGCGCCTTGCCTCGCCGCGTATCCCGGTGCCTTATGCCAAGCCGCTGGAAGACCTCTGCCGTATCGTCCCCGCGCAGGTGGTGGCCACTGTCAAAAGCATGCTGGTCTGAGCGGCTGATCTTCAACGCAAAAGCAAGGTTCAAATGGTCTGAGCCTGCTTAGCTGCTCTCAGCTTGCAGCCGCTCAATCATGAAGTCGGCCGCTTCCAAAATATGTGTGCGGGCCAGACGTTCTGCGGTGGCGGCTTTGCCCTTGGCCACCGCGTCCAGCAAAGCCTCGTGTTGGTCCCAGATGTCGCGTGGCTTGTTGTCGCGCATCAGCACTTCGCCCATCACCCGCTGGATGTAGGTCCAATGCATCTCCATGGACGGCGCAACCAAGGGGTTGCCGCCAAGTTCGTAAATGAAATCGTGAAAGGCCATGTCGGCCGCAATCATGGCGGTGACTTGGCCGCTGCTGGCGGCTTTGCGGCCAGCTTTGATCAGCGCAGGTCCGCGTTCTTTCGCCAAAGCGGCATTGTTCTGGGCGGCTTGCCGAAAGGCCAGGCCTTCCATGACCGCACGCACGTCGTACATGTGGCGCACATGTTGCAAGTCCATCGGCACCACCAGCAAACCGCGACCTGGGGCATCTTGCAAAATGCCCTGGTTGCGCAAGAGCGTGAGCGCCTGTTGCACCGGTTGGCGTGAGACGCCTAGTTCCTGCGCAATCTGCTCTTGGATCAGGCGCGAACCCGCGGTCAATTTGCCCGAGGCAATCTCTGACAAGATGGCCTTGTGAACCTGTTCCACCAGGCTGGGTTGCGTTTGCAGTGCTTTCATGGGTGCCAATGGTAAACCGCTGTTCGTTGGCTCAAACTGGCCCTTGGCGCCAGCGCTCTTCAGCCTCGTTCCAGGCGGCCAGAGGTTGCAGGTCGGGCACCCAGGCCAGGCCTGACTTGGCATCGGACGACGCGGCCTCGGGTGTGACCACCACATCCAACAAAGCAGGGCGGTTGGCCATGGCGCGTTGGATGGCGCCGGGCAAGTCTTCGGCTTTCTCGACCCGTTCGGCATACATGCCAAACGCGCGTGCAAAGGCGGCGTGGTCGGCAAACTGCAGGTGTGTGCCCACCACCTTGCCGTGGGTTTCTTGCTGGTCGCGTACTTCAATGGCCCACGAGCCGTTGTTGGCCACCATCACCAGCACCGGGGCCTTGTGGCGCACAGCGGTGTCAATCTCCATCGCGTTGAAACCAAACGCGCCGTCACCGGTGGCCACCACCACGGTTTTGTTGGGGTGCACCAGGCTGGCTGCAATGCCAAACGGTGTGCCCACGCCAATGCAACCTAAAGAGCCAGGGTCAAGGTAGGTGTTGGCAGGTAAACCCACACGTGCAAAACTTAAAAAGTCGCCGCCATCGGCCACCACCACCGCATCAGCAGGCAAGGCATCACGCAAGGCCGCCAGGGCGCGGTTGGGGTGCATGCGCCCATCGCTGCCTTGCGGTGCTTCACGCATGCTGGTCAGCAGCTTGGCTGAACGCTGGGTGTGCTGTTCTCGCAAACCTTGTACCCAGGCGGTGTCGATCGTGGGCGTCGTTTGAGGCGCGTGATCGACCATGGCTTGCAAGGCCAGGGCCGGGTCGCACAAGAGGCTCACTTCTCCATGACGGTTGTCGCGCAACTCGGCTGCGCAATTGGCGATGCGCAAAAACTTGGCGTTGCCGAAAATGGCCGGTGAGCCATAAGCCAGCTGAAAGTCCAGACGTCGTCCAACCGTGACCACCAGATCGGCTTGGCCCATCACCGTTCCACGCATGGCACCCACCACGCTGGGGTGCTCGTCGCTCACCAAACCGCGGCTCTCGCCCGTGTCGAGGTAAGCCGCACCGGTGAGGCTGAGCAGTTGGCTCAAGGCTGGCCCAGCGCCCTGAGCGCCACGGCCTGAGATGAGCAGCGGGCGTTTGGCCGACCACAACAGCTTCAATGCCTCTTGCACCTGCGCAGGGTGGGGCGCTTGTGGCTGTGCTGCACGGTGTGCAAAGTATTCCGGCAATTGAACAGCAGCGCACACCTCGGCGCGCATGGTGTCCACAGGAAAGTCCAGGTACACCGGGCCGCTTTCGCCACCTTGCCCCAGGGCGCGTGCAGACGCTTCGGCCAGTTCCTGGGGAATCAAGTCGGGATGGCGCACGGTGCGTGCATAGCGGGTGATGCTTCGAACCAGGTCGGTGTGCACGATGTCTTGCAAGGCTCCGCGGTTTTCTTGCGCGGTGGGCGGTAAACCCGACAGCACCAGCACGGGCACACGCGCCACATGGGCGTTGGCAATCCCCGTCATCGCATTGGTGACACCCGGGCCTGCTGTCACCAGGGCTACACCTAGTTCGCCGGTGAGCTGCGCTTCAGCATGGGCCATGTAGACCGCGGCACGTTCGTCACGCACATCAATGATGCGGATGCCCTCTGCATCCAGGCGCATCCAGATGGGCATGATGTGTCCGCCGCAAAGGCCATAGACGCGTTTCACGCCACGTTGTTTGAGGAAGCGGGCAATGACGGCCGCGCCGCTTTGTTCAGTGATGGGTGGGGGTGCCAAGGATCGTCCTTTGTTGTACTATTCGTGAATTCTGAATTCAGAGTTCAAATATGTCAACACGAAAGTCAGCGACGAACTCTGAAGTTGTCGTGAGAACCCCGTCTGAAGGAGACGCCCGATGAGCCAGTTGCTCACCATTGCCGACGCCGTAGCCACCCATGCGCGCTTGATGCCCGAAAAAATAGGCGTGCGCGACAGTCAACGCAGTCTGAGCTATGCAGCCTGGGATGCGCGCGCCAGCCGCCTCGGGGCCGGCTTGCTCGGCTTGGGGTTGCGCAAAGGCGATCGCGTGGGGGTGGTGGCCTACAACTGCCTGGCGTGGATGGAGATGTATGTGGCCATGGCCCGTGCAGGCTTGGTGGTGGTGCCTTTGAATTTTCGATTGACGGGGCCCGAGATGGCTTACATCTTGTCGCATGCCGAGGTGAGCGCGGTCATCGCCGGCCCTGAATTCACCGCCACCTTGGACAGCATCCGAGGCGACTTGTCGGTTCAAGCTCAGCGTTTCCTCACCCTGCAAGACACGCCGCCAGCCAACTGGCGCTCTTACGAGGCTTTGATCTCGCAAGCCGATGCGCAGCATGTGTTTGAGCCAGTCGATCCGCAAGACATGTGCGCTTTGATGTACACCTCGGGCACCACCGGTCGACCCAAGGGCGCGGTGCGCCGCCACGCGGGCAGCACCCTGATTGCGATGGCCACCGCCATGGACATGGGCTTCACACGGGACGACACCGCCTTGCTGGTCATGCCCTTGTGCCACGCCAACTCTTTGTACTTTGGCACCACGTTCATCCACCTCGGTGGCACCTGCATCATTGACGACCGCCGCAGCTTTGACCCCGAAGCCCTGTTGGCCACACTCGCGCAAGAGCGGGTCACCTTCACCTCGCTGGTGCCGACCCACTACATCATGATGCTGGCTCTGCCTGAGGCGGTGAAGCAGCGTTATGACGTGAGTTCGGTGGGTAAGCTGTTGGTGTCATCGGCACCCGCACGCAAAGACACCAAAGTCGCCATCCTGGAATACTTTCGCAACGGTCGCTTGTACGAGCTTTACGGCTCCACCGAGGCCGGGTGGGTCACCTTGTTGAGACCCCAAGAGCAGCTCAGCAAACTGGGTTCGGTGGGCCGAGAGTGGGCGGGCAGCGGGGCTATACGCTTGCTCAACGAAGACCGGCAAGAGGTGCCTGATGGTGAGGTGGGCGAGTTGTTCTCGCGCACGTCCTACACCTTTGATGGCTATTGGAAAAACCCCGAAAAAACCAACGAGGCCTTTGACGGGCTGTGGTGCTCGGTGGGCGACATGGCCCGGCGCGACGAACAAGGCTACATCTGGCTGGTAGACCGCAAAAGCAACATGATCATCAGCGGGGGCGAGAACATTTACCCCTCGGAGGTGGAGAGCGTGCTGGGCGCTCACCCCAGCGTCAAAGACGTGGCGGTGATCGGCGTGCCGCACGACAAATGGGGGGAGTCAGTCATGGCGGTGGTGGTCTTACATGAGGGCCACCACAACGACGAGGCCACCCTGCGGTCATGGTGCCGCCAGCACCTGGCGGGATTCAAATGCCCCACGGCCTATGCCTTCATCACCGAGGCACAAATGCCACGCACCGCCACCGGGAAAATTTTGCACCGCCTGTTGCGTGACAAGCTCAAGCCCAGTATGGCCTGAGCATGGTCTAAGCACGGCTGGCCTGATGCGGTGGCAGGGTTGTCACTGAATTGGTTTGGTCTGACTCAGCGATAAAGTCAGGGCATGAACACCCTGACTTGCTTTTCCCTGACGGTTGAACACCACATCGCGCATTTGGTGCTCAACCGGCCCGAGGCCATGAACACCATGAACATGACCTTCTGGCGTGAGCTGGATGCGACCTTGGACGACTTACACCGCCACAACACGGCGCGCGTGTTGGTCATCTCCAGCACTGGCAAACATTTCAGTGCGGGCATGTCACTTGAGGTGTTTGGTGGCGAGGTGGCCCTCAAGGACAACACCCCTGAAGCCCGTGCAGCCGTGGCCGATCAACTCAGCAGCTTGCAAGCCACTTTCACTCGTTTGGATGCATTGCGTATCCCGGTGATTGCGGCGCTGCATGGCGGCTGCATTGGCGGTGCGGTGGACCTGGTGAGTGCGGCCTGCATGCGCTTTGCCAGCGCCGACACCTTCTTTTGCATTCAAGAAATCAACATTGGCATGGTGGCCGACCTGGGCACCTTGCAACGCTTGCCCAAACTCATGCCCATGGCCTTGGTGAAAGAACTGGCCTACACGGGCAGGCGTTTGAATGCCCAGCGTGCTTTGGCACATGGCTTGGTCAACGAGGTTTTGCCCGATGCGCAAGCTGCACTGGCCGCAGCCATGCAGTGTGCTGCCGAGATTGCAGCCAAGCCGCCGGTGGCGATTTGGGGCACCAAACAGGCCTTGCATTACGCCCGCGACCACAGCGTGGACGACTCGCTCAAGCAAATGGGCTGGTTGCAAGGCGCGATTTGGAGCAACGACCATGTGCGCGAAGCCATCACCGCCTTCAAGACCAAGCGTGAGGCCCAATTCCCGCCACTGGACAACTTGAATGCTTTGTAATTTGAACCCGAAGGAAGCGCCATGATCTCCACCCGCTTAGATGGCAAACGTGTGTTGCTCACGCAGTCGTGTGAGTTCATGGGGCCGGCTTTGCAGGAAACATTTGAAGCCTTGGGTGCCCATGTGATCGCCGATGAGCGGGCTTTAGACCAAGACCCACACTTGCCACAAGCCTTGGTGGACGCAGCGGGCCAGGTGGATGTGCTCTTGTTGCACTTGGCCATTCCCGCGCCCAGCACACCAGCGGCTGAGATCAGGGATGACGAATGGCGCCAGGTGTTTGCACATTTGGTCGACCCCATGCCTCGATTGGTGGCTGCGGTCTTGCCGCAAATGATGGCACGCGGTTCAGGGCGCATTTTGTTGATGGGCAGTGCGGCCGCTTTGCGTGGGCAAAAGCGCACCGGCAGCTACAGCGCAGCGCGCGGGGCGCAATTGGCTTATGTGCAATCGGTCGGCCTGGAGCTGGCTGCCTACGGCATTCAACTCAATGCCATTGCGCAAAACTTTGTAGAGAATCCCACCTACTACGGGCCCGAGGTGCAAGCCAACCCGAGGTTTCAAGAGCGCCTCAAGCGCGATGTGCCCTTAGGCCGTTTGGTCAGCGCGCAAGAAGACGCGGCTTATGCCGCTTACCTGTGCAGTGATGCAGCAGCGTGCTTTGTGGGCCAGGTGTTTCCCATCAGTGGCGGTTGGGCCAGCCGCTGAACCACCTCCAGTGTCCTTAGCCTCTGCCCACAAAGGGCATGGCATTGGCCATGATGGTCATGTTGAGCATGTTCACATCCAGCGGCAGCTCGGCCATGTGGCGTACGGCTTGGGCCACGTGTTGCACATCCATCATGGGTTCGGCCGCCACCGTGCCATTGGCCTGCAACACGCCCTTGGACATGCGCTGCGAGAGTTCAGTCAGCGCGTTGCCAATGTCAATTTGGCTCACTGAAATTTGGAAGGCACGGCCATCGAGCGACAGCGCCTTGGTCAGGCCGCTGACCGCGTGTTTGCTGGCGGTGTAGGGCGCAGAAAAAGGGCGGGGCGCGTGGGCCGAGATGGAGCCGTTGTTGATGATGCGCCCACCCTGTGGTGACTGACGCCGCATCAAAGCAAAAGCAGCACGTGCGCACAAAAACACACCGGTGAGATTGATGTTGATGACGCTCAGCCACTTCTCAACCGGCAACTCGTCGATGGGCACCGCAGGTGCGTTCACACCCGCATTGTTGAACAGCATGTCCAGACGGCCATAGGTGGCTTCAATGCGGGCAAACAACGCTTCCACACTGGCCGGGTCAGCCACATCGGTGGGCACGGCCAAAGCGTGTTGACCTTTGGCCTTGGCTTCATCGGCCAGGGCTTGCAAGGGTTCTGCGCGGCGGCCCGCTAACACCACTGTCCAGCCATGCTGAAGAAGTTCCAAGGCCGTGGCTCGGCCGATACCGCTGCCCGCGCCGGTGATCAAGGCAATTTTGGTGTGTTCAGACATTCAATCTCCTTTTTTATTTCTGGTACATCATAGGCATGTTGATCAAACATTTGATGAGGGGACAACAGATGAACAAAACAATTCAAGCCATGCTGGCTTATGCCATGGCCATGCTGTGCTGGTTGCCTGCGGCGTCAGGCGCACAAACCATTGTGGACGCCGCCTACGTGCAAGCGGCCTTGCAGCGTGGTGTGCAGGTGTGGGACGTGCGCGATGCCAGTGATTACGCCAAGGGCCACCTGCCGGGGGCGTTGAGCTTGGGGGATGCAGCCAAGCTGCTGCGTGACCCTAACACCGAGGACTTCATGCCTATTCCCCGTTTGGAAGCCATGCTGGGTGCCGCAGGCATCGACCCCGCACGCGAGACGGTGGTGTACGGATCACGCGGCACCTGGAACGCTTACTTTGGCCGCTACACCCTGCGCTATTTCGGTGGCGATAAGGTCACTGTGTTTCACGATGGCATCGAGGCTTGGCAAGCAGCGGGCTTGCCGGTGTCCAACAGTGCAGCCCACAATAGCACGGTGCAGCTCAAGCTCGTGCCTCACCCGTCTGTGGCTGTCACCACCGCTGAGGTGATTCGTCAGCTCAACAACCCATCGGTGCAACTCATCGATGCGCGCACGCCCAAAGAGTTCGCGGGCGAAGACATCCGTGCCTTGCGGGGTGGCCACATTCCTGGTGCCATCAACATTCCTTACGAGCAAAACTGGATCGACCCGGACACCCAGCTCAAGCTGGCCCAAAAGAAAGTGAACGACACCAGCGGCATGGCACTGAAAACCAACGCTGAACTCAAAGCCATCTACGCCAAGCTTGACCCCGAGAAAGAAACAGTGGTGTATTGCCAGTCAGGCGTGCGTGCATCTGAAACAGCAGGGGTGCTTGAACAGCTGGGTTTCAAGAAGGTGCGTGTGTATGACTCGTCATGGTTGGGCTATGGCAACCAACTCGATGCCCCTGCCAACAATGCCACTGTGTTCAATGTGGGTGCCCTCAACGGCCGCATGGCCGCCTTGCAGTCGCGCATCGACATGCTAGAGAAGGAATTGGCATCTGCCAAGAAGTAAGCAGCTTCAACCTGGTGCTGGCGATTTGACGAACGCGCCAGTACAGGCATGAAAAAAGCACCGAGATCATCGGTGCTTTTTTGTTTGGCTCCTCAACCTGGGCTCGAACCAGGGACCTACGGATTAACAGTCCGGCGCTCTACCGACTGAGCTATTGAGGAAGATATTCGGTCAACAAAACATAGCTAGGCGCTGTTTTGCAAGACTCACATTGTAGCAAAAAAAACAGCGGTTTTAGCCGGCTCTGAATTTTCTGTCATGGGCCTGGCCACGCCCGTGTTTCCCTCTCGAGAGGCGCTCTCGTGGGTGGCTACCTTAGGTCGCAATCTAGTACCGATTTCAGTCAGCCTTGAAACCGGTGGCTGCCACGGCCTTGCCCCAGGTTACCGTGTCAGCCGCGATGATGCGCGCAAACTCTTCACGGCTCGTGCCGGTGACCTTGAAACCAGCTTCTTCGAGCTTGGCCTTGGTCTCGGGCGCGTTCACGGCTTTTTGCACATCCGCACTGAGCTTGGCCAAGATGTCAGCGGGCACTTTGCTGGGCGTCACAATGCCAAACCACGATGAGAACTCCAGGTTGTTGTAACCCTGTTCTTTGATGGTTGGCACATCAGGCAGGGCCAGGGTGCGGGTGGCGCCGGTGCTACCTAGCGCGAACAGCTTACCCGCTTTCACATTGGGTGCGGCCAGTCCCACGCTGGCAAACACGCCTTGCACATCGCCGCTGAACAAGCCACCCAAAGCATCAGCGGTGGACTTGTAATGCACCGCCTCAGGTTTGATTTTGATGGTGTCACCAAACATGAAGGCGCCGTAGTGCCCCGGTGTGCCCGCGCCAAAGGTGGCCATGAACAGACCATTTTGTTTTTGCGACCATGCCACAAAGTCTTTCACATTGCGTGCGGGCACTTTGTTGGGGTTGACGAGCAACACAAAGTCGGCGCTGACCACTTGGCTCACCGCCGCGAAGTCTTTGGCTGGGTCGTAGGGCAGTTTGTTGTAGCTGCTTGGGGCAATGCTGAGTTGCCCGGTCTCGCCCAGCATCAAGGTGTAGCCATCTGCGGGTGCGCGGGCGGCTTCGGTCGCGGCAATCAGGCCACCAGCGCCAGGTTTGTTGTCCACAATCATGCCGGTGTTGTTCCAACCCTCAGAGAGTTTTTGTGCCAGCAAGCGCGCCACAATGTCTGGCCCGGTGCCCGCAGGAAAGCCCACGATGATGCGCACAGGGCGGTTGGGGTAAGCGCCTTGTGCGAAAGCCGATACGCTCATGACGGTAGCCAGGCAGGCTGCGCCCAACAGGGCAAGGCGGCGGGTGAGGGTGGTTGCTTTCAAAAGAGTCTCCTTGTTTTACAAAACTTCAAACATGCGCATGATGACGCGATCGGGCTGGCGCGCACCGGTGCCGATGAAGAGCCGCTCGCTGATCCACGACAGGGCTTTGGACGCGGTTTCGAACTGCGGCGTGCAGCGAAAGTAAACTTGCGCGGGGTCCACGGTTTCGCCGCGGATCAAACGCGCCATCACCTCGGGGGACGCGGTACGCACCGCGCGGTTTTGCACAAAAATCAAATCACCGCCGTCTGTCTCCAGCACATAGCGGGCATCCAATTCGGCCAGGCCCGCGTTGACGATGAGCTGAAAATCAGCGCCACCAGGCAGCACCTTGGCCGTCCAGCCCTGGCCCTGAACTTCACCGCCCAAAATAGGAATCACACGCCGCTGACCGTGAATCGCCAAGCCCACTTCCTGGGGCTTGTCCACGCGCACGGTCAGGTCGGCAAACAGCTTGAGTTCGGGGGTAGGAAGCGTGTTCATGACGCTGAATTATGCTGAATTCGAAAAGCCGTCAATTTCACTTTTTCTTGGCCATACCTTCAGCTGAACAAGGGTTCTCGGTGGAGCACTTATCGCCAATCACCCCAACGGCTTGAATTTCAATTTCAATGCCTGGACGTGCAAAGTTGGTGACCGTGATCAGCGCGCTGCCAGGGTAATTACCGTTTTGGAAAAAGTCTTTACGCATTTCCACAAAGCGGTCGCCGTAGCGAGATTCTTTGATGAAGACGGTCATGGTCACGATATTGGCTAAGCTGCCACCTGCACGGCGCATGACCTGGTCAATTTGGGAAACAACTTGCTTGGTCTGCGCTTCGAAGTTATTGGAAATGTCTTTGCCTTCGTTGTCGCGCGTGGCGGTTTGGCCTGCCACCCAAACGGTTTTACCGCCCTCGGTGATCACGCCGGGAGAAAATGCACGTGAGAGCTGAAAAGGTGTTTTTTCCATGTATTCCGCAGCTTGTGCTGAAGACATCACCAGGCCCAGTGACATAGCCACAAGAATCGCCGAGACAAATTTGTTCATAAAGCTCTCCGATGCAACCATGGTCAAAATCAACCACAAAACCATTGTGCCCCGTTGTGAGACGCTGCTCTCTAGGTCGAAAGGGCTGGTTCCTGCGGATTGACGGTTGCAGGACTCACGATTAAGCTGAATTTCAAAATTTCTAACTGGAGACAAGCCATGAAAACCCAACACATCCTCATCACCCTGGCAGCTTTGGTCTCTGTGCCTTTGTTGGCGCAGCAGGCTGGCTTCACGCGTGTGGGCTTGCAAACGCAAGACCTGAGCACGCCCGGCAAAGTGGCGGTGCAGGCGCGCGCAGAGTTTGACCCTGGTGTGGCCGCGGGCCGACACACCCACCCGGGTGAAGAGCTGGGCTATGTGCTTGAAGGCCAGCTGGAACTGCGCATTGACGGTCAGCCACCCAAGATCATCAAAGCGGGTGAAACCTTCTTTGTGCCTGAGGGCATCGTGCACGACGGCATCAACACCGGCACAGGCAAAGCCAAAGTGCTGGCGACTTATGTGGTGGAAAAAGGCAAGCCTGTGGCCACACCGGTGAAGTGATTCACCGGGCCATGCGTGCTATCAAATGCCTAGCGGTGGCCTCAGGGTTGTTGCTGGTGATGAGCTGACGCACCATGGCCACCGAGCCTACACCGCTGGCCAGCACCTCGGGCAGTCGGGCCTCATCCACACCACCAATGCCCACCAAGGGGTAGTAGCGCATCAGCGCTGCATAACGCTTCAAGCGGCCCGGGCCTTGCGGCGCGGTGGCCATGCGTTTGAGGGTGGTGGGGTAAATGGCGCCCAGGGCCAAGTAGCTCGGGCTGTGGGCATCGGCCTTGAGCATCTCGGCATAACCGTGGGTGCTCAAACCCAAACGCAGGCCTGATTCGCGGATGGTTTGAAGGGGTGCATCGGCCATGTCTTCTTGCCCCAGGTGCACACCATAAGCGCCGGCGCGAATGGCGGCTTGCCAATGGTCGTTGATGAACAAGAGGGCGCCTGTGCCTTGCACGGCTTGCACTGCGGCTTGAACCTCGTTCTCAATGGCTTGTGGGTCGTCTGACTTGAAACGCAATTGCACCGTGGGCACACCAGAGCGCGCCATGCGACCGCACCAAGCCGCGTCGGGCAAGACCGCGTACAAACCCAATTCGGGGCAAGACGCAAATGCATTGGCGCGTGGTTGTGGGCTGATGCCAAAGTCTTGTGGGTTCGTCGGCCAATCGGTGGTGAACTCACCTGAGCGCAGTGTTTGTGCCTGCCAGGCCAGGGCCACCACTTGGGCATCTGGCTCAATGAAACCCAAAGCCAATGCAGCCACTTTGGCGGCACGGTAAGCCAAGCTGTCGTGCGTGAACACCCAAGCAGGCTGGGCAGGCAGGGGCAGCGCCACATCGGGGTGCTGTTCAACGATGGCCAGCGCGGCTGCTTGGACGTCTGCGGCTTGCGTGGAGGCACGCACCCAATCTTGTGGCGTGGTCATGAATGTTCAGGCGTGGTGCCAAAAGGGCGTGCCCAACACGGGCGTGCTGGGTTGCGCGGCGTCTTGTTCCACCATGGCACCGCTCAAAAATGCATCGCGCCCGGCTTGTGTGGCTGCTGCAAAAGCGCCAGCCATGGCCACCGGGTTTTGCGACAAGGCCACCGCGGTGTTGAGCAGCACACCATCAAAGCCCCATTCCATCACCTGGCAAGCGTGGCTGGGCAAGCCCAGGCCTGCGTCCACAATCATGGGCACGCTCAGGCGTTCACGCAGCACGCGCAGCGCGTAGGGGTTGATGGGGCCTTTGCCCGTGCCAATTGGCGCTGCCCAAGGCATCACGGCTTGGCAACCCACATCCACCAAGCGCTGGCACAGCACCAGGTCTTCGGTGCAGTAGGGCAGCACTTTGAAACCATTTTTGATGAGCCAATCTGCGGCCTCTACCAGGTTCAAGGTGTCGGGTTGCAGGGTGTAGTCGTCGCCAATCAACTCCAGTTTTACCCAGGGCGTGTCAAACACCTCACGCGCCATTTGCGCGGTGGTCAGCGCCTCTTGAATGCTGTGACACCCTGCGGTGTTGGGCAGCACCGGCACTTGCAACTCGCGCAGCATCTCCCAAAAGGTGTTGGTGCTCTCATCCGGGTTGGCGGTTTGGCGGCGCAGCGATGCGGTGAGCATGCCGGGCTTGGCCAGTTGCACCGCGTCTTTGAGGGTTTTGGGCGAGGGGTAACGCGCGGTGCCCAGCAGCAAACGGCTCTGAAAAGTTTCGCCGTAAAGCACCAGCGCGTCTTGGGGCGTGGTTGATGTTGTCATAGGTCAGCCGCCAGTCACAGGAAAGATCACTTCCACCTCGTCGTCGGGCGACAGGGTGTGGGTGGCATAAGCGGTTTTGGGCACGAATTGCGTGTTCACAGCGGCGGCAAAAGGGGGCTTGGCGTTGATAGCTTGAACCGCATCGGCCAAGGTAGCGCCGTGGGGCAACTCAATTTTCTTCTTGTTCACAAACACTTGCATAAGCCGCAACCTTACACCAACTCAGCTTGTGCTCAGGCTGAAACGCTGGGCCAGGGGGGATGTGCCTTGGTTCAGTACGTCCAGCGCCACATCCAGCAAGGCCGGCGAGATCATGAAGCCATGCCGGTACAGGCCGTTGATTTGCAAGACCCGGGGCGAGAGCAAACGAACCACTGGCAGGTTGTCGGGCAGGGTGGGGCGGGCCTGCGTGGCGATCTCGATGATGCGCCCCTCACCAAAACCGGGGTGCACCGAATACGCCGCGCTCAGTAGCTCCAAGGTGGAGCGCACGCTGGGCGGCGAGGTGTCGTTACTCTCAATCTCGGTCGCACCAATCACAAACAGGTGATCGGGCTTGGGCGCGATGTAGATGGGGTAACGTGGGTGAATCAGGCGTGTGGGGCGGCTCAAATGCACATCGGGCGCGTGGATGCGCGCCACCTCGCCACGGATGCCACGCAGGGGCAAGCTGCCTTTGGCACCCAGACCTCGGCAGTCCACCACCCAGTCAGGCTCACCCGCTTTTCCGGGGTTGAAGTCTTCAGGCGCTTTGGCAGTTTGCCAATGCAGTGGCACATTCAGACGTTGCAGTTCATGCAAGAGCGCCGCCATGAGTTCGCGGTTGTCCAATTGCCCTTCACCAGGCAGGTACAGGCCCTGGGCAAACCGCGTTTCTAAACTGGGCTCCAGCGCTTGCACACCGGCCATGTCCAGGTTTTGCGGCTGCGGCAAGGCCGGGTTGCTGGCATGGGTGGCGTGCATGATGCGGCCAAAGCGCTGAGCCTCGGCCGCGTCTTGGCGGTGCCACAAAATCAAGGTGCCCATCTGTTGGAAGAACACCGGTTGCTCTAATTGTTGTAGCAACTCAGGCCAGCGTGTCAAGGCGTAGCGGCCCATTTCCACCACAGGCGGCTCGGTGATGGCGGACTCGGCCAAAGGGGCCAACATGGCGGCAGCCACCCGCGCAGGTGAGCTTTGCGCATCAGCACCACCGGCTTCGTACACCGAGACCTGCCAGCCCGCACGCGCCAACTGCCAGGCCATCAAACGGCCCATGATGCCGGCGCCCAACACAGCAACCGAAGGTTTCAAAGACATAGGGGCAACACAGGCTTGTCGCCCAGGTACGAGATAATTTTGATCATGATGAATACCCCTGATTTTCACCCAGCCAAGGGTGATGGCGCGCCAGCCACCGCGCAAACCCGCCGTTATGCCCGTGTATTGTCCATTGCCGGTTCTGATTCGGGTGGTGGCGCTGGCATTCAGGCGGACCTGAAAACCTTTGCCGCCCTGGGCTGCTACGGCATGACGGCCATCACCGCCATCACCGCGCAAAACACCTTGGGCGTGACGGCCATCCACGCTTTGCCACCGGAGTTGCTCAAGGCTCAGATCGACGCGGTGGTGAGCGACATCGGCGTGGATGCGGTCAAGATTGGCATGCTGCATGCGCCCGAGATTGTGCGGGTGGTGGCCCAAGCCATCCGCAACCATAGTTTGAAGCAGATCGTGTTTGACCCGGTGATGGTGGCCACCAGTGGCGACCGCTTGATTGCCGAAGAAACGGTGCAGGTGCTCAAAGACGAGCTGTTCCCCTATGTGAGCCTGATCACCCCGAACCTGGACGAAGCTGAGTTGTTGCTGGGCCGCAAGATCAGTGGGGTGGCTGACCTGGACGCTGCCGCTGCAGAGCTCTTGGACCTGGGTGCACCTGCCGTGCTGCTCAAAGGCGGCCATTTGGCCGAGCGTGGTGGCGGCAACGAGGTGGTGGATGTGCTGTTCACCGCGGATACGCGTTTGCGCTTGGCCAGCGAGCGCATCCAGAGCCACAACGTGCATGGCACCGGTTGCACCTTGTCCTCGGCGATTGCGGCGCATTTGGCGCTGGGCCATGCCTTGCCGCAAGCGGTGCAACTGGCGCGTGCTTACATTTTGCAGGCCATCGCCTCAGGTGCCGATGTGAGCACCGGTCAGGGGCACGGGCCTTTGAACCACGGCTTTGCGCCGGTGGCCATGGTCAAGTTTTAAATTTAAAAATTCAGGTCTTGTCTGGGTGCGCCACACCCAGAATTTGGTGAAGCTTGCTGCTGGTGGTGGTGTACTGCAGCAGGGTGGGTGCGTCGGGTCGCAGGTAAGCCGCAGCGCCAAATGCGGCTAGCGCGCATTCATGAAAGCCCGAGACCAGCAGCTTCTTTTTGCCGGGGTAGGTGTTGATGTCACCCACCGCAAAAATGCCCGGCACGCTGGTGGTAAAGGTTTCGGTGTTCACCTCCACTTGCTTGCGCGACATGGCCAGGTTCCACTCCGCCACGGGGCCGAGCTTGGGTGAGAGACCCAAAAACACCAACAGCATATCCACATCCAGCGTCACAGTTTGACTTTCGGGCGTGAGCACGTCTAACTGCGTTAATCGACCAGATGCCTCATCAACCGAATAATGCAGGGCTTGGCCAGCTACCACTTTGATAGCGCCAGTCTGCCGCAAAGCATGGAACTTTTCCAGCACCTCAGGCTCGGCTTTGAACACATCACGGCGGTGCAGAACAGTCACGCGCTTAGCACTTGATGTGGCAGCGATCGCGGCTTTGAGCGCGTCGTCTTCGCCACCCACCACCAGCACATGGCCTTCAGGCTTGGGTGATTGATGCAGGTGGTAAAAAAGCTGCGAGCCTTCAAACCGGGCGATGTCCACACCCGCAGCATCGGCCACTTTGAGGTGGCGCGCTTGAAACGCGCCCACACCTGCGGCCACAAAGATGCTGCGTGTATGCAAGGTTCTGCCTTGGCGGGTGCTGACCTTGAACGAACGACCTGACGAATCGTCCAACACCTCAATACCGCTGACCTCATCACCCAGGTGCATGGGCACCTGCATGGGGGTGATTTGCTGCATCAAGGACGCGGTGAGTTCACGCCCCGAAATGCACGGCAAGCCGGGCAGGTCGTAAATGGGTTTGTCGGGGTAGAGGGTTTCGGGCTGGCCGCCAGGGTAGGGCAGCGCGTCGATGATGTGGGCTTTGATTTCCAGCAGACCGAGCTGGAACGCCATGTACAGGCCCACCGGACCGGCGCCCACAATCAGGGCGTCGGTGCGCACATCGGGGTGGGCCATGTCGGTTTAACGCTGGAGTTCGCCCAGCTTGCCGGTCTTGTCTTTCCAGTTGTCGGCGTCGGGCAGCGGCGCTTTGCGCTTGGTGATGCTCTTCCACTCGGGCAGGCGGGCCAAGTCGGCGTTGAGTTGGGTCATGTGCTGCTGGTCAGCGGGCACGTCTTCTTCGGCGTAGATGGCATTGACCGGGCACTCGGGAATGCACACCGCGCAGTCGATGCACTCATCGGGGTCGATGGTCAAGAAATTCGGGCCTTCGCGGAAGCAATCAACGGGGCAAACGTCGACGCAGTCGGTGTATTTGCACTGGATGCAGGATTCGGTGACAACGTGGGTCATGGTCGTTCAGAATTAGCGAAAGCTTGATTTTAGAGGCGTTTCGCTGGGTTGACAGGGTGGGTGTTAATCAGGGTTGACGTTTAGGGTTTTCAAGCGTTCAGCAGCAAAGCACCCGAAGTCTTGTGGCTGGCGGTGTCCACCAGAATCATCGAGCCCAGCACGCGTGAGCGTTCAAAGGGCAGCAGCGGAATGGCTTCTTGCAGCGCCAGCTCCACATGGCCAATGGCGTTGGGCGGCAGCTCGGTGGCGTCTTCCTCAGCCAGGGTGTTGATGTTCAGACGGTGGTGGATGCGCTTGACGCGCGCCTTGACCCAGCGGTGGCCATGCAGCGCCAGGTACACACGCCCGGCCACCAGCGGCTCGTCGTCCATCCAGGCCACGGTGGTGTGGAGTTCTCGGGTGACCGTGAACGGGCCTTGGGGCGTGTCGTCAAAATCATCGGCAGGCGCTTTTGTGGGGGCGCTGTCGTTCGACAACAACCAGTCGCCACGCGACACATCGACCTCGCGGTCCAGCACAATGCCCGCGCTGTGCCCGGCTTGCACACTTTGCGGCACGCGCACGGTGTTGAGCACCTGGGCGATGTTGGCGGTCTGGCCACTGGGCAAAATCTTGATGGTCTGGCCCACGCTGGCCGAGCCGGTGGCCAAGCGGCCCCAGAACACACGACGGCCTTGCGAGGTGTCGGAGCTGCTGGAATTTTTTTCCACCCACTGCACTGGAAACGCAAACGGCTCTTGCTGATCAGCCGGGGTAACAGGCAGTTGCTCCAGAATTTGTAGCAAGGTTGGACCGCTGTAGCCGCACCAGTTCGCATCTTGCGCGGCTTCCACCACGTTCCAGCCTTTGAGGGCCGAGACGGGCACGGTGGCGGCTGTATGTACTTTAGCCTCTGCTGCAAAAGCGTTCAAAGCGCCGCAAATGTTTTTGTAAGCCAGGGCCGGGTCGGCCACGGCGTCGAGTTTGTTGACGGCAAACACGATGGAAGTGACACGCAACAGGTTCACCAACAAGGTGTGACGGCGGGTTTGCGGCAGCAAGGTAAGAGCTGGGTTGGCCCAATCGAGTTTGGTGGCGTCCACCATCACCACCGCGGCGTCTGCACTGGAGGCTGCCGTGACCATGTTGCGGGTGTACTGCTCGTGGCCAGGCGCGTCGCCAATGATGAACTTGCGGTCTTCGGTGCTGAAGTAACGGTAAGCCACATCGATGGTGATGCCTTGCTCCCGCTCGGCGCTCAAGCCGTCGGTGAGCAAAGCCAAATCGGTTTCGCCCTGGCGCTGCACGCCGGCCAAGTGGTCTTGCAGCACAGCCTTGCTGTCAACCAGCAAGCGCCCAATGAGCGTGCTCTTGCCATCGTCCACACTGCCGCAGGTGATGAAGCGCAGTGCCGAAGTGTTGTTCACGGTGGTCATCTCAAAAGTACCCATCTTTTTTACGCTTCTCCATCGAAGCCTCGGAAGTTTTGTCGTCCATGCGCGTGGCACCGCGTTCGCTCACATCGGCAGCCAAGGTCTCGATCACAATCTCTGCGGCCGTTGCCGCCAGGCTTTCCACCGGGCAGGTGCAGGTGATGTCACCCACTGTGCGAAAACGCACATCACGTATCTGCACGGTCTCGCCTTCAGCCGGCGGGGTCAGGTGGGTCACCGGCACCAAGAGGCCGCGGCGGTCGACCACCTCGCGTTGGTGGGTGTAGTAAATCGAGGGCAGGGCGATGTTTTCGCGCTCGATGTATTGCCACACATCGAGTTCTGTCCAGTTGGAAATGGGAAACACACGGAAGTGTTCGCCCGGTTGCAAACGCGTGTTGAACAGCGTCCACAACTCAGGCCGCTGGGCCTTGGGTTGCCACTGACCAAAGCTGTCGCGGTGGCTGAAGATGCGCTCTTTGGCACGCGCTTTTTCTTCATCGCGCCGCGCACCGCCAATGAGGGCGTCAAAGCGAAATTCTTCAATAGCCTCGAGCAGCGTGACCGACTGATGCACATTGCGGCTCTCGCCCGGGTGCGCCAATCGCACCGTGCCACGAGCCATGGAGTCTTCAACGCTGCGCACGATCAATTCAGCGCCCAACTCTTGCGCGCGGAAGTCTCGAAAATCCGTCACCTCAGGGAAGTTGTGGCCGGTGTCGATCATCAACAGCGGATACGGCAAGCCACCGCCGCTGGCTTTGGTGCCAAACGCTTTCTCTGCACACTTGAGCATGACCAGCGAATCTTTGCCGCCCGAAAACAAAAGCGCCGGCCGCTCAAACGAGGCCGCCACTTCGCGCAGCACGAAGATGGTTTCTTCTTCCAGCGCATCGAGGTGAGCATTGCTCAGGTGATGCAGTTCATGTTGTGTCATAGCGTTCATGAATTGACGTTGGTATTCAATGTTCAAAATTTGTAGCAATCAGCAGAGCAATGCTGACAGCGGACCCCGATTTCTGCGCGAAGCGCTGTATGAGGGGACCGTTGTTGGCGTTGTTCTGCGTTCTATACATGCTTAGGCTTTGTTTGTGTTCGTGTCTGGTGGCGGCAGCACCAGGCAACTACCGTTCGCCTCATACAGCGCTGCGCGCAGAAATCGGCGCCCAGTACTTGCCTGGCGCTACTGGGAGCGCTTATGTTTTTCGTGCCGCTTAATGTCTTCATGTTTTGTTCGGTCGCGTCTTGTTCACTCAACTCAGCAGCGTGATGGCGTCATGCAGCGTGAACAAACAGCGACGTAGCGTGAGCAAACAGCCAAGCACCGTGAACAAAGAGCAACAAGCAAAAGAAGAGGCATCAACATCAGCCTTTGACGTGCAGCCCACATTCTTTGGCCGCCTCGTTTTCCCACCACCAGCGGCCTGCACGGAAGTCTTCACCCAGGCTGATGGCCCGCGTGCAAGGCGCGCAGCCGATGCTGGGGAAAAATTCGTCATGCAATTGGTTGTAGGCCACCTTGTTCGTGCCGATGTAATGCCAGACATCTCCCCAGGTCCAATCGGCCAGTGGGTTGAACTTCACACGCGACTCAGATGTGTCAACAAGTGGAACTTCGGCACGCGCGCCTGATTGCTCACGGCGCAGGCCGGTGATCCACGCGGTTTTGCCATGCAAGGCGCGACCCAAAGGTTCCATCTTGCGCACTTGGCAGCAGGCTTTGCGCAGCTCGATGCTCTTGTACATCGGCTCTTCGCCTTCGCGCTTCACAAACTCAACCACGGCTTCGTTGTTGGGGATATAAACCGTCACCGGGGCTTGTGAGCTGGCCTTGAGCTGCTCCAAAAGTTGTAGCGTTTGAGTATGCAGCTTGCCGGTTTCCAGCACAAACATGCCGATGTTCAAGCCCAGGCTGTTGATGAGGTGGGCCACCACCATGTCCTCAGCGCCCAAGCTGCAGGCAAAGGTGACCTTGTCGCCATGCTCGGCAGACGCTTGCCTCAAGGTGGCTTGGGCTTGTGCCAGCTTTTGAGCAAAACCATCAGAGGCTTTGGCGTTAAGGTCAATCGCGCTCAACTTGACCGCGTTGTTCATGATGGACGTGATGTCCATGCTGATGTTGAGTTCTTCGTTCATGCGGCCGCCTTGGCAAAGTGGGGTTGCGGGTCGGCTGCGCTGCCTTGGTAAAAGCCAGCAAAGCGGTCGAGCTGGCGTTGTGCCACGGCCAAGTCTTGGCCGGCTTTGAGCACCGCTGAATCAAAGCCGGTGCGCGACATTTGCAGCACCTGGTCCACCAGCACATCACCGGTGGCGCGAATCTCGCCGGTGAAGCCCAAGCGGCGCAGCATGAAGGCTTGGCTGTAGGCGCGGCCGTCGGTGAATTTGGGAAAATGCAGGTCAATGCGGCTGATGCCTTGCAGGCTCACGCTGCGCACGTCCACATCGTTAGCCAGGGCCAACACGCTTTGGCTTTCGGTGTTTTCAGTCAAGAGTTTCATGATGTGTCCTCAAGCTTCTTGAGCGTCTTTGGCAAAGCCAGGGGTTTTGGGCAGCACATGCAATTCGTCATGCGCTTGGGGCCAGCGTGCGGCGTTGGCGGCTACCTTGAACGCATCGAAGCCCACGCGACGCAGGGTGTCGATGAAGGTCTCGCGGCCTTGGCGCTCTTGGCGGAACACCTCCAACACCGCTTCAACCACACCAGGCACTTCGCCTGCGCTGAACGACGGGCCCACCACTTTGCCCGCTACTGCCGCGCCACTCAGTTTGGAGCCATCAGAGCCACCCAGCGAGACCTGGTACCACTCCTTGCCATCTTTGTCCACGCCCAGAATGCCGATGTGGCCGCTGTGGTGGTGGCCGCAAGAGTTGATGCAGCCGCTGATGTGCAGGTCAATCTCACCCAGGTCGTGCAGCTCGTCCATGTCCTGGTAGCGCTCGGTGATGGCCGCGGCAATCGGGATGGAACGCGCGTTGGCCAAAGCGCAAAAATCGCCGCCGGGGCAGGCAATCATGTCGGAGAGCAAACGGATGTTGCTGCGCGCCAAACCCGCGTGGCTGGCAGCCACCCACAGCGCCGGCAGGTCTTGCTCGCGCACCCAGGGCAGCAACAAGTTTTGGTCGTGCGTCACGCGCACTTCACCGGCTGAGAATTCATCGGCCAGGTCTGCTGCGGTGTCGAGCTGATCGGCATCGGCGTCACCCGGCGCTTGGCCCAGGCGTTTGAATGACAACGTGACCGCGCGCAATGCCGGGTTCTTGTGCGCAGCCACGTTTTGCTTGAGCCAACGCTCGTAGTCTTTCTGACGTTCAGTGGGCACTGCTACGGTTTTGGAAGCGCTTGTTGCAGATTGCGTGAGGGCTGGGGCCACAAAGCAGGCCGACACACGGTCCAGCTCAGACTGCGGGATGGTGTGAGTCGCGCCATTGCTCAGAATGGTTTGGTACTCGGCCTCCACCTCGTCCATGTAACGCTGGCCTTCGGCCTTCACCAAAATTTTGATGCGCGCTTTGTACAGGTTGTCACGACGGCCCCAGCGGTTGTAAACGCGCACCACCGCCTCGAGGTAATTCATGATTTGGTGCCAGGGCAGGAACTCACGAATCACCGTGCCGGTGATGGGTGTGCGGCCCATGCCGCCACCCACCAGCACCTTGAAGCCCAACTCGCCCTGCGCGTTCTTGATGAGGTGCAGGCCCACGTCATGCCAAGCCACTGCCGCGCGGTCTTCACGCGCGCCGGTGATGGCGATCTTGAACTTGCGTGGCAAAAACGCGAACTCGGGGTGCAGCGTGCTCCACTGGCGCAGAATTTCTGCAAAGGGGCGCGGGTCGGCAATTTCATCGGGGGCCACGCCCGCCAATTCGTCGCTGGTGATGTTGCGGATACAGTTGCCGCTGGTCTGAATGCCGTGCATGTTGACCGTGGCCAAGAGGTCCATCACATCGGCACTTTTGGCCAGCGGAATCCAGTTGAACTGCACGTTTTGGCGGGTTGTGAAGTGGCCGTAGCCCACCGGCAGGTGTGTGGTGCCCCAAGTGGCTTGGGTGCCGATGGCTTTGTCGAACACCTCTTTGCTGGGGTGGTCGTACTCGCGGGCGATGCGCGCCAGCACCCGCAGTTGTGCGCTGGACAACTCGCCATAAGGCACCGCCACGCGCAGCATGGGCGCGTATCGCTGCACATACCAGCCGTTTTGCAGGCGCAGGGGGCGGAAGTCCTCGTCACTCAAGGTGCCGGCCAGGTTGCGTTCAAGCTGGTCGCGGTGCTGCGCGGCACGGGCGCGCACAAAGGCTTTGTCAAATTCGGTGTACTGGTACATAGGGTTACGCGGTTTTCTGGGCGTCAATGGCGGGCTCAATTGAGCTTGATGCAGGAAACGTTGTTGCAAACGTCCCTTTTTCTGCCATGGGCCATGACTCTAAGCTCTGAGACATATATTCCAAACTACAAATTAATCATGCATATATGTCTGTTTGGTTTTAAAGAACCGGTCTGCGCGCACAAACTTGGCCAAGTCTGTGCTGATGGGGGCAGGTTCTTGGTGCCACAGGGCCGCCATTTGCTCGCCGCACAAGGCTGCAAAACTCAAACCCCTTGAGCCCAAGCCGGTGCACAGCCACAGGGTTTGCGCCTCGTCCAGCGGGCCAAGGATGGGAAAGCGGTCGGTGGTCACACAACGTTCGCCTTGCCAGTGTTGCAAAGCGTCTATGTTTTGGCTGTCGGGAATCAGGTGGGCCAGTTCGGGCAGCAGCGCGGCTAATTTGGCTTGGTTGGCCTGGATGTGTTGGTCCACGTTCAAGGGCTCTGCGTTGGTGGACTCATAAGTCGCGCCAAAGGCCCAGGCTGTGCCGGTGGGTGTGGGCAAGTTCGGGATGAAGCCGCCGTTGCCGTTGATGGGGTGTGTGGGCCAATCTTTTGCAACTGTGGGTTGCTCGCCCATGACCACCAAGCCGCGCATGCCATGCGCCACGCCTTCGGGCAGAGCTAGGATATTGGAAGCTGGTGCGCTGCCCGTTGCTTTCGACAACGTCGACTTGATCAAGCTCAGACTATTCAGCGCATGGGCCAGCACCACGCGCGGTGCTTGCGCCAATGTTTGGCCTTGCGCATTCAAGGCAAACCACTGACCGTCTTGCTGCCTCAAGCTAACCACGTCACTTTTGCCCTGAAATCTCACACCCGGCGTGGCCAGCCAATGCTGCACCAAGGCTGCAGGGCTGACCCAGGCGGCATGGGGGTGCCACACATCCTTGCCTTGCTTGAGAGACCAATCTTCCAAGCCCTCAAGCTCAGGCATGGAGCTGGCTGCTTTTTTCTCAAGCAAACCGCTCATGGCATAGCCGTCTTTCAGGTGGGTGATGGCTTGCAAGCTCAAACGCAAACCCGCGCGAATCAGCCGTGAGCGCGGGTTGTCGTCTTTGGAGATCAAAGGCGCCATCAAGCCCGCAGGTAAGCCGGATGCACCAGCGGCGGGGTGTTCAGCGCCATCCAAGACGGTGACGGTGTGCCCCCGCCGTGCAAGTGCTGCTGCCACGCTAGAACCTGCTAAGCCAGCGCCGATCACCAGCACAGGTTCTGGCTCAAGGCCAACGCGCACAGGGGCAGGGCGGCGCTGCTTGGCTTGCCAGCTGGGTTGGTAGGTCCAGGTGTGGGGGGTGTTTTGCTCAGGGTGATGCACAAAACCAGCTTGGCGGAGCAGCTCAACGGGCACGTCATCTTCAAGGTGCAAGACCGTGCCCAGGCGGCTCTTTTGTGCCAAGGCTTTGAACCACCATTTGTCGGCTGCACCTGTCTGCCAGACCTCGTCAAACACCGCGTTCAAGGCCTTGAGTTGGTCAAGCTTCTCGCCCACACACAGGGTGAGTTGAACCGACCCCAAGTCAAAGCGGTGAAAGCCCTCGCTCAAGCCCCACCAGTGATTTTTCAGAACAGATAAATGACGGCGAAGCTCTGCGTTGAGTTGCGACCAAGTCGGCGCACGTTCGCACAAAGCCACCACATGGGTGGTGATGCGGTGCGACGGGTCTGCATGGCTGGCAATAGCTTGTTGCCAGACATGAAAAAAGCGCGCGCCATCACCCCAATCGGTGATGAGCACACGCTTAGACAAGGTGGGTGAGGCTTAGGCGCTGGGGGGCACGTAGCCTTGGGCGGCATCTGCGCCATCGCCAAAGAAATGGTTTTCCATTTGGCGGGCCAGGTACTGGCGGGCGCGCTGGTCGGCCAGGTTCAGGCGGTTTTCATTGACCAACATGGTCTGGTGCTTGAGCCAGGCGGCCCACGCTTCTTTGCTCACAGACTCCCAGATGCGTTTGCCCAGGTCGCCGGGGTAGGGCGGGAAGTCCAGGCCCTCGGCCTCTTTGCCCAATTTGATGCAGTTCACAGTGCGTGCCATGGTGTTCTCTTGTAGTGTTGGGGTCAGACTTTAGCGCATCACTGCTCAGCAAATGCGCGCTCAATCACAAAGTCGCCGGGCTTGGTGGTGTTGCCTTCCATGAAGCCGCGCTTTTCCAGCATGTGCTTCAAGTCGCGCAGCATCTCGGGGCTGCCGCAAATCATCACGCGGTCGTTGGCCGCATCGAGCTTGGGCAGGCCCAAATCAGCTTCGATTTTGCCGGCCTCCAGCAAGTCGGTGATGCGGCCCTGGTTGCGAAACGTCTCACGCGTGACGGTGGGGTAGTACAGCATTTGTTCGCTGACCATCTCGCCCAAAAACTCGTGTTGCGGCAACTCCTGGGTGAGGTAGTCGTGGTAGGCCAGCTCAGCCACTTCACGCACGCCGTGCACGATGATGACTTTCTCAAACTTCTCGTAAGTGGCGGGGTCGCGAATCACGCTCAAAAACGGCGCCACACCGGTGCCCGTGCCCAGCAAATACAAGTTTTTGGCCGGCAGCAGGTAGTCAATCAACAGCGTGCCAGTGGGTTTGCGGCCCACCACAATTTTGTCGCCCACTTGGATGTGTTGCAGCTTGGAGGTCAATGGGCCATCGGGCACCTTGATGCTCAAAAACTCCAGGTGTTCTTCGTAATTGGCGCTCACGATGCTGTAGGCGCGCAGCAGGGGCTTGCCGTTGTCTTGACGCAGGCCAATCATGGTGAAGTGGCCGTTGGAGAAGCGCAGCGCCTGGTCCCGGGTGGTGGTGAAACTAAAGAGTCGGTCCGTCCAGTGGTGGACACTTAAAACGGTTTCGTCGAGAAATGCGCTCATGAGGGGCCTTGAGAGGGTCGTCTGCTGCCAAGTCTTGCAGCGGCAAAGCCTTCGATTGTAAAAGCTTCGCTTTGACCTTGCCCAAAGCGCTGTGTGGCCGCTCTCAAGTGCGCGCATTTTTGCGCCACAATGCGATTGATGTCTTTGAACCTCAACGCCCTTCGAACCCTGCCGCCGCGTGCGCTCTTTGCTGTGCTGGCCTTGGTCTGCGTGGCCCTGCTGGCCTTTGGTTTGTACCTGCAACACGTGGTGGGTTTAGAGCCGTGCCCGATGTGCATTGTGCAGCGCTACGCTATGATTTTCATAGCTGTTATGTCAGCTTTGGCATGGTTCATCAGCCGAAAAGGTTTGCAAGCGGTGCTGAGCGTTGTCTTGGTCGTGGCCGCTGGTTTTGGCGCTTTTGTCGCAGCCAGACAAAGCTGGTTGCAGTGGTACCCACCTGAGGTGGCAAGCTGCGGGCGCGATTTTTACGGGATGATTGAGAGCTTCCCCTTGCAACGCGCCATCCCCATGATTTTTCGCGGCAGCGGTGACTGCACCAAGGTCGACTGGACTTTCCTGGGCGGCTCAATTGCCAACTGGTCCTTCGTCTGCTTCACCCTCATGGGGGTGGTGCTGCTGATCCATCTGGCGCAGTTGCGTCAACGCCGTTAATTTTTGAGGTTTTATGAGCCAAAGCAATGCCACCCTGAACCGTGATGCCCAAGGGGTTTACCTCATCACCGTCACGCCCTTCACCGACACTGGCGCGCTGGACCTGGCCAGCACCGACCGCATGGTGGACTTTTATCTGGAAAAAGGCGTCACCGGCCTGACCATTTTGGGCATCATGGGCGAGGCGCCCAAGCTGACCATGGAAGAGTCGCGCATCTTCGTCAAGCAGGTGCTCGCCCGCGTCAAAGGCGCGGTGCCCGTCGTTGTTGGCGCGTCCAGCCCAGGCTTTGCGCCCATGAAGGAACTCACCCACAGCGTGATGGACCTGGGTGCGGGTGGCGTGATGGTGGCGCCACCCGGCACGGTGCGCACCGATGACCAGATCTTGGCGTATTTCGACATGGTCAACGAGACCTTGGGCAACACGCCCTGGGTGCTGCAAGACCACCCGGTGGCCACCGGCGTGCAAATGTCCACCGCGGTGGAAATCAAAATTCTGAAAAACTCACCCCACTGCGTGATGCTCAAGCACGAGGACTGCCCGGGCCTGGCCAAGCTCAGCGCCATCCGCGCTGCCACCGAGCGTGGCGAGCTGCCGCGCATGTCCATCTTGACCGGTAACGGTGGCGGTTTGTTCTTGCCCGAAGAGCTGGTGCGCGGCGCCGATGGCGCGATGACCGGCTTTGCTTACCCCGAGATGATGGTGGACGTGGTGGCCGCGCACCAAGCGGGCAATACCGAGCGCGCGTTTGATCTGTTTGACGCTTACCTGCCCTTGGCCCGTTACGAGCAGCAGCCCAACATTGGCTTGGCGGTGCGCAAACACATCATGAAAGAGCGCGGTGTGATTGCCTCAGCCGCGGTGCGAAAGCCCGGGCCGAAGCTCTCGGCACAAGATGTGGCCGACATCGAACGATTGACCCGCAGACAGGTCAAGCGCTTGGCTGAGCTCGGCTAAGCCGAACGACAGCGCTCTCAAAAACTCAGTTCAGCTTTTTCACCAGCACCTGCGACTTGCGGTCCCAGTTGTACTTGCGTTTGCGCGCCTCGGGCAAATGCTCGGGGTCGGTTTGCACAAAGCCGCGGCGCAAGAACCAGTGCATGGTGCGGGTGGTCAGCACAAAAATGCTGTCCAGGCCCATGGCCTTGGCGCGCTGTTCCACACGTTTGAGCACCCGCTCACCATCACCTTGACCCTGTGAGTCGGGCGAGACGGTGAGCGCAGCCATCTCGGCGGTGCGGTTCTCTGGGTAGGGGTAGAGCGCGGCGCAGGCAAAGATCACCCCGTCGTGCTCAAGGATGGTGTAGTTGCCAATGTCGCGTTCAATCTCGGTGCGGCTGCGGGTGACCAGGGTGCCGTCTTTCTCAAACGGCTCGATGAGCTGCAAGATGCCGCCCACATCATCGGCCGTGGCTTCGCGCAGGGCTTCGAGTTTTTCGTCCACCACCATGGTGCCAATGCCGTCGTGCACATAAATCTCCAGCAGCAGCGCGCCATCCACCGCAAACGGCAAGATGTGGCTGCGCTCCACACCGGCTTTGCAGGCCTTCACGCAGTGCTGCAGGTAAAACGCGATGTCGGTGGGCTGCTTGGCATCGGGCAGGGCGGCCAGCAGCTTCTCAGCAGCTTTGAGCGGCAGCTCGGTGTCGATCGGGTTGTCTTCGCTCTCAGGCGCAAACGGGTCGATGCGGATGCCGGGAATCTCAGTGACGAAAATCAACTTGTCGGCCTGCAACGCACTGGCCACCGAGGTGGCCACCTCTTCCATGGTGAGGTTGAAGGCCTCGCCGGTGGGTGAAAAACCAAAGGGCGAGAGCAGCACCATGGCCCCAAAGTCCAGGGTTTGCTTGATGCCGGCGGTGTCCACCTTGCGCACCAGACCCGAGTGCTGAAAGTCCACGCCGTCCACAATGCCCACAGGGCGCGCGGTGATGAAGTTGCCCGAAATCACCCGCACGGTCGAGCCCGCCATGGGCGTGTTGGGCAGGCCCTGGCTGAAAGCCGCTTCAATCTCGTAGCGCAGTTGGCCAGCGGCTTCTTGCGCGCAGTCCAGCGCCACCTCGTCGGTGATGCGCATGCCGTGTGAGTATTTGGGGCTGTGGCCTTTGGCCGCCAGTTGTTCATTCACCTGAGGGCGAAAACCATGCACCAGCACAATTTTCACGCCCATGCTTTGGATGAGCGCCAGGTCTTGCGCCAGGTGGTGCAGCTTGCCCGCAGCAATGGCCTCGCCCGCGATGCCCACCACAAACGTCTTGCCACGGTGCATGTGGATATAAGGCGCCACCGAACGGAACCAGGGCACAAAAGTGAAATTGAAGACAGCGGTCATGGTGTGATTGTGATGTTGTTTTAGACGGCTTCTCTGAACACCCGCACACGCTGGGCGATCTGGTCGATGGTAGCGCGTGACGCCACCCGCATGTCGTACTCACTTTGCAGGTTCATCCAGAACCTTGGCTCCATGTTGAAAAACAAGCCCAAGCGCAAGGCGGTATCAGCGGTGATGGGGCGTTTAGCGTTGACCACATCGCTGATGCGGCTGGGTGGCACATCAATATCGGCCGCGAGTTGGCGCGCGGTGATGCCCATGGGCTTCATGAATTCTTCAAGAAGAATTTCCCCAGGGTGAATCTCGTCCAAAATTTTCGGCATGGTCTGGTCCTAATGGTAATCAACGATTTCAACTTGGCTCGCACCGGCGTCTTGCCACACAAAACACAAGCGCCATTGCGCGTTGATCCGTAAGCTGTGTTGCCCTTTGCGCGAACCCTTCAAAGCTTCCAGCTGGTTGCCCGGTGGCACCTTCAAGCTGGCCAGCTCGGTCGCGGCATGCAGCTGAAGCAGTTTTCTGCGGGCAACCCGCTCCATGTTTTTGAAGCGCGGCACCAGCTGACTGTGAAACAAAGCCTCGGTGTCTGCGCATGAAAACGACTGAATCATGGGCCATGATATTCCGTGATACAGAACCTGTCAATCGGATTTCCCGTTGATTTTCCAATCGAAAAACCATGTCGTATGAGAGAAACGGCCTCGATGGCCTGAGATAATCGAGGGTTAGCACCACTCCCCATGATCACGCCTGCCCAGCCCTTGTTGATTGAGTTCCCAGAATCCCTGCCAGTGTCGGGCAAACGCGACGAGATCATGGCGGCGATTGCGCAGCATCAGGTCGTCATCGTCTGCGGGGAGACCGGTTCGGGCAAGACCACGCAGCTGCCCAAAATCGCCCTGGCCATGGGGCGAGGGCGCATCAACGCTGCGCCCGGGCAGCGCGGCCAACTCATTGGCCATACCCAGCCGCGGCGCATTGCGGCCAGTTCGGTCGCCAAGCGCATTGCCGAAGAACTCAACACCCCGCTGGGCGAGGTGGTGGGTTACAAGGTGCGTTTTGCCGACCGCCTGAGCAAAGACGCCAGCGTCAAGCTCATGACCGACGGCATCTTGCTGGCCGAAACCCAGACCGACCCGCTCCTCAAGGCCTACGACACCATCATCATCGACGAGGCGCATGAGCGCAGCCTCAACATCGACTTTTTGCTGGGTTATCTGCGACAGATCTTGCCGCGCCGGCCTGACCTGAAAATCATCGTGACCTCGGCCACGATCGATGCGGACAGGTTTGCCAAGCACTTTGCGTCTACAAAAGGTCCGGCGCCAATCATTCTTGTGTCGGGCCGTACCTTTCCGGTTGAACAACGCTACAAACCCTTTGAAGAATCGCGCGACTTCGATTTGAACGACGCCATTGCCGATGCGGTCGACGAGCTGTGGTCTGCTCCGCAAAACATGGGCGACATCTTGGTGTTTTTGCCGGGTGAGCGCGAAATTCGCGAAGCCGCTGATCATCTGCGCGCGCACCTGAGCCACAAGGCTTTGACGCGCCATGCCGAGGTGCTGCCTTTGTTTGCGCGCTTGAGCCAAGCCGAGCAAGACCGGATTTTCGATAGCCATACGGGCCGGCGCATCGTGTTGGCCACCAACGTGGCAGAAACGTCACTGACCGTGCCAGGCATCCGATACGTGATTGACTCAGGCACTGCCAGGGTCAAGCGCTACAGTTTCAGGAGTAAGGTGGAACAACTGTTGGTTGAGCCTGTTAGCCAAGCTGCAGCCAACCAACGCGCCGGGCGTTGCGGGCGCGTTGCCAATGGCATTTGCATCCGCCTTTACGACGAGAAAGATTTCGCCTCACGCCCGCGCTTCACCGACCCTGAAATTCTGCGTTCATCGTTGGCTGGCGTGATTCTGCGCATGAAGGCCCTGCACCTGGGCGTGGTGGAAGACTTCCCGTTTTTAGAAGCGCCCAGCGGCCGCGCGATTGCCGATGGTTACCAACTCTTGGCGGAACTCGGTGCGGTGGACGAGGCCAACGAGCTCACCCCGATTGGCCGCGAACTCTCACGCGTGCCGCTGGACCCGCGGGTGGGGCGCATGATTTTGGAGGCGCGCAGCCGCCAGGCTCTGAGCGAGGTGTTGGTGATTGCCTCGGCGCTTAGCGTGCAAGACGTGCGCGACCGCCCCATGGACGCGCAAACCCAAGCTGACCAGGCGCACGCCAAGTTTGACGATGAAAAGAGCGAGTTTTCGGGCTACCTGCGTCTGTGGCAATGGCTGGAAGACAGCCGCGGCGGCAAAAATAATGGGGGTCAGACCCCAATTAATTCCCCAATTAATTCGACGCACAAGCTCTCGAACCGTCAGTACGAGCAGCTGCTGCGGCAAAACTTCATCAGCATGCGCCGGGTGCGCGAATGGCGTGACATCTACACCCAACTGTTGACGGTGGTGGCCGAGCACAAGTGGCCCATCAACACCGCACCTGCGAGTTACGAGCAGATTCACCAGACCATGTTGGCTGGCCTGCTGGGTAACATCGGCTGCAAGGTGGAAGATGAATCCACCGAGTACCTGGGCGCGCGCGGCATCAAGTTTCACCGCCACCCGGGTGCGCATTTACGGAAAAAACCTGGGCGTTGGATCGTCTGCGCTGAGTTGGTGGAAACCACGCGCTTGTTTGGCCGGGGTATCGCCAACATTGAGCCGCAGTGGGTCGAGAGTTTGGCTGGGCACTTGCTGAAAAAACAGCTGCTCGACCCGCATTGGGAGAAAAAGGCTGCTGAGGTGGTAGCCTTTGAACGCGCCACTTTGTATGGCTTGGTGATTTACAGCGGCCGGCGCACCAGCTTCGGACGGGTGGACCCGGTGGGTGCGCGTGAGATTTTCATCCGCGAAGCGCTGGTGGCTGGCGACTGGGACACAAAGCTGCCGTTTTTGGCCGCGAACCAAAAGCTCATCCGCCAGGTGCAAGACCTGGAACACAAATCACGCCGTCAAGACGTGCTGGTGGACGACGAGTTGATTTACGCGTTTTACGACCAGCAGATTCCGCAAGATGTGGTCAGTGGTGCCGGCTTGGAGCGTTGGTACAAGCTGAAAAACCAGCCCGACTTGCTGATGCTCACCCGCGAAGAATTGATGCGCCACGAGGCTGCGGGCATCACCACCCAGTCCTTCCCCAAAACGCTCAGGCTCGGGGGCGTGGATTGTGCAGCCACTTACCTGCACGAGCCGGGCGATCCCAAAGACGGCCTGACTGTCACCGTGCCGCTGTTTGTGCTCAACCAAGTGAGTGAGGAGCGTTGCGAGTGGTTGGTGCCGGGCATGCTCAAAGACAAGATTCAGGCCCTGCTCAAAAGCCTGCCGCAACGCCCGCGCAGCCGTTTTGTGCCGCTGCCTGAATCTGCCGCGCGTTTGGCAGAAGTTCTGGGTGTGCCTGAGAAGTTTGGTGCGGGTGGTTTGACGGATGCCTTGCTCAAACAAGTGCGCGACATCACCAGCCTGGACGTGAAGCGCGCCGACTTCAAGCTCGACATGCTCAGCCCCCATTTTTTCATGAACTTTCGGGTGGTGGACGAGCACGGCCGCCAGCTCGGCCATGGTCGCAACTTAGGTGCTTTGAAAGCTGAGTTGGGTGCGAAGGCGCGTGGCGCGTTTCAAGCGCTGGCTCAGCTTAAAAATCAATTGGGGTCTGACCCCAATTCTTCTGCTTCTGCTCCTTTGGTTGGCGAGGCACAGGACACACGCCGGGCTCCTCATGGCTCTCACAAATCGTCACCCGGTGTGCATCCTGCGCCTACGGCGGACGGTTTAAAGACAAGCAAAAACACAACTTCTTCTGACGCCCGCTACACCACCTGGACCTTCGGCGAATTGCCAGAGCTGATGGAAATCCGCAAGGGTGGGCAGACGCTGATTGGCTTTCCAGCCCTTATCGACCAAGGTGATGCGGTGACCATCGAGGTGTTTGATGAGCCTGAGGTGGCTGCTAACAAGCACCGCGCGGGCTTGAAGCGTTTGTTTGCTTTGCAGATCAAGGACGCGCTCAAGTACCTCGAGAAGAACCTTCCCGAGCTGCAAAAAATGGCGGTGGCTTTTATGGCGCTGGGAACGCAAGATGAGCTCAAAGCGCAGATCATCGATGTGGCTTTGGACCGTGCGTTTTTACCGCCAGGTGAGGCCATGCCTGCCAACGCACAAGAATTTCAAGCGCGATTGGATGGCGGGCGAGGGCGCTTGACCTTGATTGCCAATGAAGTGGCGCGTCTGTGCGCTGTCATCTTGACGGAATACGCGGTCGCGCTTCGCAAAATCAAAGACAGCCGGCATGCGCCTGAGGCGTGTGCAGACTGCACGCAGCAGTTGCAACGCCTCATGCCCAAGCGATTTGTGGCGCAAACGCCGTGGACGCAGTTGCAGCATTTTGCGCGCTACCTCAAGGCCATCACCTTGCGCTTGGACAAGTACCGTGCCGACCCCGCGCGCGATACCACCCGCATGAAAGAACTGCTGCCGCAAGAGCAGCGTTACTGGCGCCTGGTGGCTGAACGCAAGGGCGTGATGGACGACCGGCTGCAAGAGTTCCGGTGGTTGCTTGAAGAACTGCGGGTGAGCTTTTTTGCCCAAGAGTTACGCACGCCCCAACCGGTGAGCCTCAAACGCCTGGACAAAGCGTGGGCGCAGATCAACACGTGAACACGGTCACTGACCTGATGGGGACAGGCTGCAACGCCAGCTGACTTTAAGATCAAGACCCAAGCCAGACCCCATGAACCGACGTCGCTCACACCGCCACCGCATCACGCCACATTTGGCGCGTGCGCCTTGGCAGCGGCGCTTTGACTTGACGCGCCATCGCACCACCCGCCTGCACCCCACGGTACGCGGCTTGCTGTGGACGCTGGTGGCCAGTGTGTTGTTTGTGTTGCTCAACACCACCGCGCGTTACCTCACCCAGCAGTTCGACCCCTTTCAGTCTCAGTTTTTGCGTTACTTCTGCGGCCTCCTGGTCATCTTGCCGTTTGTGTTTCGCAGTGGCGTCGCCAACTTCATGCCGCAAAGCATCAAGGGCCAGTTTGTGCGCGGCATTGTTCACACCATCGGCCTGGCGATGTGGTTCACCGCGCTGCCCAACATCCCCTTGGCTGACATGACGGCCTTGGGTTTCACCACGCCCATCTTCATCATGCTGGGTGCCGCTTTGTTTTTGCGCGAGTCCATGCACTGGGAACGCTGGGTGGCCGCAGCCGTTGGGTTTGCGGGGGTGCTGCTGGTGCTGGGCCCCAAGCTCTCAGGCAATGGGGGATGGTTTCACCTGGTCATGCTGGCTTCGTCGCCTGCGTTTGCGGCCTCGTTTTTGATTTCCAAAGCGCAAACCCGATATGAGTCAGCCGGTGTGATTTTGCTTTGGCAAGCCATCACCGTGGCACTGTTCAGCTTGCCCATGGCTTTGCCCAATTGGCGCACGCCGGGCCTGTGGGAATGGGGTGGCTATGTGTTGGCCGGTGCACTGGGCGGCCTGGCGCATTACTGCTTGCTGCGCTCGTACCGATTGGCCGACATATCCGCTACCCAGTCCTTCAAGTTTTTGGACCTGGTGTGGGCATCTTTCATGGGCTGGCTGGTGTTTGGCGACCACCCCAGTTCGTCCACTTTGGCCGGCGGCGTGGTGATTGCCGCCTCGACCTTGTGGATCGCGCAGCGCGAGTCCAAACGCCGTTCTGCTTAAACCTGGATAGCGGCCCAATTTCGGGCAGGTCACCCCGATCAAGTCATGGTTTCCCGCTTGACAGCGGTGTGTCACTTTGCAAAATAAACGGCAGAGGTGACCCATGGACCGACGCGCTTTTTGCTCTTCTGCCACCACTTGCATGACCTTGACCAGCTTGCCCTTGGCGGCATGGTCGGCCAACGCCAAACCCCAGGCCTACCAGCGCGTGTTGCTGACCGACGACCTGGGTAAACCCGTCAAAGCCTCAGAGCTGCAGACCCACACCAACTATGTCTTCCATTACCCCTTTGAAGGCACACCGGTGTTCTTGCTCAAGCTCGACAAGCCTGCTGCGCCACAGCAACTCAGCACCCGCTACAAAACCGCGTATGACTGGCCGGGTGGGGTGGGACCGCAGCGCAACATTGTGGCGTTTTCAGCCATTTGCGCGCATCAGTTGGTCTACCCCACGCCGCAGCTGAGCTTCATCAGCTTTCGCAAAACCAAGTCGGCCAAAGGGGTGCAAGACAATTTGATTCACTGCTGCGCTGAACACAGCCAGTACGACCCGGCGCGCGGTGCCCGGGTGATGAACGGGCCAGCTGAACAACCGCTGTGCGCCATCTTGCTGGAACACGACCCCAAGGCTGACACCTTGACGGCTTACGCCACCTTGGGCGGTGAATTGTTCGATGAATTTTTCAAGAAATACGAGTTCAAGCTCAGCATGGACGTGGGGCCCAAAGCCCGTCAGCAAGTGGCCGTGCAATCGGTGGTCAAAGGCTTAGACAAGTTTTGTAAAAACCCGGTTCAGTGTTGAAACCTCGGTGTAGACCTCTTCAAGCCTTGCGTTTTTGCTCTCAAAAACAGAGCGTCAAAGTTTGGCCAAACGCTCCAAGGCAGTGTTGAGTGTGGCGTCTTGCTTGGCAAAGCAAAAACGCACCACGCGTTGGTCGAACCCGTTGCCGTAAAACGCGGAGAGCGGAATGGCGGCCACGCCGATCTCGGTGGTGAGCCACATGCAGAAGTCCGCCTCGTTCAAGTCGCTCACCTCAGAAATGTCCACGCACTGAAAGTAGGTGCCTTGGCCAGGTAACAACTTGAAGCGTGTGTTGGCCAAGCCGGCACGGAACAGGTCGCGCTTGCGGGCGTAAAACGCGGGCAGCTCTTTATAAGGTGCGGGGTCGGCCATGTACTTGGCCAGGCCGTGTTGCACCGGGGTGTTGACGGTGAACACATTGAACTGGTGCACCTTGCGGAACTCTGCACTCAGGCTCGCTGGCGCGGCGACCATGCCCACTTTCCAGCCGGTCACATGGTAGGTTTTGCCAAAGCTCGACACAATGAACGCGCGGGCAGCCAAGCCCTCAAAACACGCGGCACTCCAATGCGGCTGGCCGTCAAACACCATGTGTTCATAGACCTCGTCGCTGATCAGCAGCACGTTGGTGGGCGCCAGCATCTCTTGCAACTGCAGCATCTCTTCGCGGCTCCACACCATGCCGCTGGGGTTGTGCGGTGAATTGATGATGATGGCGCGCGTCTTGGGCGTGAGGGCCGCGGTAATTTTGTCGAAGTCGGGTCGGAAAGTGCCTGGGGTGAGCGGCACACGCACCACGGTGCCACCGGCCAGCTCAATGTTGGGCACATAACTGTCGTAACAAGGCTCGAGCACGATGACCTCATCACCCGGGTGCACGATGGCCAGGATGATGGTCAGGATGGCCTGCGTGGCCCCCGCGGTGATGGTGATTTCGCTCACCGGGTCATACCGACGACCATAGAGTGCTTCAATTTTTGTAGCAAGCGCTTCACGTATCGGCGCAATGCCGGTCATGGGCGGGTATTGGTTCAAGCCACTGCGCATGGCGTCGTTGACTGCATCCAGGAGCTTGGGGTCGCAACCAAAATCAGGAAAGCCTTGACCAAGATTCACCGCACCTTTTTCAGTGGCCAGGGCCGACATGACGGTGAAGATGGTGGTGCCCACGTTGGGCAAGCGGCTTTGCAGGGCAGGGGTCACAGGGGTGGAGTTCAGAACAGCTGACATGGTTAATTTTTGCCGTGAGCAGACAGCGCGCGGTTGATGGCCGCACGGTCGAGTTGAGGGTTGAGGAGTTCTGCGAACTCATACACAAAATTGCGCAGGTAAACGCCGCGTTTGAAGGCCACACGCGAGACGTTCACGCCAAACAGATGGCCCAAGGGACGCACCACCAGCTCGCCTGGCGGTGAGCCTGCTGGGGCTTCATGCGAGAGGTCACGGACCGACATCTCGGCCGCAATGCCCAAGCCCATACCCAAACGCACATAGGTTTTGATCACATCTGAATCGATGGCTTCTAGCGCAATGCGCGGGGTAAGTTTGCGTTTGTCAAAGGCTTGGTCGATGCGGGTACGGCCGGTGAAGGTGGGGTGGTAAGTGATGAGCGGCTCTGACGCGATGTCTTCCAGCGTGAGCTTGGCGCGCTTGGCCAGCGGGTGCTCCGCAGGCAGCACCAGCATGTGTTGCCATTCGTAGCAGGGCAGGGTCACGAGCTCGTCGTAGTTCGACAAACTCTCGGTGGCCATGCCGATCTCGGCCACCTCTTCAATCAGCATGCGCGCGACTTGGTCGGGCGTGCCCTGGTGCATGCTCAGGTTCACCTTGGGGTAGGTGTGGCGCAGCTTGGCCACCGGCTCGGGCAACACATAACGCGCCTGGGTGTGGGTGGTGGCAATCGACAACGTGCCGCTGTCTTGCGCGCTGAATTGCTCGCCAATGCGCTTGAGGTTGCTGATCTCGCGCATGATGATGTCGATGCTTTTGAGCACGTGCTGACCAGGCTCGGTCACGCGTTTGAGGCGCTTGCCATGGCGGGCAAAAATGTCGATGCCCAGCTCTTCTTCCAGCTCAATGATGGCCTTGGACACCCCCGGCTGCGAGGTGTGCAAGGCCTTGGCCGCCTCGGTCAGGTTGAGGTTGTGCCGCGCAGCTTCTTGGGCGTAACGGAATTGGTGCAGGTTCATATCAAATTACCGCTAAAGAACCAGTTCATTATGCCTGATGACCAGTCTTTACAAGGTGGCTTCAAACTGGATGCCAGGGCTGTTCGCGGTAAAAGGCCTCCTGGGCCATGCGCAGCATGGGCAAGTCGCCCCGGGTGTCGCCGTAAGCCGTCAGGTGGGCGTTGCTCAAACCTTGGTCTTGCCGCCAAGCTTGTAAGCGCCGCACTTTCTCTGGTCCGTGGCAGTTGGCGCTGGCCATCTGACCGGTGTAGAGGTCACCACGACGTTCAAGCTCGGTGCACAACAAATGAACGCCCAGGTGTTGCGCCACGGCTTGTAAATAAATGTCGGGCGAGGCACTGACCATCACACACACATCGCCTTGTGCTTGGTGTTCGCGCAGTCGGGCCATGCCCCAAGGTGCGAGTAGCTTAGGCAAGCTGGTGGCTACAAAATCATTCGACCACGTGTGCGCTGTGGTGACTGGCAACCCAGCAAAACTCAAACGCAGCAAACGTGCTTTGGCCACGTGGTTGGGCATTAGACGCAGCACATACAAGGCAAGCCACGGTGAGCACATGAAGATCACCCACATGAGCTTGACCGCGCCCAGGTAGTGCCACAAAAACGGCAGCAAGGTGTCGCCGCGGGTCAGGGTGCCGTCAAAGTCAAACGCGGCCACACGCTGAATCATGGGCAACGCACCTGGCCGCAGTAGCGCACGCAAAACGGGCAACCGGTCATGGGCAGCCAGTTGGGTATTTTGTAATAGCGCTTGAAAATCTCGCCCAGCACGCCGCTGCGGTAAGCCTCAAAGTTGAAGCCTTCGCCTTCAACCACATGGAAGACCACGCCGCTTTGCTCAATGGGCAAGGCACGCACGCGTTCGAAGTAGGGCGCAAAGTCCGCCATGTTGGGCGTGTCCGACAAAATCACCCGCACGGTTTTGCCCTGGTAGATGCTGAAGTCCACCAGCATGTCGTCCTGGCGCGCATGGAACTTACCCGGGCCAAACACCGGCATGTACGCGTGCCTTGAATAGCCGTAAATGGAAGCTGGGGTGTAAGCATCGGACATCAACACCACGTCTTGCAGCGCTGTGCCGTTGAGCGTGGGCAATTTCTGGACCTTGTCCAACAGCTCGGTGGTTTTGTAACTGCGAATGATGTTGGTGTGCAGTTTGGTGCCAGCCCATTGGTCGGGCGTGGTGAACGACACCCCCACCACCGCCAAGGCGTGCAGTGCGGCGAACAGCCCCAAACCAACGGCGGCTGTTTTCAAACGCTGTGGCGGCAAGCCCCAGGCCAGCAAGGCAAAACCGAAGGGGTAAAACGACAGCACCCAATGCAGGCCCACCACTTTTTTGAGCGAGAGCAACGCAAAAAACGCCAGCGGCACCAGCACCAAACACGCCAAGATTCGCTGTTGACGTGCCGCGTCTTTCAGGGCTGCGCGCTCTTTGAACCACAACCACAAGACCACCGGCGACATGAGGTAGGCCATCATGCCCAGGTACAAGAACGGTTTGTTCCATGCAAAGCCGGCATCGGCGTTGCGGTTGTACACATTGAACATGATGTTGGGCCAGCCGTGCGACATGTTCCAGCCAAAATTGATCAGCGGCCCGGGCAGCGCGCACAGCACCATGAAAGCCAAAGCGGTCCAGCGTTCGCGCCGGTACAGGCAGAAGTAAACCAGGTAACACAGGCCCAGCACCACGCTGAAGTACTTGCTTAAAAACGCGCAACCCAAGGCCAAGCCACTGATGGCGTAAAGGCCCCAGGCACTTGGCTTTTGCTCGGCGCGCACCAAACAAGCTACCGAGACCATGCTCCAGAAAATCAGCGGCGTGTCGGTGGTGATCAGCGCGTTGAGCCAGTTGATGGGCGCAAGCCAAAACAACAAGACCGCCCAAGCGGCGCGCTCTTTGTTCAGGGGCGACCAGGCCCAGTACATCAAGCCGCCCAAAAGCAGGGGCAGGGCGATGATGGGCAAGCGAATACTCAGGGTGGTGTCAGACATCGCGCGCATGAGCGCGATGACCCAGCCCACCATGGGCGGGTGGTCGTAATAGCCCCAGTCAGGGACAACGCCCCACCAATAAAAAAACGCTTCGTCCCCGGTGATGGGAAACGCCCAGCCGATCCACAAGCGCAGCGCCAGGCTCAAGAGCGCGGTGAGCCACAAGGCGCGTTGCAGATAAGTGGGTAAAGCGGGCATGGATGACGTGAAAGGGCGACAGGCCTACCAAGGCCGGCGCCACGCACTATAAAGCAAGGTCAAGAGCCCCAAGGCCACGGCCAGCCACAAGGTGAGCAAGCGCACCACCAGGGTGATGACCACCGCTTGGGCCAAGCTCAATGTTTGCGCGCTGATCTGCGCCACCCACATCAGCAAACCCGTCATGATGGCCTCGGTGCCACCCAAACCCGCGGGCAACATGGACAGCGCACCACCCACCATGCTCAGCGCATACACACCGCTGGCCAAAAGCCAATGCAGCTCCAAGCCTTGTCGGGTGCAGATGAGCCAGACTGCCACGCCTTGAGCTAACCAGGCCAGCACCGTCAAGGCCAACCATTGCAGCGGCTGATGGCACAGGCAGCCCCAGGCTTGCAGCAAGGCTTGCTGCGCTTTTTGTAGCAAGGTGGGTTTGAGGGTGGGCTCTTCCAAGGCCCGGGGCGCCAGCACCACAGGCGGTTGAGTGTCTGTCGAATGGCGAGACTTCGAGTCACGGTCGGCCTCAGACGCTGATGAGCCGGGCAATGAGCGCCACGACTGGCTCACGCGCCAAGCCAAGACCGCGAGCATGCCCAAGCCCATCACCGACACCCACCAGTCATAACCCAGCGTGCCCAGCATCCACAGCACCGCAGGCACGCACAGCAGCAACAAGCCCAGCAAATCAGCCACGCGTTCAGCCCCAAAAATAGACACGCTGTGCGCCGCGCTTAAACGCGGTTTGAGCAACATGCCGCGCGCTGCCTCGCCCACATTGCCCGGGGTGGCGGTGAAGGCGTAGCCGCACAGGTAAATGCGCAGCGCAGTCAAGGCGGGCAGGGGGTGCCCCAGGTGCTGCATCCAACTGCGCCAACGCCAGCCGCGCAGGGCGTAGTTGCTCAGGCAGAGCAGTAAGACCACCGCACCGGTGTGGGAGGCCAGGGCGTTGGACAACTCGGCCAGCGGCACATCGCCACTGAGGGTGAGCGCCAGGGCATACAGGCTCAAGGCCACGCCCAGCACCAGCAAGAGGGTGATCACTGGGGGCTTGGTTTTCACGTCAGCTGCGCAGCCCGAAAAACAAGCCCAGGTACATCAGGGCCGACATGGCAATCCAGGGGTCACGCAGCAGGTCGCGCGACACATCTTCGCCGCGGCCGCGGTGCACCTGCAGCATGTAACGCATCATGGCAAAAATGACCACCGGCACGGTGTAGACCAGCCGCTCGCCGTGCTGCGCCAAGGTCTCGGTGCTGGTGGCGTACAAGCTGTAGGTGGTGATGGTGGCGGTCATGGTCACCGCCATCAAGGTGTCGAGCAAGGCGCTGGGGTAATGCTCCAGGACCGCGCGCTGCTGGGCCGAGTCGTGAAAGCTCTCGGCCTTGCGTTTGGAGAAACCTAAAAACAGAGCCACAAACAAACCGGTGAGCAGCATCCACCGCGACGGCGCAATGCCCACCGCGATGGTGCCGGCCAGCAAGCGCAACATGAAGCCGCTGGCGATGATGCTCACATCGACCACCGGCACATGTTTCAAGCCTAGCGAGTAAGCCAGGTTCATGGCCACATAAACAGCCAACAGCACCAGCAGCACGACATTGCCCCAAGCTAAGCCAAGACCTAACGCTCCTAAAACCAGAGCTAACACACCAGCTGTGGCGGGGCTCACAGCCCCACTGGCTAAGGGGCGGCGGCGCTTGGTGGGGTGGCGCGCATCGGCTTGGCGGTCGCGCCAATCGTTCAAGATGTACACCAGGCTGGAGATGCAGCAAAACGCGGCAAACACCGCCAGCACGCGTTGCAACAAAGGCCCGTTGGTCAGGTTCTGGCTGAACATCAGGCCCGCAAACACAAAGCTGTTTTTCAGCCACTGGTGCGGCCGCATCAATTCGATTGCTTTAAGCATGGCGGTGCTTCGCCTCTTTGTAAAACAAGCTCAAACCTTGCCACACCAACCAGGCACTGAGCAGGGTCAGCGGGTAAGCCCACAGCACATCGCTGAGCCAATGCGCCCCCACACCAATGCGCGCAAAACCTATGCCCAAACCCGCCACCAAACCTGCGCCCAACCACCAATAACGGCGGCGTGGGTAGAGCAGCATGAGGCCGGCCAAAGCCATGCCGCAAGCCGCGTGGCCGCTCACAAAAGCGCAGTTGTCTTCGCACTGGTTCACACGCGCCAGGGCCGGTGAGAATTCTCGTGTGCCACCGAACTGCTGCACATCAAACGGACGGGCGCGCAAGTGGTGGTCTTTGACCAAGTAAGTGGCATATCCTGGCCCCAAGCCGATGGACAAACCCACAAAGGCAAAGGCCAAAGCCGCATGGCGCCAGCGTGGCACCAGGCTGCTGACGATCCAGGCCAAGGCGCACAAAATCACCAAGCTTCGAAACACATCGGGCGTGTATTCATTGACCTGCACCACCCACCACCACTCGGTGGGTTTGATGGGCGGGTTGGGCTGCAAAAAATAGCCCGATACCGCCAGGTCCATGGCCGGGAAGAGGGCGGTGGCGACAGCCAACACCAGGCTCACCAGCATCAGCGCAAAGAACAAAGTTTTGGTGCGCAAGCCGGTGTCCTTTAAGAAGCCACCGCGATGCGCGCGAGCAAATCCACCACCGCGGGGTGTTCACCCACCGCGGCTTGCAGGCTGAATTGCACGTGCGGGTGCGCAGCCTTGAGCTCGTTCATCAGCACCGGCAAATCTTCGCGCGCGTGTTTGCCCACGCCCAGAAACATGGGCACCACGGTGATGGCATTCACACCGCTTTGCACCATCTGCGCACACACGGTGGGCAAGTCGGGCTCGGTCAGCTCCAGGTACGCGCAGGCCACGGTGGCTGAGTCGTCTAGGCTGGCTGCGTGCTTGGCCACCGCTTCCATGGGCGCGCGCCACAGCGGGTCGCGTGAACCGTGGGCAAACAGCACCACACCGCGTTGCGTCATCTTGTGTCCTTCATCTAGCGCCTCAACACCAACCAGCCAAAAGCTGTGAGGGAGATCAGCGAATAAATCATGCCCGGCAGCGCGGCGGTGAGCCAAGGCTGCCAGTGTTGCAGCTCACCAATGTAGCCCATGACGTTGTTGAGAAAAAAGAAACTGATGCCCGCCATCACCCCGCCAAACACATAGCCCGAGATGCCGCTGCTGCGAAAGTGCAGGTAGGCAAAGGGCAGGGCCAGCACCACCATCACCAGGCAGCTCAAGGGGTAAAACACTTTTTTCCAAAACTCAATTTCGTAGCGCTCGGCCGATTGGTTATTGGCGTCCAAGTGGCGGATGTACTGGAACAAATCCAGTGTGGCCATGCGGTCGGGGCGCAGCACCGCCGCACTCACCATCTCCGCACTGATCTCGGTGGGCCAGCGCAGGCTAGGCACAGTTTGGCGCTCCAGTTTCTCTTGTGAGGGCTCAGCCCGGGCTTTGAATTCGGTGCGCTGGGCTTGCTCGAGCTGCCAGCCGGCATCCACAAACTTGGCCGTATCAGCCTTGGTCAGGCTCACCAAAAAGCCCTGGTTGTCGAACTCAAAAATACGCACACCTTGCAGCGAACCTTCGCTGGTCAACGAATTCACATTCACCGCAAATTGCCCAAAGGTTTGTTTTTCTTTGAGCCACGCCCCAGTTTGCCCCACGCTGATGTTGCCCTGGTAGCGCGCTTTGAGCAGCTGCGCTGTGCGGTCGGCCCAAGGCGCCAGGTAGTCGCCCACCACAAAGGTGGCCACCACAAACACCACACCGGTCACCAGCAGGGTGCGCAGCGCGCGCCACGGCCCCAAGCCACTGGTGCGCAGGATGGTGAACTCCGAGCTTTGTGCCAGGCGCGTCATCACAAAAATGGTGCCTATCAACACGGTGATGGGCAACAGTTCGTACAAATGGCTGGGGATGAGCAGGGCCACATAGGTCACCGCTTGCGGAATTTTGTAGCCCTCACCCATGCCCGGGCGGCCGATGGCGGGCAGTTGGTCCACCAGGTCAAAAAACGAGAACAGCGCCAAGAAAGCCAGTGTCACAAACAAGACGGCCGAGAACACCTCGCCATAAATCAAGCGGCGTATGGTCTTCATGCGGCCACCTTCTTTGTGGTGGCCCGCTTCAGCCAAGACACACCCAGGTTGTGGTGCCGCTTGTAAAGCCACGCCACGCCCAGTAACAACACGCCACCATGCAAGCCCACCATGAAGCCCACAAAGCTCACCTGCTGGGTGGCCACCCAGGTTTGGCCCAGGCTGAGCAAGTTCAAATACACCTGAAACGCCAGGAGCGAGAACACCAGATTCCACGAGCGGCCCACCCGTGGGTTCACCCGCGTGGCGGCCAGCGCGATGATGAGCAGGTTCAAGGCCGCAAGTGCAAAGCCCGAGCGAAACGCGATTTCGCCCAAGTTGGTGGGCGTGGGGTCTTGCAACAGCTTCAAAGTGGGCACGGTGTTGAGCGGCACCTCGGGCGCAGCGCCCAGCACGCCCTGGTCGGCTAGCACGCGGTAGTTGTCAAAGGCCATCACCCGCAGGGCGGTCTTGCCAATTTGGCTCTCCAGCCGCTGGCCGTTTTCCAGCACCAAAAACCGGTCTTCGCCCTCGGTCACCACACGGCCGCTGCGTGCGGTGGTGATGGTTTCTTTGCCCGCCTCGTTGGTGGCGATGAACACATTGCTGGCGGTTTGCTCGGCCATCAGGCTTTTCTCAATGAAAAACACCTTGCTGCCGCCCCCAGACTCCTGAAACTGGCCCGGCTGCACCCTCTCCAGGTCACCCCGGTTTTCGTAGTGCGACTTCATGTCCTCAATTTGCTGGTACGACCAAGGCAGCACAAACAGCGCCAAACCACCCACGGCCAGCAACACCGGCCAGGCAAAGCGCAGCACCGGGCGCAGCACAAGCCCCAGGCCCACGCCGCTGTTGAACCAAATCACCATTTCAGAGTCGCGGTACATGCGGGTCAGCGTCGAGACCGTGGCCACAAACAGGCCCATGGTCATGATGTTGGGCAGAAACGCCAGCACGTTGTAGCCCATCACCAGCATCACATCCGAGGGGTTGAAGCTGCCGCGCGAGGCTTGGCCCAGCGTGCGGATCAGCGTCATGGTCATCACCACCGTGACCAGCACGATCAGCGTAGCCCCAAAACTGCGGGCCAGCTCCTTGCGGATGGAGGAATGGAATAACATTGATGGCAACGAAAAGCCCAATTATGAACTTTCAACTCAAGACCCTCAGCCTCAGCCAAGCCGCCACCCAAAAAACCGACGCACTACTGGTGCTCGTTCCCGAAGGTTACAAGCCGGTGCAAGCCCTCAAGGCCCCGCCCGAGGACCTCAACCAAGTCATCGCCCAAGCCCTGAGCCGGGGCGACTTGCTCACCAAACCCGGCAAGTGGCTGGCCTTGCACCGCCCCGCAGGCGTGGCCGCCACCCGTGTGTTGTTGGCCGGTGTGGGCGAGGGCAAGCCTGCCCAAGTGCGCAGCGCCATGAACGCGGCCTGGGGCGCTTTGCGTGCCAGCGCGCCAGGCTTGGAAACCCTCACAGTGGTTTTCGCAGGTTCGGCTAACGCGGCTGCATTGCGTGCCAGTATTTTGGCCTTGAGCGACGCAGGCTATGTCTACAGTGCTACCAAAAAAATAGCAGAGCCCATCACCCTGGACAAAGTGACGCTGGGTGTGACGGATGCCAAACCCTTGCAAACCGCGTTCAAACACATCTTGGCCACGGCCGAGGGTGTGGCCATGGCCAAAGAATGGGCCAACCGCCCGGCTAACCACGCCACGCCCACGTTGCTGGCCAACGCGGCCAAGGGTTTGGCCAGCACCGCCGCGAAATTGAGCTGCCAGGTGCTTGGCCCCAAAGAGGTGGACAAGCTGGGCATGGGTTCCTTCATGGCGGTGGCCCAGGGCTCGCGCGAGCCGCTGCGCTTCATCGTGCTGAACTACCAGGGCGCGGCCAAAACCCTGGCGCCCACCGTGCTGGTGGGCAAGGGCATCACCTTTGACACGGGGGGTATTTCCATCAAGCCCGCGGCTGAGATGGACGAGATGAAGTTCGACATGTCGGGTGCGGCGAGCGTGCTGGGCGTGTTCAAGGCCCTGCGCGAGTTGCAGCCCAAGATCAACGTGGTGGGTTTGATTCCCGCAGCTGAAAACATGCCCGGTGGCAACGCCATCAAACCCGGTGACGTGGTCAAGAGTATGAGCGGCCAAACGATTGAGATTTTGAACACCGACGCCGAAGGCCGCCTGGTGCTGTGCGACGCGCTGACCTACGCCGAGCGCTTCAAACCCAAAGCGGTGATTGACATCGCGACCCTGACCGGTGCTTGCGTGATTTCCCTGGGCGCGGTTCGTAGCGGCTTGTTTGCCAGCAAAGACGATTTGGCTCACGCCTTGCTCAAAGCCGGCGAGGCCGCGCAAGACCTGGCTTGGCGCTTGCCGCTGGACGACGACTACGCCGAAGGCCTCAAATCCAACTTCGCCGATGTGGCGAATGTGGGCGGGCGTGCTGGCGGGGCCATCACCGCGGCCAAGTTTTTGCAGCGCTTTGCCACCAAATTCGACTGGGCGCACCTGGACATTGCCGGCACCGCCTGGAAGGGCGGCGCGGCCAAAGGCGCCACCGGCCGCCCGGTGGGTTTGCTGCTGAGTTATTTGCTGGGCGAGACGGTTTAAAAAGTGGTCCACGCATGACCCAAGTCGCTTTTCACTTCAACGCCCCTGACAAGCTGCAGTACGCCGCGCGTTTGCTGCGCAAGGCCAGCGCGCAGGGGGCCAAAGTGGCGGTGGTGGGTTTGCCTCAGGACCTGCAGGCGCTGGACGTGCAGCTGTGGACGCTCTCGCCCCAAGACTTCATTGCCCACGCGGCTTGGCCGGCCGAGCCCCAAGTGTGGTCGGCCTCACCGGTGTTGTTGTGTGAAACCGCACAGCAAAGCCACCACCGCGAGGTGCTGGTGAACCTGGGACACAGCGTGCCCCAGGGCTACGCAGAATTTGCCCGTGTGATTGAAGTGGTGACGGTGGACGATGCCGAGCGCCAAGCCGCTCGTGGCCGCTGGAAGCACTACAGCGAGCAGGGCTTGACCATCGTGCGGCATGATATTGCTGTGAACGCTTGATTTTTTCTTGAGGAGAAACCCATGAATGCGAAAACCCTGACCCTGTCTCTGAGCCTGATCGCTGCAGCCACCCTGGTGGCTTGTGGCAAAAAAGAAGAGGCGCCTAAAGCTGCCGCACCCGCTGCGGTGGTGGTGAAAATCGGCCACGTGGGCCCGATCAGCGGCGCCATTGCCCACCTGGGCAAAGACAACGAAAACGGCGCGCGCCTGGCGGTTGAAGAACTCAACGCCGCGGGCGTGACCATCAACGGCCAAAAAGTCACCCTGGAACTGGTGGCTGAAGACGACGCCGCCGACCCCAAACAAGGCACCGCCGTGGCGCAAAAGCTGGTCGACGCCAAAGTGGCCGGTGTGGTGGGCCACCTCAACTCAGGCACCACCATTCCGGCTTCCAAAATTTACAGCGACGCAGGCATCCCGCAAATTTCGCCCTCGGCCACCAACCCCAAATACACCCGCCAGGGCTTCAAAACGGCTTTTCGCGTGGTGGCTGATGACGTGCACCTGGGCTCCACCCTGGGCCAGTACGCGGTGAAAACGCTGAGTGCGAAAACCATCGCCGTCATTGACGACCGCACCGCTTATGGCCAGGGCGTGGCTGAAGAGTTCACCAAAGCCGCCGAAGCCGCAGGTGCCAAGATTGTGGACAAGCAGTTCACCAACGACAAAGCCACCGACTTCAACGCCATCCTGACCGCCATCAAGGCCAAAAAGCCTGATGTGATCTTCTTCGGCGGCATGGACGCGGTGGGCGGCCCCATGCTCAAGCAAATGAAATCGCTGGGCATCAAGGCCAAGTTCATGGGCGGTGACGGCATTTGCACCACCGACCTGATCAAGTTCGCGGGCGACGCCATCGGTGAAGAGCAGGTGTTCTGCGCTGAAGCCGGTGGTGTGGAAGGCGAGGGCAAGGCCGGCATGGACGACTTCCGCGCCAAGTTCAAAACCAAGTTCAACGCCGATGTGCAGCTTTACTCGCCCTATGTGTACGACGCGGTCAAGGTCATGGTGGCAGCCATGGTCAAAGCCAATTCGTCGGACCCCGCCAAGTACCTGAGCGAGCTGGCCGCCACGGCCGACTACAAAGGCGTGACCGGCCCCATCACCTTTGACGAGAAGGGCGACATCAAAAACGGCGCGCTCACCTTGCTGACCTACAAAGGCGGCCAGCGCACCCAGTTGGCCGTCATCCGCTGAAATTCATCCATCCCGCTCCAGCAAGCCCGTCTTCCTCGGTTAGAATACGAGGCTCTGGAGAGGTGGATGAGCGGTTTAAGTCACACGCCTGGAAAGCGTGCGTGGGGTAAAACCCACCGCGGGTTCGAATCCCGCCTTCTCCGCCAGATTGGAAAGCCCTGCACCTCACGGTGTGGGGCTTTTTTCATAGGGTTTTGGTGGGTTTTCAAGCTTGCTTTTCATTTGTAAGATCGATCCAAACCGTCGCCCGGCTCGCTGCCAGGCACCTGAGTTGGGCCGCATCTTCGGCCTGACCGTTGATCGGTTCTAGGGGGCCTATGTCGCCAGCCAGCCAACTGCAGCGTTCCTCCGGGCTTGAGTCCGGTTCGCTAGACGCGTGCAAACGGTCATTGCTCTCGGTCATTGAATCGCAGATCGTGCCGCAACTCGTGCGCGCGCACGCTGACCAACTCGCCAGCGGCCCCACACCGGCCACCCAACACCTCAACCCTAGCGAAGCCACGGTGGCGGAATTTGCCACCCAATGCCACCAGGAAGACGAGCGCGCCTGCTGGGATTTTGTCGACAGCTTGGTGCAAGAGCACCACAGCGTGCCAGAAATTTTGCTCAACCTCATCACCCCGGCAGCACGTTATTTGGGTGAGCTGTGGGTGCAAGACCGGCTGGATTTTTCGCACGTGACCCTGGGCCTGCTGCGCATGCAAAACATGACGCACCACTACGGCTTTTTGAACCGCCGCCCCTACCACCAAGCCGGCCCCAAATACCGCGCCATGGTGGCCGCAGCACCGGGCTCGCAGCACTTGCTGGGCTTGGCCATGGTGTCGGAGTTCTTTGTGAACGACGGCTGGGACGTCTCGGTGGAGGTGACCACCAGCGAACAAGCCTTGTTGGAGGCCGTGCACAAAGACTGGTTTGAGGTGCTGGGCCTCTCAGTGGGCTTGCTCGAGCAGCTCGACGGCTTGCCCGCGCTCATCCAGGGCTTGCGCCAGCGCTCGCTCAACCCGAAATTGGTGGTGATGCTGGGTGGGGCCGCCTTCACCCACCCCGGCACGGTGGATCGACCTTACGGGGCCGATGCGGTCTGCTTGGAGCCACTGGCCGCCATGGCCATGGCGCGTGAGCTGGCGGGCAAATCCACATGAAACACGCTGCCTGAACCCACCGTGCTTTGGTAGCTGATGCTGCCGTGCATGCTTTCTGCCAGCTGTTTGCACACCGCCAAGCCGATGCCCGCGCCCTCGTAGCCAAAGTCGGGCAGGGTGCCGCGGTAAAACGGCTCAAACACCCGTTCACCCACCGACGCGTCGATGCCCGGGCCTTGGTCGCGCACCGACAAGCGCAGCTGGCTGTTGCCCAGCAAGCGGCTGGAGACATGCACCTGGCTGCCCTCAAAGCTGTACTTGATGGCGTTGCTCAGCAGGTTGATGACCACCTGCTGCAAGCGCAGCGGGTCGGCCAACACCCATTCCCCGTCTTGCAAATCTTGGTGCAGGGTGATGCGCCGCTCCTGGGCCTGAGGGGCGAGCATGTTGCGGCAGGTTTGCACCACTTGTGCAAGCGATGTCGGTTTGAGCAGCGGCGCAGCCACACCCTGACCGGGTTTGAACTTGGTGATGTGCAGCAAGTCATTGACCAGGTTGAGCAAATGCCGCCCGCCTGAGAGCACGCTGGTGATGTGCTCTTCCTGCCGCTCGGTGGTGCCGCCTTCCATGCGCAAGAGCTGGGTGTAGCCCAAGATGGCGTTGAGCGGTGTGCGCAGCTCATGGCTCATGCGTGACAAAAATTCGCTCTTGGCGCGGTTGGCGGTTTCAGCAGCCTCGCGGGCTTCTTGAATTTGGGTGATGTCAATGCTGATGCCGCGCATCAAGGTGGGTTTGCCCTGCGCGTCGCGCGCCACAATTTCGCCTCTGCCAAACAACCAAATCCAACGGCCATCGGCATGACGGGCACGAAACGGGTGTTGGTAGACATCCATCTGGCCATTGAGGTAATCCTCGCGCAGTTGTTTGAGCATGGGCCAATCGTCTGGGTGCACCAGGCTGTCGAATTCAAAAGTTTCAAAACCGTCACCATCGTTCACAGGCAGACCCAAGAGCGCGCGCATGTACTTGTTGCCCACCCGCTGCTTCGTGACCAAATCGAGCTCCCACACCCCAAGCTTGGAGAGGTCAACGATGTTCTGCACATAGCCCATCAGGATTTCTTTGGCCATTTCGGCTTGCTTGCGCTGCGTCACGTTTTGGATGCTGCCCTCCACCACCAAGGGCTCGCCTTTGGACAGATAGCTTTTGCCCACCAAGGCAATCCACACCTCGTTGCCCATGCGGGTCACAAAGGGCAACTCCATCTCAAACGTGCCACCCACCGGGGTGATTTTTTCGAGCTTTTGCAAGAAGCGCTCGCGGTCTGAGGGCTTTTTGAAGCCGCTCAAAAACTGTTCCAAGGTGTATTGCTTGGCGTCGGTCACGCCTTGGCTCAGCCACACATCGGCGCTGGCCTCAAAGGTTTTGTCTTTCACGTCGTAACGCCAGTAACCCAGGCGAGCCACCCGGCGCAAGCGCGACTCACGCCGCTGCAGCACGACAAAGTCCAGCATCACCCGGTAGCCCAGCCACAGCCCACTCAGGGTCAGCAGCAGGCCGGGCAGCCACATCAACAGCACCAACTGGCCGGCCATCTCAAGTTCGGCGTTGACCAGTTGGCGAAACACCACCAGGCTGAGCAAGAGGCTCAACAGCGTGGCAAGCAGCGCAGCGACGATGAACCACCCGCGCAACTGTTGCGGCTCAATGCGGCGCACCTGCAGGGGTAAGTTCTTCAACAAGGGCTTACACCGTACTTTCAGAGTCTTGGTTCACGCCGACCCGAGAAGTCTTGGGGGACGACGCATCCGTCACAAGCGGGCGAACCTCCGAGCGCATCTCGTTGTCGCCCTGGGGGCTGTCCGCGCCCGCGCTGTCTGGCGTGGCCAGCGGCAAATCCAGGTGGAACACGGTGCCGATGCCCAGCACGCTGTCAAAACTGATGTTGCCGCCCATTTGCTGCGCCAAGCGCAAGCTCACGGTCAGGCCAATGCCTGTGCCTTCTGTGGTCTGTTGGGCGTCTTGGCTGCGGTAGAAAGGCTCGAACACCTGTTGACCCACATCCGCAGCAATGCCCGGCCCCTGGTCGCGCACCGACAGACGCAGCACCTGGGGGGAGGGCAGGCTCACCTCCAGGCTGATGGTGGTGTGTGCCTCGGTGTACTTGATGGCATTGGCCAAAATATTGATGACGCACTGCTGCGCGCGCAGGGTGTCGGCCATCACCCAATGCTCGGCCGAGATGCGGTTGCGCAGGACCAGCTGTTTCTCGGTCATCAGCGGCTGCATGAGGTTGATGCAGCGCAGGCACAACTCGCTCATGTTCACAGCTTGCGGCTTGAGGGGAACGGCCTGTGGGTCGTCGCGGGTGATTTGCAGCAGGTCGTTGATGAGGTTGAGCAAATGCCGCGAGCCGGCCAGCACCGCGTTCACATGGTCTTGCTCTTGCGCCTCGAGGTGGGGGCTCAAGCGCAGCAGCTGGGTGTAGCCCATGATGGCGTTGAGCGGCGTGCGCAGTTCGTGGCTCATGCGCGAGAGGAAACGGGTCTTGGCCTGGTTGGCTTCTTCAGCGTCGATGCGGGCTTGGTGCAGCTCGGTCGCGTCAATCGCGGTGCCGCGCATCACGGTGGGTTTGCCCGTGTCGTCGAAGGCCATGAACTGCCCCTCAATGACCAGAAAAACCCAATGCCCATCGGTGTGCTGTATGCGGCACTGCGATTTGAAAACCGCAGACTTGCCAGCCAAATAATCTGCCCGTGCTTGGCGCATGGCTGGCAGGTCTTGAGGGTGAACCTTGGCCGTCCAGTCATGGGCCATAAACTCTTGGCCTGGCGCCATGGTCAAGCCCAACATGTCGTGCAGGTAGCGGTTGATGCGTCGCTCATCACTGGGAATATCAAACTCCCAAACACCGAGCTTGGACCAGTCCACAATGTTTTTCACCGCATGGCGCAAGCTCTCGGCGGCCAGCTCGGCTTCTTTGCGTTTGGTGATGTTTTGCACCGAGCCTTCAATCCAGCCCCGGCTGGCAGGTTCCTGGCTTAAGGTTCCGTTAACCAGGCCCCAGCCTTGGGCGCCGTTGTCACGGTTGTGCATCAGCAGCTCGAGCTCGAAACCTTGACCCGTTAACAAGGTGTTTTGGATGGCCACCTGAAACGCTTGGCGGTCTGCATCGGTGTCAAAACACGCCAGCCAGGCTTGCCAGAGTTGCTGCGGGTTGCCCTTGATGGACAGGGTTTTGTGAAACACCCCGCTCAATTCCAGATGTTTGGTGCTGGGGTTGAAGCGCCAATAGCCCAAACCAGCAATGCGGCGTATGGATGCCTCTCGTTGGCGAAAGGTTTCAATGGCCAATGAGCGGCGGTAAAGCAAGCCAACGGCCGTGAGCAAGAGCACCAGGCCTGAGCCCCAAATGCCCGAGACCAGTTGCGCGTTGCTCTGCAAGACCTTTTTCAACTCCACAGGGCTCACCCAAGACACCATGGTGAACTTGGGGCTGCGAACCATGGCCTGCTCTTTGGGGTCTGCCCACACCATGCGCCGCCAGACCAGGCCGTGGTCCCCCTCACCAAACACTTGCGTTTGCATGTTGGCCCACAACTCAGGGTGTTCCTTCTGAACGACCCGCAAATCACTGATGGCCGCGCTGTTGTCACCTTGTGACTGCCCCGATGCGTTGACCAAGCTCATGCGGGGTAACTCTGCGCCCGCTGTATCGTTGGCATACCCGCGCATGAAGCGCAGCATATCGACACCGATCAACACATGGCCGCGCGCTGCACCTTGTGCGTCAGGAACGGCAATGGCCCCGTAAATCAGCGGTTTTGTTGACTTGGCTTCTTCGTTTTTGATAGCAACGAGGTCTGAAAACCAAAGCTCATGGGGCTTGATGTTGAGGGCCTCAAGAAGCTGCTCGGGCAGGACAAGTTCGGTACTTGAGCTTTGGGGCGAGGGTTTGCCATCGGCACGCCATAGGTTTTGCAGAACCTGCCCTTGAGGGCTCACCCACAGCACATGGTTGATGATCGGGTTGATTCGAAACATCCGCGCAAGCACGGTGCCCAAGGCATCAGGGTCTTGAGTGTCTGCCGCAAACCTCTCATCTTGAGCATAGGCTTTGAGCAGCCCATGGAATCGCAGGCTCAGCAGTTCAAGTTGTCCCACAGAGGTGTTGACTTGCAACTGCCCGACCTGCTTGAGCCGCTTGAGGTCCCGTTCGTTGAGCTGTTGCACCACCAATGCAGCGGTGACCACCGTGATGGCGGTGAGCAAAAGGGCCAAGAACGCAAAGCCTTTGCCCAAACGGCTGTGCGTGTTGAGCTTGAAAGCTTGTAACCACCCCGAAAAACGAGACAACATCACCTGAAAAGCCACCGACCGGCGCAAATATTTGATAGCTGATTTTTATCATGTTTTTATCATTTTTCGCACTTAGGGGAATTGTTGATAGGCGCTTTCATCCAAGCAAATGCAGGGTGTTTAGCCCGTATTTCCTGTCGTTTCCTGGCATTCGTAGGTTTTAAGGCAATAGCAGCGACAACTCGGGGTTGTCCACCGCGCTGGTGTCGCGGTCGTACAGGTCTTGGCGGGTCAGCGGCACCGGCCAGGCGCCGTGATCGGGTTTGGCAGCCAAAATTTGGTGCAGCCCGGTGCCGCCAGCTTCAAATTCCAGCGCGCAGGCGGCCATGTACAAGCGCCATACCCGGTAGGTACGCTCACCCACCAGGGCCATGGCCTGTTCGCGCTGGGCTTCCAGGCGCGTGACCCAATGCCGCAAGGTCAGAGCGTAGTGGGGGCGCAGGGCTTCGATGTCCACAATCTCAAAACCTGCGCGCTCCATGCCCAGCGAGATGTTGCTCACGCAGTCCAGCTCGCCGTCGGGGAACACATAACGGTTGATGAACTCGGTGGCCACGCTGCGGTGCCAACCTTCCTCGTCGTGGGTGATGCCGTGATTCAAAAACAGCCCGCCAGGCTTGAGCAAGCGGTGCACTTGCGCGTTGTACTGCGGCAAGTTGGCCAGGCCTACGTGCTCAAACATGCCCACGCTGCTGATGCGGTCAAACTGCGCCTCTTGCACGTCGCGGTAGTCGCACAGCGCCACGGTCACGCGGCCTTGCAGGCCCTCGCGCTGGATGCGTTCCTGCGCGTAGGCCAGTTGTTCTTGGCTTAAGGTGATGCCGTGCGCGCGCACACCGTGGTGCTTGGTCGCCCAACACACCAAAGCGCCCCAGCCGCAGCCGATGTCGAGCAGCGTGTGGCCGGGTTGCAGGCGCAGCTTGCGGCAAATGTGTTCGAGCTTGTTGCGCTGGGCCTGGTCCAGGCTGTCTTGCGGTGTGCTGAAGTAGGCGCATGAATACACCCGCGCCTCGTCCAGCCACAGGCCGTAAAAGTCGTTGGACACATCGTAGTGAAAAGCGATGGCGGCCTGGTCGCTGGCTTTGGTGTGTTGATGCTCAAAGTGATGTTTGCTTTGCTGCTTGGCGTGCTGTTTTGCTCCGTTGGGCTTGCTTGTCTTGCTATGGTTTTTGATGTTCTGCCCAGCGTCGGCTTCAAGTGAAACTGCGTGTTTGGGCAGGTTCAGCGCGTCGAGCCACAGGCTCCAGCGATCACGCCAGCTCAACTGCAGGTGCGAGAAATGGTCTTTGAGCGAAAGCACCTCGTAAATATCGCCTTCCACATCCAGCAGGTCGTCAAAGTAGGCCTGGGCCAGCAGCAGCGGGTCGGGCTTTAAAACAAGCTGACGCAGCAGAGACGGGTCGCGCAAGACCAGGGTGAAGGCCGGTGCGGCTTGCCCCAGGGCGTGGCGGGTGTTGTCCCACAGGCGTATGGCCGCGTTACCGCGGTAGCCCTGCATGAGGCGCTCAAAAATACGCAGGGCAGGTTGCTCAGTTCGCAGGGCGGTGGTGGTCATGAGGTGACTTTCGTGAGGGAGGAAAAGTCAGTCTAAAAACGCTGTGCTGCGAAAGTTTGATGTTGCTCAAGCTTCTGTTTTGATAGCAATACTGCAATACGCAGCAAGGCTTGGTGCACACAAACGCTTGAGATTTGTCAAAGCAATTTGTGTGGGTGTGGCTACAGTCAACTTGCCACTGCACGATGTGTCACGCAACCACCCTTGAAGATTTGGGGGGTGAGGGGCCAGGGCCGAACGTCGAAGCTGCCAACGCTTCTGGGTGTGACGTGATCTGTCACAGACGCGAACGCTCCCCCCGGTTGCCGCGCTTCGCGCAATGACTGCGTGCGGTGGCAACCTTGAAAGGCTTGAACCATGATCTCTCGAACCATGATCTCTCGAACTGTAGGCACCTTGAGCTTGTTGGCATGTTGCCTCACCCTCGCACATGCCCAAACCACCCCACGCACCGACCCGGCGCCCGCTGGCGATGTCGCGAGCCCTTCGCCAGGCATGGGTGGCCATGGACCGGGGGCGATGGGCCGCTGGATGAACGAGCGCATGAGCAAGGTGCACCAGCGCCAGTTGGATGTGCTGAAAAAAGAGTTGCACCTCAAGCCTGACCAGGAGGTTGCCTGGACCACCTACGACAAAGCCATGAACGCGCCGCTGGAGGGCTGGGGCGCTGCGCCCAAGAAAGACCTCTACAAGCTCACCACGCCCGAGCGCCTGGACGCCATGAACCAGCACATGCAGCAAATGCAAACCTTCCACCAGCAACGCGCCAACGCCACCAAGGCGCTGTACGGCGCGCTCACCCCCGAGCAGCAAAAGATCTTCGACACCCAAACCCGCCGCGGCCCAGGCCTCATGCACTGCGACCGCGACTGATTTAATTGGGGTCAGACCCCAATTATTGAGAAATTAGCGGAAATCTGGGCTCCAGTCACAGTGAGGGCGCAATAAGTCCTTACACTTCGCGCTTCGACTTTTATCTTAGGCGCGCCCCTGGCCGGTTGGAGCTTGCATGAAATTTCGCTTTCCCATCGTCATCATTGACGAAGACTTCCGCTCGGAAAACACCTCCGGTTTGGGCATCCGTGCGCTGGCGCAGGCCATCGAGTCTGAGGGCTACGAGGTCATGGGCGCTACCAGTTACGGCGACCTGAGCCAGTTCGCGCAGCAGCAAAGCCGCGCCAGCGCCTTCATTTTGTCGATTGACGACGAGGAATTCACCCCCGGCCCCGACCTGGACCCCGCGGTTTTGAATTTGCGTCACTTCATTGAAGAGGTGCGCTTTAAAAACGCCGATGTGCCGATCTATATCTACGGCGAAACCAAAACCTCGCGCCATTTGCCCAACGACATCTTGCGCGAGTTGCATGGCTTCATTCACATGTTTGAGGACACGCCCGAGTTCGTGGCGCGTCACATCATCCGCGAAGCCAAGTCTTATTTAGAAGGCCTCCAGCCCCCGTTTTTCAAGGCGCTGTTGGATTACGCCGAAGACGGCTCCTACTCCTGGCATTGCCCCGGACACTCCGGTGGCGTGGCGTTTTTGAAGAGCCCGGTGGGCCAGATGTTCCACCAGTTTTTCGGTGAGAACATGCTGCGCGCTGACGTGTGCAACGCGGTGGAAGAACTCGGCCAGCTGCTCGACCACGACGGTGCGATTGGCGAGAGCGAGCGCAACGCCGCGCGGATCTTCAACGCCGACCACTGCTTTTTTGTGACCAACGGCACCAGCACCTCCAACAAAATGGTGTGGCACCACGCGGTGGCCCCGGGCGACGTGGTGGTGGTGGATCGCAACTGCCACAAGTCGGTGCTGCACGCCATCATCATGACCGGCGCGGTGCCCGTGTTTTTGAAGCCCACGCGCAACCATTTCGGCATCATCGGCCCGATCCCTAAAAGCGAGTTCGAGCCCGTAGCCATCCAGGCCAAGATCAAGGCCAACCCTTTGCTCAAAGGAGTGGATGCGAAAAAGGTCAAGCCGCGCATGCTCACGCTCACGCAAAGCACCTACGACGGCGTACTCTACAACACCGAGACCATCAAGCACCAACTTGACGGCTATGTGGACAACCTGCACTTTGACGAGGCTTGGTTGCCGCACGCGGCCTTCCACCCGTTTTACGGCACCTTCCACGCCATGGGCAAAAAGCGCCCACGCCCGAAAAACTCGGTGGTGTACGCTACCCAGTCCATCCACAAGTTGCTGGCGGGCATCAGCCAGGCCAGCCATGTGCTGGTGCAAGACTCGCAAAACACCAAGCTGGACCGCCACCTCTTCAACGAGGCGTATTTGATGCACACCAGCACCAGCCCGCAGTACAGCATCATTGCCAGCTGCGACGTGGCTGCGGCCATGATGGAGCCACCCGGCGGCACCGCGCTGGTGGAGGAAAGCATTGCCGAGGCCATCGATTTCCGCCGCGCCATGCGCAAGGTGGACGAGGAATATGGCAAAGACTGGTGGTTCAAGGTGTGGGGCCCCGAGAAGATGACCGAAGACGGCATCGGCCGCGCGGAAGACTGGGTCATCAAGGCCGACACCAAGTCGAGCAAATGGCACGGCTTTGGCAAGTTGGCCGACGGCTTCAACATGCTCGACCCGATCAAGGCCACCATCGTCACCCCGGGCATGGACCTCAACGGCAAGTTCGACAAGACCGGCATTCCCGCGAGCATCGTGACCAAGTTTTTGGCCGAGCACGGCGTGATTGTGGAAAAGACGGGCCTGTACAGCTTCTTTGTGATGTTCACCATCGGCATCACCAAGGGCCGCTGGAACTCGCTCTTGACCGCGTTGCAGCAGTTCAAAGACGACTATGACAAGAACCAGCCGATGTGGCGCATCTTGCCGGAGTTCTGCCAGAAGCACCGCCGCTACGAGCGCATGGGCCTGCGCGATTTGTGCCAGCACATCCACGCCATGTACGCCAAGTACGACATCGCGCGTTTGACGACCGAGATGTACCTGAGCGACTTGACACCCGCCATGAAGCCCAGCGACGCCTACGCCCACATTGCCCAGCGCAAAACCGAGCGTGTGCCGATTGACGACCTGGAAGGCCGCATCACCGTGGGCTTGGTCACACCTTACCCACCCGGCATTCCTTTGCTGGTGCCTGGTGAGGTGTTCAACCGCAAAATCGTCGACTACCTCAAGTTCTCACGCGAATTCAACCAGCAGTGCCCGGGCTTTGAGACCGACATCCACGGCCTGGTGGAGGTGGAAGACGACGACGGGAAACGCAGTTACTTTGCGGACTGCGTCAAACTTTAAAGCGATGCACCAAAGAAAAAGGGCAGCTTAGAGCTGCCCTTTTTTTCGCCAGCCGAAACTGGCCTGATGGATCACTTCTTGTTCTTGGGGCGGTTGAGCCAGTTGGCCAGCACGAACACGCAGAACACGCCGAACATCAGGATGATGACATTTTGAACGCTCATGGGAACTCCTTGTGGATGGGTAAGTGCATTATCGCGATATTAATGGCCGAATCAGCCAAAGGGTCAACATCAGCAGCAGTATTTCCAGACCATAGACCACGCTGTAGCCCGAAGCGCTGCCCACCGCCAGGGTGAGCACGTCGCGGAAAATACCACCCAAAGCCATGCCCAAACCGCCGGCGGTGGCTTGCGCAGCACCCCACGCGCCCAGGGCCAGGCCCACTTGTTCTTTGGGGGCCATTTGCATGGTGTTGGTCAGTGTGCCGTGGCCAAACAGGCCGCCGCCCAGACCAATCAAAAACACACCCACGCCAAAAACCCATACAGATAACCAGGGTGCGGCCAAAATCACCGCGGCAAACGCTGGGATGCCCACACGCGCACCCAGGCGGGCCATGCGCATCGGGTCCACGCCCCGCGCCAGCACTTTGGAGGCCCAGGCAAAGCCCATCAAGCCGCCTCCTGCCAGTGTGGCGGTGAGCAGGGTGGTGGCTGACACGCTCATGCCCAACACCTCGCCGCCATAAGGCTCCAGCAGCACGTCTTCCATGGTGAAGGCCATGGTGCCCACCGCCACCACTGCCATGCGGCGTATCGCGTGTTGGCCTTGGCTAAAGCTGGCCCAGACTTCTGAAAAACTGCCCTCGGTGGGTGTGCCGGGTTTGCGCATGCGGCTACGGGCTTCTTGCTTCCACACCGCCACCACATTGAGCACCATGGTGGTCAGCGCTGTGCCTTGCACCACCTGAATGAGTTGGCCCGGGCTGTATTCAGCCAGCAATTGCCCAAACACCAAGGCGCTGAAAATCATGCCCACCAGGAGCATCACGTACATCAGGCCCACCACTTTGGGGTGGTCTTGTTGTGGGGCCAAATCGGTGGCCAGGGCCAGGCCCACGGTTTGGGTGGTGTGGATGCCTGCACCCACCAGCAAAAATGCCACCGCAGCGCCCATTTGCCCAACCCAAGCTGGCGCGCTGTGCGACTGGCCCGCACCGGCCAACACCAACAAGGCAAAAGGCATGATGGCAAAGCCACCGAATTGCAAAAGCGTGCCCATCCAGATGTAAGGCACACGGCGCCAACCCAACTCAGAGCGGTGGTTGTCTGACTTGAAGCCAATCAGGGCGCGTGCGGGGGCGAAGAGCAGGGGCAGCGAGACCATGATGGCCACCAGGGCTGCGGGCACTTTGAGCTCCACAATCATCACCCGGTTGAGCGTGCCCACCAGCATGACCATGGCCATGCCGACTGAAATTTGAAACAAGGAAAGCCGGAGCAAACGGCTCAACGGCAAGTTGTCCGACGCGGCGTCGGCAAAGGGCAAAAAACGCGTGCCCAGGGTCACCCAGCTGTGTGCGAGTTTTCGGGGTTGGGTGGACATAGAAATGGGTCGGGGCCTTGCAACCCCGACCCGAGTGCGGGAAGCGTTACTTCTTCGCCGCGTCTGCAGGCGCCGTCACAGCAGCTTTAACGCCACCGTTCAAGAAGCCTTTGACCCAGGTCGTGTTGGACACGATGGCCAGGTGCACGCTGAAGGAACCGATCGCCACGGCAGCCAGGAACACTGGGATGCCGACGGATGGTTTCACAACACACCACATTTTGGAATAAATCATGATGCGCTCCCTTTACTTCAGCCAGGGTGAGTAGATATAGGCCAGCAAATGCGCGAATGCAGCAATCATTCCGAATATTTGCGTGCCCTGGATGAGGTTGCGGTGCACCTCTTCCGATTCGGCCTCGGTCAATCCCGTGGGCCAGACTTTGTCTTTATCAGACATAGTTTGTTCTCCTTAGTTAAGAAGCTCACAAACGTGCTTAAACCCGCACGAGGGCACTTCACAACCACCTTTGATTGCAAAGCAGCCGGGCTGGAACCCCGCTACCTGTAATCTAGACCTTACTGCTATTAATGTCAATTAGATAAGACACATCGGTCTGTCAAGCGGGTAAATCAAGGGGTTGGTGGTAAAAAACTGACAAAAAAGGCCTGCAAAACAGGTTTGCAGGCCTTTTCAAGGGGTTCGGAGATCAGCTTGGTCGACAAGCCACACCAAATTTGACAGGTAACTGAGTTAGATCACTTACCCGCCAGCAGGAACATCAGGCTCGGCAATGCCGCCCACCACTTGGCTGAAACCGCCGTCCACATAGGTGATTTCGGCGCTCACGCCGCCTGCCAAATCGCTAAGCAAAAAGGCAGCCACATTGCCCACGTCTTCAATGGTGACGTTGCGGCGAATCGGGGAGGCTTCGGCCACCACATTCAAAATTTTGCCGAAGCCCTTGATGCCGCTGGCTGCCAAAGTTTTGATGGGGCCCGCGCTGATGCCGTTGACGCGCATGCCCTTGGGGCCGAGCGACTCAGCCAGGTAGCGCACCGAGGCTTCCAAACTGGCTTTGGCCAAACCCATGGTGTTGTAGTTGGGCACGGTGCGAATGGCACCCAAATAGGTGAGCGTGAGCAGCGCCGACTTGGGGTTGAGGTAGGGCAGGGCTGCTTTGGCCATCGCGGGAAAACTGTAAGCGCTGATGTCGTGCGCAATTTTGAAGCCCTCGCGGCTCAGGCCATCCAAAAAGTCACCGGCAATCGCGTCGCGCGGGGCGTAGCCGATGCTGTGCACAAAGCCGTCAAAGGTGGGCCAATGGGTGCTGAGGTCTTTGAAAAGCTTGTCGATCTGCGCGTCGTCGCCCACATCGCAATCAAAAATCAGCTTGGAGCCAAAGTCAGCCGCAAATTCGGTGATGCGGTCTTTGAATCGTTCGCCCACGTAGCTGAAAGCCAGCTCGGCGCCTTGCTCGTGGCAGGCTTTGGCGATGCCGTAGGCGATCGAGCGGTTGCTCAAGACGCCGGTGATCAGAAGTTTTTTACCTTGCAGGAAGCCCATAGTGTTCTCAGGTGATCAAAGTTAGGCAGAATTGTCGCATGCGTTCATGGCGAGTCAGTCTGTTGGGGAGAGGCGTACAAGCAAAACCGGGCGGGGCAATCCGTCTGAATGCGCTCGATCTGCGAGCTGTGTGCATGGGTCTGCTGGGCGCCTGGCTGTGTCTGAGCCTCATGCACCCAGCTTGGGCCGCCCACGCCTACGCACAGTACGGTGACATCAAATACCCCGCGGGGTTTTCGCACTTGGCGTATGTGAACCCGCAAGCGCCCAAGGGCGGCGAAATTTCCCTGGTGCCGCCCACGCGCCTGAGCAACTTTGACAAATACAACCCCTTCACTTTGAAGGGTAGCGCCCCGCCTGCCCTGGGCAGCTTGGTGTTTGAAACCCTGCTGACCGGCACGCTGGACGAGCCCACCACGGCTTATGGCTTGCTGGCCAATGACGTGACAGTGGCGGCAGACAAAAAATCAGTCACCTTCACCCTCAACCCCCTGGCCAAGTTCCACAATGGCGAAGCGGTGTTGGCCACCGATGTGAAGCATTCGTTTGACCGCCTCACCAGCAAAGAAGCCGCGCCGCAGTACCGCACGATTTTTGGCGACATCGCCTCAGCCACCGTGGTGGCCGAGCGGGTGGTGCGCTTTGACTTCAAACGCGTCAACCCGGAGTTGCCGCTGATTGCGGGCAGCCTGCCGGTGTTCAGCCAAAAGTGGGGGGTAGAAGGCGGCAAGGCCAAACCGCTGGACAAAATCATCACCGACACGCCCATCGGGTCTGGCCCCTACAAAATTGGACCGGTCACCTTTGGCAAAGACATCACCTATATCCGCGACCCCGCTTACTGGGGGCAAGACTTGAACGTGCGCCGCGGCATGTTCAACTTTGACCGCATCACCTACAAGCTCTACAAAGACAGCACCGCGCAGCTCGAAGCCTTCAAGGCGGGCGAGTTCGATTACATCCAGGCCTTTGTGGCTCGCGAATGGGCCAGGGCCTATGCCGGCAAACAGTTTGACAACGGCACGCTATCGAAAAAAGAGCTGCAACACGGCAACGCCGGGGACTTCCAGGGCTTTTTGTTCAACACCCGCAAGGCCAAGTTTCAAGACGAGCGGGTGCGCGAAGCCATCACCCTGGCCATGGACTTTGAGTGGATGAACCGCCAGCTGTTCTACAAGGCCTACACCCGGGTGCGCGGTTATTTTGTCGGCAGCGACTTCGAAGCCAAGGGCGCGCCGGGTGCGGATGAGCAACGCATCATCGAAGCCCTGCAAGCGCGCTTTGGCACCCATGTGCCTGCGCAAATCATGCAAGACGTGCCCTTGCCACCCGCCACGCTGCTTGACCCCGCCAGCGGCAAAACCCTGCGCGACAACCTGCGCCGCGCCCGCGACCTGCTGGCCCAAGCGGGTTGGACTTACACCGACGGCGCACTGCGTAACAACCGTGGCGAGCCTTTCACCATCGAGTTTCTGGACAGCTCGGGCTCCATGGGCCGTGTGGTCACGCCTTACGCCAAAAACCTGGAGAAACTGGGCTTCAAGGTGAATTACAAGGTGATTGACTTTGCCATCCTGCAAAAGCGCATGGACGTGTTTGATTTCGAGATCATCAGCAACCGCAACGTGGGCAGCGAGTCGCCCGGCACCGAGCTGCTTGAGCGCTTTGGCTCCAAAGCAGCCGACACCGAAGGCTCGGGCAATGTGATCGGCTTGAAAAACCCTGCGGTCGATGCGCTCCTAGACCAGATCGTGACCGCGCAAACCCGTGATGAACTGATTCCCCGACTGAGGGTTTTAGATCGCGTGCTGCGCTGGGGACATTACGCGGTGCCGCATTGGTACAGCGGCATTCACCGCGTGGCTTACCGCAACGGCAAGTTTGAACAACCCGCCACCATGCCGCGCTATTACCAACCCGAGTTCTGGGTCACCAGCACCTGGTGGGCGGTGCGACCGTCGGAGAAGTGAGCATGTGGGCCTACATCTTCAAGCGTTTGTTGCTGATGATCCCCACCTTGCTGGGCGTGCTTTTGCTCACCTTCGTGGTGATTCAGTTTGTGCCTGGCGGGCCGGTGGAGCAAATGGTTTCGCAACTGCAGGGCCGCGACACGGGAGGTGAGGGCGCAGCCGCCAGCGGCGCGGGCTACCGGGGCCGTCAAGGTGTGGACGCGGCGCGCATTGAGGAAATCAAAGCCTTGTACGGCTTTGACAAACCTGCCACCGAACGCTTTGTGCAGATGGTCGGGCAGTTTGCGCGGTTTGACTTGGGCAAGAGCTTTTTCTACCCCAAAGATGTGTGGCAGCTGGTCAAAGAAAAGCTGCCCGTCTCCATCAGCCTGGGGTTGTGGACGTTCTTTTTGAGCTACCTGATTTCTGTGCCACTGGGCATTGCCAAAGCGGTGCGCGCTGGCACCCGGTTTGACACGCTCACCAGTCTCTTGGTGCTGGTGGGTTACGCCATTCCCGGCTTTGTGCTGGGCGTGGCCTTGCTGGTGGTGTTTGGTGGGCAGCTGCAGTGGTTTCCGCTGCGCGGGCTGACCTCCAGCAACTGGGAGGCCTTGAGCTGGGGCGCGAAAATCACCGACTACCTGTGGCACATCGCCATGCCCATCACCGCCAGTGTGCTGGGGGCGTTTGCGGTGACCACCATGCTCACCAAAAACGCGTTTTTGGAAGAGATACGCAAGCAATACGTGCTAACCGCCCGCGCCAAGGGCCTGAGCGAAAACAAGGTGCTTTACAAGCATGTGTTTCGCAATGCGCTGATTCCCATCGTCACCGGTTTTCCGGCGGCTTTCATTGGGGCGTTTTTTGCCGGTTCGCTGTTGATTGAAACCTTGTTTTCTTTGGACGGATTGGGGCTTTTGTCTTACGAGTCCGTCATGCGGCGCGACTATCCCGTTGTGCTCGGTACGCTGTATTTGTTCACCTTGATAGGCCTGGTGACCAAGTTGATTTCTGACCTTTGCTACATCTTGGTCGACCCAAGAATCAAGTATGAATGAGGCCTCCACGATGAATGTGGCGTCCCCGTCGCCTTCGCCTTCTCCGTCATTGAGGGCCTGGCGGCGCTTCAAGCGAAACCGGCTGGGCTTTTGGAGTTTGGTGCTGTTTGTCGCGCTGTTTGTGCTGAGCCTGGGCGCTGAGCTCATCAGCCACGACAAGCCCATCGTGGCGCGCTACAACGGCCAGTGGTTTACCCCCATGTTGCAAGACGTGCCCGAGACCACATTTGGCGGCGACTTCGCCACGCCCACCGACTTTCTCGACCCATTCATTCAGACGCAGTTTGCCAAGCCTGGCAACTGGGCGCTGTACCCCATCAACCGCTACCACCACAGCACCATCAACTACTTCGCCAAAGAGCCCAACCCGGCCGCGCCGGGTGCGGACAACTGGCTGGGCACAGACGACCGTGGGCGCGATGTGTTCGCACGCCTGCTGTACGGCTTTCGCATCTCGGTGTTGTTCGCGCTGGCCTTGACGGTGTTGGGCGTGTTGCTGGGTGTGGTCACTGGGGCGATTCAAGGCTTTGCCGGCGGCAAGACTGATTTGTTGTTTCAGCGTTTCATTGAAATTTGGGGCGCCATGCCCGAGCTGTATTTGCTCATCATTTTTGCAGCCATGTTCGACCCCAGCGTGCTGCTGCTGCTGGTCTTACTCAGTCTTTTTGGTTGGATGGGTTTGTCGGACTATGTGCGCGCCGAGTTTTTGCGCAACCGCCAACTCGACTACGTGCGCGCAGCCAAGGCGCTGGGCTTGTCGAACACCGCCATCATCTGGCGCCATGTGCTGCCCAACAGCTTGACGCCGGTTGTGACCTTTCTGCCCTTTCGCATGAGCGGGGCGATTTTGGCGCTCACCTCGTTGGACTTTTTGGGCTTGGGTGTGCCACCGGGCACGCCGTCGCTGGGCGAGTTGCTGGCTCAGGGCAAAAACAACATTGATGCGTGGTGGATTTCGCTCTCCACCTTCGCGGTGCTGGTGCTGACACTCTTGCTGCTGACCTTCATGGGCGACGCATTGCGCGATGCGCTCGACCCCCGAAAGGCCGACGCATGAAGCTCTTAGAGGTGCGAGACCTGCAGGTGGCCTTTGGCGGCAAGACCGTGGTGCATGGCGTGAGCTTTGACATCCAGCAGGGCGAAAAGCTGGCCTTGGTGGGCGAATCGGGCTCGGGCAAAACCGTCACCGCTTTGAGTTTGCTGCGTTTGTCGGGCGCCAAGCTCATGGGCTCTGCAAAGCTTTTCGGTGCTCAAGCCTCACCAGATGGCCTTGAGTTGCTATCTAGTTCAGAGCAAACGCTGCGCGGCATCCGCGGGCGCGACATCGCCATGATCTTCCAAGAGCCGATGACCGCGCTCAACCCGGTGCTGACCATCGGCGACCAAATTGTGGAAGTTCTGACCAACCAGGGCGTGCCCAAAGCGCAAGCCTGGCAAGAGGCGCTTGGGTGGCTCAAAGACACGGGCATACCCGAGCCTGAGCGGCGCATGAAGGCCTACCCGCACCAGCTGAGTGGTGGGCAGCGCCAGCGCGCCATGATTGCCATGGCCCTGGCCGGCAAACCCAAACTGCTGCTGGCCGATGAGCCCACCACCGCGCTGGACGTGAGCCTGCGGGCGCAAATTTTGGAGCTGCTGAACGACCTGCAATGCAAGCACGGCATGGCGGTGCTCATCATCACCCACGACCTGAACCTGGTGCGCCGCTTCGCCCAACGCGTGGTGGTGATGGAGCAGGGCCGCGTGGTGGAGCAGGGCGCGGTGACCGAGGTCTTCGCCCAACCTCAGCACCCTTACACCCGCCAGTTGCTGGACAGCGAACCGGTGCGTGATGTGTTGGACGAACCATCCCAAGCAATACCACTTCTGCAAACCAAAAACCTGCGGGTGACTTACCCCATTCCCTTGCCTGGGTTTCGTGGCTGGTTCAAGCCGGGTGAGTTTGCGGCGGTCAAAAGTGCCAGCTTGAGCTTGCCCCGCGGCCGCACGCTGGGCGTGGTGGGCGAATCCGGTTCAGGCAAATCCACCCTCGCTTTGGCGGTGTTGGGCTTACAGGCCTTCAGTGGCCAGCTGCAGTTCAGCGCCAGCGACTCGACAACCAACACCAACACCAATACCAACACCTGGGGGCAAAGCCAAGCCGCTGATTTGGCCCTGCGCCGCCGGGTTCAAGTGGTCTTCCAAGACCCGTTTTCATCACTCTCACCTCGCATGACGGTCGAAGCCCTGGTGGGTGAGGGCCTGTTGGTGCATGACCGAGAGCTGAATGTTGCCCAGCGCCAGGCCAGAGTGATTGAGGCCCTGGCCGAGGTGGGCATGGATGAGGCGCAGTTTCCTGGCCTTTTGCAACGTTACCCGCATGAATTCTCAGGCGGGCAGCGCCAACGGCTGGCCATTGCCCGCGCTTTGATCGTGCGGCCTGAATTGCTGGTGCTTGACGAACCCACCAGCGCGCTGGACGTGACCATTCAAAAACAGGTGCTACAGCTTTTGCAGCGTTTGCAGCGCGAGCGGGGCTTGAGCTACCTGCTCATCACCCACGATGTGGCGGTGATTCGGGCCATGGCGCACGAGGTCATGGTGATGAAAGACGGCCAAGTGGTGGAGTCAGGCAGCTGGCAAGTGGTGCTGGACGCGCCCCAGCACCCCTACACCCGCAGCCTGCTGGCCTCGGCTTGAAAAAAACCTTATAAATCAAGGGACTTGAAGCCGTTTTGTTGTACAATGCGAGGATTGCGACCAAACGGGCGGAAACCAACCGCCCGTTTTTTTTGGCCGATCCTTTTTTGAAGTACCCAATTACACGTGGCATTGCAGGACATCGTTGAGCAAATTGTGACCGGACTCGGTTACGACCTGGTGGAGATCGAACGCTCCGCCGGGGGCTTGTTGCGCATCACGATCGACCTGCCTTGGGTGCCCGAGGCTTCCAGCAGCCTGCCTGAGCAATTTGTGACGGTGGAAGACTGCGAAAAAGTCACCCGTCAGCTGCAGTTCACCCTGGAGGTGGACGGCATTGAGTACAAGCGCTTGGAGGTGTCTTCACCCGGTATTGACCGCCCCTTGCGCCACGAACAAGATTTTGAGCGTTTTTTAGGCTCGGTCATCGACGTGACCTTGAAGGCCCCGCTGGGTGCGGCTGCCACAGGGCAGGTCAATGCCAACCGTAAAAAATTTCGCGGCACGCTGGAGCGGTCTGAAAACGCAGAGAACGCTGGAAAAGCGGGTCACTGGCAAATTGTTTGGCGTGATGAGCCCGATGTGAAACCCGGTGCGCGTGTGAGCAAGAAACGTGAAGCGGCGCCCCTGCAGGCGTTGGGCTTCACCCTCGATGAGTTGCGTGAGGCGCGTTTGGCGCCGATTGTGAATTTCAAAGGCCGCGGTGCGGCCTGACCTATGAATTTGATTTGGAGGTGGTCATGAATCGCGAATTACTGATGTTGGTTGAAGCCATTTCGCGCGAAAAGAACGTCGAGCGCGACGTGGTGTTCGGCGCGGTGGAAGCCGCCCTGGCGCAAGCCACGAAAAAGCTTTACGAAGGCGATGTGGACATCCGCGTGGCCATTGACCGCGACAGCGGCAATTACGAGACCTTCCGTCGCTGGCACGTGGTGCCCGATGAAGCCGGTCTGCAACTGCCCGACCAGGAAATTCTGTTATTTGAAGCCCTCGAGCAAATCCCCGACATCGAGGTGGACGAGTACATCGAAGAAGCGGTGGAGTCTTTGCCGATTGGCCGCATTGGCGCCATGGCGGCCAAGCAAGTCATTCTGCAAAAAATCCGCGACGCTGAGCGCGAGATGCTGCTCAACGACTTCATGTCGCGCGGCGAAAAGATTTTTGTGGGCACCGTCAAACGCATGGACAAGGGCGACATCATCGTCGAGAGCGGCCGTGTGGAAGGCCGCCTGCGTCGCAGCGAGATGATCCCCAAGGAAAACCTGCGTACCGGTGACCGTGCCCGCGCCATGATCATGGAAGTGGACCTGACCCTGCGCGGCGCACCCATCATCCTCTCGCGCTCAGCGCCTGAGTTCATGATCGAGCTGTTCCGCCAGGAAGTGCCCGAGATCGAGCAGGGCCTGCTGGAGATCAAATCTTGCGCCCGTGACCCCGGTTCGCGCGCCAAGATCGCGGTACTGAGCCACGACAAACGTGTGGACCCGATCGGCACCTGCGTGGGTGTGCGCGGCACACGTGTGAACGCGGTGACCAACGAGCTCGCCGGCGAGCGCGTGGACATTGTGCTGTGGAGCGAAGACCCTGCCCAGTTCGTGATTGGCGCCTTGGCCCCGGCCAACGTGCAGTCCATCGTGGTGGACGAAGAAAAACACGCCATGGACGTGGTGGTGGACGAGGAAAACCTCGCGATTGCCATCGGACGCGGCGGCCAAAACGTGCGTTTGGCCTCTGACTTGACTGGTTGGAAGATCAACATCATGGACGCGGCCGAGTCGGCCCAGAAACAAGCCAACGAAACCGACGGTATTCGCAAGCTGTTCATGGCCAAGTTGGACGTGGACGAAGAGATTGCCGACATCCTGATTTCTGAAGGCTTCACCAGCCTGGAAGAAGTGGCTTATGTGCCGATCCAGGAAATGTTGGAGATCGAGAGCTTCGACGAAGACACCATCAACGAGCTGCGCTCACGCGCCAAAGACGCTTTGTTGACGATGGAAATTGCCCGCGAAGAGAGCGTGGAAGAAGTGTCGCAAGACCTGCGTGACCTCGAGGGCCTCACCCCTGACCTGATTGCCAAATTGGCAGACGGCGGCGTGCATTCCCGCGACGATTTGGCCGATTTGGCCGTGGATGAGCTTACCGAGTTGACAGGTCAGTCAGCGGACGAAGCCAAGGCCCTGATCATGAAAGCGCGCGAACACTGGTTCACCAGTGATGCCGCTTCTCAAGAGTAACGGTCATGAAAGGTTACACAACAAATGTCCAGTACGACTGTTTCCGAGTTTGCCAGCGAACTCAAAAAATCAACCGACACGCTGCTTGAGCAGCTCAAAGCCGCCGGCGTGGCCAAGGCGTCTGCCTCAGACGCCCTGACCGATGCTGACAAACAAAAACTGCTGAGCTACTTGCAAGCCAGCCACGGCACCGTCAGTGGTGAGCGCAAAAAAATCACCTTGGTGAAAAAGTCCACCACGGAAATCAAACAAGCCGACGCCACCGGCCGCGCCCGCACCATCCAGGTGGAAGTGCGCAAGAAACGCACCTTTGTGCGACGCGACGAGAACGAGGGCGAACAAGCCCCAGCCGAAGCCTCTGCACCTATTGAAGACACCGCGCCTCAAGAACAAGTGCCGGTCATTGACCACGCAGAACTGGCCCGCCGCGAAGAAGAAGCACGCCGCCAAGCTGAGCTGATTCGCCGCCAAGAAGAAGAGTTGGCCGAGCGCCGCCGTCTGCGCGAAGAGCAAGAACAACGCGACCGCGTGCAAGCCGAAGAGGCCAGCGCCCGCGAACAAGCCACGAAGCAAGCCGAAACACAAACGCAAGGCCACGAAGCTGCCGCCAGCACCGAAGCCCAAGCTGCCGCGCAAGCCGCTTCGGATGCCGCTGCCGCCAACGCCCAAGCTGCGCGCGACAAAGCTGCTGCCGAATCCAAAGCACGTTCTGACGAAGAAGCCAGCCGCGCTGCCGACCTGAACGAACGCCGTCGCAAAGCAGAAGCTGAAGCTGCGGCCATTCGCACCATGATGTCGGCCCCGGCCAAAAAAGCCCCGCCGAAAGAAGAGCCCAAGCCCGACGCCAAAACCCTCAAAGGCACCCTGCACAAACCTGCAGGTGCCCCAGGTGCGAAACCCGCTACGGGCACCGCTGCCTCGCCCGCAGGTGCTGGCAAAGAAGTCAAATCGGCCAAGCTCTCGAGCAGCTGGGCCGGCGACCCAGCCAAGAAAAAGGCCATCCCCACCCGTGGCGACGCCTCAGGTGGCGTGGGCCGCAGCAACTGGCGCGGTGGCCCCAAAGGCCGCCGTGGCGAACGCGACCGCGACGACCAACACACCCAAGCCGCGCCGGTGGAAACCCGCGTCATTGAGGTGCACGTGCCTGAGACCATCACCGTGGCCGAGTTGGCCCACAAGATGGCAGTCAAGGCTTCTGAGGTCATCAAGCATTTGATGAAGCTCGGCCAGATGGTCACCATCAACCAGCCGCTGGACCAAGACACAGCGATGATCGTGGTCGAAGAGATGGGCCACAAAGCCATCACCGCTGCGCTGGACGACCCGGAGGCCTTCACCGAGGAAGAAGCCGCTGGTCACGCTGCCGAGGCGCTGCCCCGCGCACCTGTGGTGACTGTCATGGGCCACGTGGACCACGGCAAGACCTCGCTGCTCGACTACATTCGCCGCGCCAAAGTGGCGGCGGGCGAAGCCGGTGGTATCACCCAGCACATTGGTGCCTACCACGTGGAAACCCCGCGCGGCATGGTGTCCTTCCTGGACACCCCGGGTCACGAGGCCTTCACAGCCATGCGTGCCCGCGGTGCACAAGCCACCGACATTGTGATTTTGGTGGTGGCCGCTGATGACGGCGTGATGCCGCAAACCAAAGAAGCGGTCAAACACGCCAAAGCAGCTGGTGTGCCCATCGTGGTGGCGGTCAACAAGATCGACAAACCCGATGCCAACCCCGAGCGCGTCAAGCAAGAGCTGGTCGCTGAGCAAGTGGTGCCTGAAGAATACGGTGGCGACTCACCGTTTGTGAGCGTGTCGGCCAAAACCGGCCAAGGCATTGACGAATTGCTTGAACAAGTGCTCTTGCAAGCCGAAGTGCTGGAGCTCAAGGCCCCGGTGGACGCCATGGCCAAAGGCCTGGTGATCGAGGCCAAGCTGGACAAAGGTCGTGGTCCTGTGGCCACCATCTTGGTGCAGTCCGGCACCTTGAAAACCGGCGATGTGGTGCTGGCTGGCCAGACCTACGGCCGCGTGCGCGCCATGTTGGATGAGAACGGTCGCAGCATCAAAGATGCGGGCCCCTCCATCCCGGTGGAAATTCAAGGCTTGACCGAAGTGCCTGCCGCGGGTGACGAGTTCATGGTGATGGCCGATGAGCGCCGCGCCCGTGAAATTGCCACCTACCGCGCTGGTAAGTTCCGCAACACCAAGCTAGCCAAGCAGCAAGCCGCCAAGCTGGAGAACATGTTCTCCGACATGACGGCTGGCGAAGTCAAAACCCTGCCCATCATCGTCAAAGCCGACGTGCAAGGTTCGCAAGAAGCGCTGGCAGCCTCGCTGCTCAAGCTCTCCACCCCCGAGGTGCGCGTGCAGTTGGTGTACGCCGCTGTGGGCGGTATCAGCGAGTCGGATGTGAACCTGGCGATTGCCTCCAAAGCCGTCATCATTGGTTTCAACACCCGTGCAGACGCCGGTGCGCGCAAGCTCGCCGAAGGCAATGGCGTGGACATTCGTTACTACAACATCATTTACGACGCGGTCGACGAGCTCAAAGCTGCCATGTCGGGCATGTTGGCACCTGAGAAGCGCGAAGAAGTCATCGGCATGGCCGAGATTCGCACGGTGTTTGTGGCGACCAAGATCGGCACGGTGGCGGGCTGTATGGTCACCTCCGGTCACGTCACACGCAACGCGCACTTCCGTTTGCTGCGCGACAACGTGGTGATCTACACCGGCGAACTCGACTCCTTGAAGCGCATGAAGGACGATGTGCGCGAAGTCAAAGAAGGTTTTGAGTGCGGTATCAAACTCAAGAACTACAACGACATCAAAGAAAGCGATCAGCTCGAGTTCTTCGAAGTCAAGGAAATCGCCCGTACGCTGTAAAGCGACTGCGCCATGCCCGCGAAAAAATCAGCCCCAAACCGCTCCTTCAAAGTGGCCGATCAGATCCAGCGTGATCTGACGGAGCTGATCGCGCGCGAGTTGAAAGACCCGCGCGTGGGCATGGTGACCATCCAATCGGTGGAGGTGACTCCTGACTACGCCCACGCCAAGGTGTTTTTCAGCCTGTTGGTGGGCGACCCCCAGCAGTGCCAAGACGCGCTGAACCAGGCCGCGGGCTTTTTGCGCAATGGCTTGTTCAAGCGTTTGCACATCCACACCGTGCCCACCTTGCACTTCGTGTTTGACCGCACCACCGAGCGTGCGGCCGACATGAACGCCCTGATCGCCCAGGCGGTCGCTTCTCGTTCCAAGAACCCCGAAGAGTGATGAACACCGTCGTACCGTCCCAAGGTGCGTCGGCCTCCTTGGGGGGTACAGACGCAACAGATCGCGACGCAAGTCGTGGTGCTTCTGTGCGTGGTCAACGCCAACGCATCACACGTTCACCCGTGCATGGCGTGCTCTTGCTCGACAAACCACTGGGCCTGTCCAGTAACCAGGCTTTGCAAAAAGCCAAGTGGTTGCTGCGCGCTGAAAAAGCGGGCCACACCGGCACGCTCGACCCTTTGGCCACTGGCGTGCTGCCCCTTTGTTTTGGCGCAGCCACCAAGTTCAGCCAACTGCATTTAGACGCGGACAAAACCTACGAGACCACGGTGCGTTTGGGCATCACCACCAGCACCGCAGATGCGGAAGGTGAGGTCATCAACACCCAGCCTGTGACCTGCAGCGTGGGCCAGGTGGTGGAGGTGTTGGACCGCTTCATGGGCGAGATTGAACAAGTGCCGCCCATGCACAGTGCCTTGAAAAAAGACGGCAAAGCACTCTACGAATACGCACGCGCCGGCGAGACGGTGGAGCGCGCACCACGCAGCGTGACCATCCATGATCTGGACATGCTCGACCTGGATTTACAGAGCGACACGCCCCACATGAAGTTGCGGGTGCGTTGCAGCAAGGGCACTTACATCCGCACCCTGGGTGAAGACATTGCCAAAGCCCTGGGCTGTGGCGGGCACTTGAGCGCTTTGCGCCGTGTGGCCACCGGCCCCTTTGACGACAGCCAGTGCATCAGCCTGGAAAAACTCGAAGCCATGAGCGCACTTGAGCGCACCCAAGCCCTGTTGGGCACCGAGGTGCTGCTGGCCGGTCACACCAACGTCACGTTAGACGCTGACAATGCAGGGCGCTTTTTGAGCGGCTTGCGCCGCCGCGGCAGCTGGCCCAACAACACCGCAGTGAGCGTGTGGGGACCGCCGCAAAACAACCACGCTGTGCTGCTGGGCACGGCCCACATCACCGCAGGTGAACTGATTCCCGGGCGTTTGTTGAGCCCGATCGACATTCAACAAACACTGGCCCAGGCGACAAGCCCTTCGGTGCCAACCAACCCTTAATTTCAAAGGTGAAGCATGAGTAAACAGATCCGTAACATCGCCATCATCGCGCACGTCGACCATGGCAAAACCACCATGGTGGACCAATTGCTGCGCCAAAGCGGCACCTTTGCCGACCACGAAAAAGTGGTCGACACCGTGATGGACAACAACGCGATCGAGCGTGAGCGCGGCATCACCATCCTGGCCAAGAACTGCGCGGTGAGCTGGGAAGGCACTCACATCAACATCGTGGACACCCCCGGCCACGCGGACTTCGGTGGCGAGGTGGAGCGTGCTTTGTCGATGGTCGACGGCGTGGTGCTGTTGATCGACGCGCAAGAAGGCCCCATGCCCCAAACGCGTTTTGTGACCAAGAAGGCCCTGGCCTTGGGCCTCAAGCCGATCGTGGTGGTGAACAAGGTGGACAAGCCTGGTGCCAACCCCGACAAAGTCATCAACGCGGCCTTTGACCTGTTTGACAAACTCGGCGCCAACGACGAGCAGCTGGACTTCCCGGTGGTGTACGCCTCGGGCATCAACGGCTGGACCTCTTTGGAAGAGGGCGCACCTGGTGAGCAGTGGGGCCCCGACATGTCGGCCCTGTTCAACACCGTGCTCAAGCACGTCAAACCCAACGCGGGTGACCCAGCTGCACCGCTGCAGTTGCAAATTTCTGCGCTGGACTTCTCCACCTTCGTGGGCCGCATTGGCGTGGGCCGCATCAGCCAAGGCACCATCAAGCCCGGGATGGACGTGGTGGTGATGGAAGGCCCTGGCGGCAACAGTGCCAAGGGTCGCATCAACCAAGTGTTGACCTTCCAGGGTTTGGACCGCGTGCAAGTGACCGAAGCCGGCCCTGGCGACATCGTGCTGATCAACGGCATTGCCGACATTGGCATTGGTGTGACCGTGACCGACCCGATCACCCCCACACCGCTGCCCATGCTCAAGGTGGACGAGCCCACGCTGACCATGAACTTCTGCGTGAACACCTCGCCCCTGGCCGGTCGTGAAGGCAAGTACGTGACCAGCCGCCAAATTTGGGACCGCCTGCAAAAAGAACTGCAGCACAACGTGGCCCTGCGTGTGAAAGAAACCGACGAAGACGGCATTTTTGAAGTGGCCGGCCGTGGTGAATTGCACTTGACCATCTTGCTGGAAAACATGCGCCGCGAAGGTTATGAGCTGGCCGTGTCCAAACCGCGTGTGCTGTTCCGTGACGTGAATGGCGAGCGCCATGAGCCGATCGAGCTGGTGACCGCCGACATTGAAGAAGGCCACCAAGGCGGCGTGATGCAAGCCCTGGGCGAGCGCAAAGGCGAGTTGGTGAACATGGAGCCGGACGGCCGTGGCCGTGTGCGCCTGGAGTACCGCATTCCTGCGCGCGGCCTGATTGGCTTCTCGAACGAGTTCTTGAACCTGACCCGCGGTTCGGGCTTGATCAGCAATATTTTTGACAGCTACGAACTGCACAAGGGCGACATCGGTGGCCGTAAAAACGGCGTGCTGATTTCCATGGACGATGGTGAGATCTTCACCTACGCCCTGGGCAAATTGGACGACCGTGGCCGCATGTTTGTGAAGCCTAATGACCCTGTTTACGAAGGCATGATTGTGGGCATCCACAGCCGTGACAACGACCTGGTGGTCAACGCCACCCGCACCAAGCAGCTGACCAACTTCCGCGTGTCGGGCAAAGAAGACGCGATCAAAATCACACCGCCCATTGAGCTCACCCTCGAGTACGGCGTGGAGTTCATTGAAGACGACGAGCTGGTGGAAATCACACCGAAGTCGGTGCGACTGCGTAAGCGCCACCTCAAAGAACACGAGCGTAAGCGCGCCAGCCGCGAAGCTTAAGGAGTTCAGTGATGTGGTCGTGTGAGGAAGTCATCACCGAGGTGCGGGGCAGGGTGGGGTTCATCACCCTGAACCGCCCCAAAGCGCTCAACGCCCTGAGCCTGCCCATGATTCGCGCCCTGGCCGCCACGTTGCTGGCCTGGCGCGATGACCCGGCGGTGGACGCGGTGGCGATACGCGGCAGCAACAAAGCGGGGGTGTTCGGTGCGTTTTGCGCCGGTGGCGACATCCGCTTTTTTCACCAAGCTGTGTTGCGTGGTGACGCTGAGTTAGAAGACTTCTTCACCGAAGAGTACCGGCTCAACCACACCATCCACACCTTCCCCAAGCCCTACATTGCTTTCATGGACGGCATCGTCATGGGTGGGGGCATGGGCATCAGCCAAGGCGCGCGACTGCGCATCGTCACACCACGCTCCAAAGTGGCCATGCCCGAGACCAACATCGGCTTGTTCCCCGATGTGGGTGGTGGTTATTTCTTGAGCCGCTGCCCCGGTTTTGCAGGTGAGTGGCTGGCCTTGACGGGTGATGTGATCGATGCGGCCACCGCGCTGCAACTCAACCTGGCTGACACCTGTTTTGATGCTGAGCAATTGCAAGCCGCCTGGGATGCCTTGGCCGCTTTGCCAAACCACCGTGCCGACACTTTGGCGCAATGGGTTGCTATCTATTCAATAGCAGGCTATGCAGACACCACCATGCCTAACCACGAGCCAGACCAATTTTTCGCCACAGGTTCTGCGGCTGACATGGTCAAGGCTTTGGAGTCTTCTAGCTCCGAATGGGCCCAAACCACCGCAGCGACGTTACGCACCCGCTCACCCTTGATGATGGAAGTCACCTTGGAGTTGGTGCGCCGCGCGCGTTACATGACCTTGGCGCAAGATTTGAAGCTGGAGCGCGACATCGTGCGCCACTGCTTCAACACACGCCACCTGAACCGTTTCATGGCGGACAGCGAAACCACCGAGGGCATCCGCGCCTTGGTGATCGACAAAGACAACGCGCCCAAGTGGAACCCTGCGCGTGTGGAGGACGTCACGCCTGACATGGTGCTGCCGTTTTTCGAGTCGCCCTGGCCGGCGGCTGAGCATCCGCTCAAAGACCTGGTCTGAACAAAAAAGCCGCTGGTCTCAGCGGCTTTCTTCTTGGGCGAATCGGCGCTTCATCGGCGCTTCAGCGGTTGCGGCCTTTCATCGCGCGCTCCACCTCGCGCTTGCCTTCGCGGTCTTTGATCACATCACGCTTGTCGTGCTCGGCCTTGCCTTTGGCTAGGGCAATCTCGCATTTGATGCGGCCGTTCTTCCAATGCATGTTCACCGGCACCAGGGTGTAGCCCTTTTGCTCGACCTTGCCAATCAAGCGCTCAATCTCGGCTTTGTTGAGCAAGAGTTTTTTGGTGCGCTGCGCCTCGGGGTTCACATGGGTGCTGGCACTTTTGAGGGGGTTGATTTGGCAGCCGATCAAATACAGCTCGCCATCGCGCACCACCACATACCCATCGGTGAGTTGCACCTTGCCTTCGCGCACGGCTTTGACTTCCCAGCCTTCAAGCACCATGCCGGCCTCGTAGCGCTCCTCGAAGAAGTAATTGAAGCCGGCCTTTTTGTTATCGGCAATGCGTGCGGTGTAGTCTTTTTGTTTGGCCATGGGTGAACTTAACGGCAAACTTTACAATTGCCAACCCGCCATTCTATGAAAACCGTTAACAAATCTGTTTTGATCTGGTACAGCCACGAGGAAATGTACGCCTTGGTGACCGATGTGGCCAGCTACCCGCAGTTCCTGCCGTGGTGCGATCGCTCGCGCGTGATCGAGTCGCACGAGGGTGGCGCAACGGCCGAGGTGGGCATCGCCTTTGGCGGCATTGCCCAGAGCTTCACCACCCGCAACACCCATGTGCACGGGCGCGAGGTGAAGATTGAACTGGTCAACGGCCCGTTCTCGCACCTGGACGGTTGCTGGCAGTTTCACCCGGTGGGTGACGGCAGCCAACGCGCCTGCAAGGTTGAGTTGTCGCTGAACTACGCGTTCTCCAGCGCCTTGCTGGGTAAATTGGTGGGGCCGGTGTTCGACAAAATTGCCGCCACCTTGGTGGACGCTTTCGTCAAACGCGCCGAGCAGGTTTACAAGTGATCACCGTTGAGCTGCTGGTGGGCGCAGGGCCGCGCAGCATCGTCACCCGCACCTTGACCTTGCCTGTTGGTAGTACGGTGGCTGAGGCCTTGAAATCGGCCTCTACCGATACGGTACTCTCACAAGCCTTGGCCACCATCCCCAAACCCTGGGCCGTAGGCATTTGGAACAAGAAGGCGCCTTTGAGCCGTGTGCTGCAAAGTGGCGACCGGCTTGAGCTTTACCGGCCGCTCACGGTGGACCCCAAAGTGGCGCGGCGTGAACGTTTCAAGAAGCAGGGCGCTAAAACCGCGGGCTTGTTTGCCAAGTTGCGCGTAGGGGCCAAAGCAGGTTACTGAGCCAAGCGTCACGAAGCTGCCGTCATGAAAGTGGCGTCATGAAGCCGCCTCACTGAGGCGGGTACAATGCTGTTTTTGGAGCTTTCACATGCGCCTTCTCGGTAAAGCGCTCACCTTCGACGACGTGTTGTTGGTGCCAGCGTTCTCCCAAGTCCTGCCCAAGGACACCTCTCTTGCGACCCAGTTTTCCCGCAACATCGCCCTGAATCTGCCCCTGGTGTCTGCCGCCATGGACACGGTGACCGAAGCGCGTTTGGCCATTGCCATCGCGCAAGAGGGCGGCATGGGCATCGTGCACAAAAACCTCACCATCGCTGAGCAGGCCGCCCAAGTGGCCAAGGTCAAGCGTTATGAGTCGGGTGTGCTGCGCGACCCGGTGGTCATCACCCCTGAAACCACGGTTCAGCAAGTCATGCGCTTGTCCGATGAGCTCGGCGTCTCCGGTTTCCCGGTGTGCGACGGCGGCAAAGTGGTCGGCATTGTGACCGGCCGTGACCTGCGTTTCGAGACCCGCTACGAACTGCCGGTGCGCGAGATCATGACCCCGCGCGAGCGGCTGATCACCGTGCCCGAAGGCACCACGCCTGCCGAGGCCAAAGCGCTGCTGAACAAGCACAAGCTCGAGCGCCTCTTGGTAGTCAACGAGGCTTTTGAGCTCAAAGGTCTCATCACCGTCAAAGACATCACCAAACAACTCAACTTCCCCAACGCGGCGCGTGACGCCGCCGGCCATTTGCGCGTGGGCGCGGCCGTGGGTGTGGGTGAGGGCACAGAAGCACGCGTGGAAGCGCTGGTGCGTGCCGGTGTGGACGCCATCGTGGTGGACACCGCGCACGGCCACAGCAAAGGCGTGATTGAGCGTGTGCGTTGGGTCAAAGACAACTACCCGAGCATTGATGTGGTGGGTGGCAACATCGCCACGGGCGCTGCTGCTTTGGCGCTGGTAGAAGCCGGCGCTGATGCGGTGAAAGTCGGCATTGGCCCAGGCAGCATTTGCACCACCCGCATTGTGGCGGGTGTGGGTGTGCCTCAAATCACTGCTATTGATAATGTAGCAACCGCATTGCAAGGCACGGGTGTGCCTTTGATTGCTGACGGTGGTATTCGCTTCAGCGGTGACATTGCCAAGGCCATTGCTGCAGGCGCTGGCACGGTGATGATGGGCGGTATGTTTGCCGGCACCGAAGAAGCGCCTGGCGAGGTCATCTTGTTCCAGGGCCGCAGCTACAAGAGCTACCGTGGCATGGGCTCGATTGGCGCCATGCAGCAGGGCAGTGCAGACCGTTACTTCCAGGACAGCACCAACCCCAACGCCGACAAACTGGTGCCCGAAGGCATCGAAGGCCGCGTGCCCTACAAAGGCTCGATGGTCAGCATCGTCTACCAAATGGCCGGTGGTTTGCGCGCCAGCATGGG